>JAJNBL010000002.1 GCA_021156175.1 Rickettsiales bacterium
CACGCGGCATGGCTGGATCAGGCTTTCGCCCATTGTCCAATATTCCCCACTGCTGCCTCCCGTAGGAGTCTGGACCGTGTCTCAGTTCCAGTGTGGCTGATCATCCTCTCAGACCAGCTACCGATCATTGCCTTGGTAGGCCATTACCCTACCAACTAGCTAATCGGCCGCGGGCTCATCCTTGAGCAATAAATCTTTCCCCCGAAGGGCGTATCCGGTATTAGCACAAGTTTCCCTGTGTTATTCCGAACTCAAAGGTAGATTCCCACGTGTTACGCACCCGTCTGCCACTTTACTCGCCCCCGAAGGGACTTTCACGTTCGACTTGCATGTGTTAAGCCTGCCGCCAGCGTTCGTTCTGAGCCAGGATCAAACTCTCAAGTTTTGATCCCGATAACTGCAAAAGCAGTATCAAAGAAATTTTACGTTTACTTGCACGCTGTGTGTCACATAATAAATTACATGACATTAGCTTATTTTGAAAAAAGAAACTAAACAGCGTGAACTAAATACGAGTCACCCCGCTGCCTTTGCTTCTCTTCCTCATCGTTTCTTCACAATTTCAAAGAGCTTTTCTCCCGGAGGAGGCTGGCCATAATAGCCGGCTAATTTTCCCAGTCAAGCACTTTTTTATCTAAAATAAATCGGTGCTTCGAGACCCGTCAGAAAGCTTCTTAGAGGAGCATCTGTCGGGAGGCAGACTTATAGAGCCACTACCCCCTCCTGTCAACACCTCTTTTCACTTTTTTTCATATAATTTTTTCTTGGCCAAAATTCTCCTCTGTTAACAGATAATTAACGAAACCTGCCCTAAACAGCTTTTTAAGCTTTTCACGTTAAAATAAGGGTGTAGTCATGGGAAATGTCTGTATTGCGCACAGTACGGACACAAGACTTGGCATTATTACGGGAGAAAGTGGCTTGCCTTTTTTTAGACGGTGGAAAACGTATTTGTGCTATTGTGGCGTAGGGTTATGCCTTCTGCTTCCTTGCCTATTTGGCCAATATCGCCCTTCTGACGCCAGTATCCTCAAAATCACGACCCAGGCCGCTAATGCCTTTTTTGTTTCAGATCCCACTAATTTTCCGCCTTCAGCGGTAGATCCTACGCAAAACACTGAGAATTTTGACCACTATGAAGCCCTTCTCAAAGTAGCTCCAGGGGATACGCTTTCGGTTATGCTTGATCGCCTAGGCATTCCGCTTTCGACCGCATTACCAGCCGTTTCCGCCTTAAAGGGCTATTATAACCCCTCTCGCCTCCGTGTGGGGCAATTTGTTGCTGTACGTTTTGTAGATTCCGGCGACGGGGATGTGCATCTTGAGCACCTGGCCATCAAAGAAAGTAAGGACCTGACCATACAAGTTGCCTGGGATGGAGAGGGTTATATTGCCCAGCCTATTTATACGCTTCTTATCAAGAAAACACATAAAGTTCGGGCCACGATTGAATCAAGCCTCTATGCTTCGGCAGTGGAGGCGGGCGTTCCTGAGCCTCTGCTTATGAATATCATCCAGGCCTATAGTTACGATGTAGACTTCCAACGGGATATCCAGAAAGGCGATACGATTGATGTGTTCTTTGAAGGACTTTACCGTCCGGATGGTTCGCTCGCCAAGAATGGCAAACTCCTTTATGCCCGCCTTTATACTGATAATAAGCCGCTCGAGATCTATCTCCATAACTCGCCTGAGGGCTTTCCTGAATATTACACTCCTGAAGGCAAAACAGTCCGTAAAGCATTGCTCCGGACACCCATTGATGGGGCTCGTCTAACTTCAGGATTTGGAACACGTAGGCATCCGGTACTCGGCTATACCAAGATGCATAAGGGGGTCGATTTTGCCGCCCCCACCGGAACACCTATTTATGCCTCAGGGAATGGCGTTATTGAGCGCGCAAATCACTTTGGAGCCTATGGAAATTATGTCCGCATCAAACACAATGCTACATTTGCTTCCGCTTATGCGCATCTCACGCGATTTAAAAAGGGTATTCGCCCAGGCGTACGGGTTAAACAGGGGGATATTATCGGTTATGTAGGGACTACAGGGCGCTCGACTGGCCCACATCTGCATTATGAGATTATTAAAGCTGGGCAACAGGTGAATCCAAGTAAAGTGAAATTCGCGCCTCGCACCCAGTTAGCGGGCAAAGCCCTTAAGCAGTTTATTGCTTACCGGAATGACCTAAATACATTGATTGCCAGCATGCCGGAAACATCCCCATTGCGGGTTGCCTCTCGTGAAGAATTAGAGGAATAGCTATAGAGAAGACGCAGCTGCAGGCCCTCTGGACGCCGGCTCCTCGAATGAATGCTGTAGATCAAGGATAAAGGCCTTTACGACATCATCTAGCATCTCTCTTAGACTTCCAAAGCGCGAGATTTCACGTACATCTTCTGGGTCACTTACAAAAATCCCCTCACTCGTCACCAAGCTATGCGTATATCGCTTATTAAGCGGCGGCATACCATCGGGCATAATATAGGTAATATCGACCGTATAAGGATGCGTCACCTTATTGCCCACGATGAAGAGGGTACAAGCGGATAATGCCCCTTTCCAGAAATCTTCGGATGTGGAAGTTTCATCATTTAAGGCAAAACGCACGGTCGGCAACATTCCTCCCAACGTCTTGGCTTCTTCCCCTTTTATGATCGTGAAATAGCCGGTATCTTCGAGCGCTTCTTGCATCGTGCTCCGAAGGCTGTTATCCCGCCAAGAGAGACGCTTCCCGTTATAGGAATATTCGGCACTCACAATGATGCGCTGCTTCGGACTCGAAGGAGAGGCCGGAAGAAGCCTTAGCGTATCATACTGCCTCCCGACATAAGCCGAACAGCCAGAAAGGGAGAGCGCAAATAAGACGGTTACAAGATATTTCATTTTTTCTCTCTTACGCAGCTAGTTTCTTTTTGAGAATATCATTCACCGCTTCCGGATTCGCCTTCCCTTGTGACGCTTTCATCACCTGGCCGACGAAGAATCCAAAGAGTTTATCTTTACCCGAACGGTATTCGGTTACCTTATCTCCATTTTCAGCCATAACCGCATCAACTATCTTTTCAATAGCCCCGGTATCCGTGACTTGCACAAGCCCACGTTCTTTCACGATCACATCCGGATCTTGGCGCGTCTCGCACATGATATCGAGCACTTCTTTCGCAATTTTTCCGGAAATAGTGCTGTCTTCCATAAGACCCAGAAGTTTCCCAAATTGCTGTGCGCTGACGGGTGATTCGGTGATCGCAAGACCCGCTTTATTCAAGCGCCCAAAGAGTTCAGCCGTCAACCAATTCGCTGCGGTTTTGGTATCATGCCCCTTGGATGCTTCTTCGAAATAAATCGCCGTTTCTTTATCCGCCACAATCACGCTAGCATCATACGCCGACAATCCCATCTCACTGATATATCTCGCCTTTTTCTGATCGGGAAGTTCCGGCAAATCCTCACGAATTTTCTGTATGAAACTTTCAGAAATTTCGAGTGGCAATAAATCAGGATCGGGGAAATAGCGGTAATCATGCGCATCTTCTTTGCTGCGCATGGTACGTGTTTCGCCGGTGCTGGTATCAAACAGTCGAGTTTCTTGCACTACTTTTCCGCCACTCTCGAGCAATTCCACTTGGCGCTCCGCCTCGAAATCGATCGCTTTTATGAGGAAGCGCACAGAGTTCAAATTCTTGATTTCACAGCGTGTGCCGAGTTTTTTCTCGCCCACACGGCGCACGGATACGTTTGCATCGCAGCGCATCGAGCCTTTTTCCATATCACCATCGCACGTGCCCAAATAGCGCACAATGCTGCGAAGTTTTTTCATGTATTCCGCCGCTTCTTCGGACGAACGCATCTCGGGCTTCGAGACGATCTCCATCAGTGCAATGCCGGAGCGGTTAAGATCGATAAAGCTGTATTTCGGGCTTTGATCGTGCATGGATTTCCCTGCATCCTGCTCCACGTGGATACGCTCCACTCCAATACTCCGCGTTGTGCCATCTTTCATATCAAGCACCACAATCCCCTCGCCTACAAGCGGTTGGGTAAATTGAGAAATTTGATAGCCTTGCGGCAAGTCCGCGTAAAAATAATTTTTACGATCAAACACGGAAGTGAGATTGATCTTCGCATTAATCCCCAGCCCCGTACGCACCGCCTGCTGAATGCAATAGCTGTTAATCACGGGAAGCATACCCGGCATCGCTGCATCGACCAGCGATACTTGCTGGTTGGGTTCCGCACCGAATTCGGTCGAAGAGCCAGAAAAAAGTTTGGAGTTGGACGAAATTTGCGCATGGACTTCGAGTCCGATCACCAATTCCCAATCCCCTGTATTGCCTTTAACGATCTGTGTCATAATTTGCTCCTCCCTTACGCCGCTGCGCGCTGTGGGGTCAATTGAAATTCTGCCGCTTCTTCTAAGATACCAGCAACTCGGAATACCATCTCTTCATCAAACGGTTTGCCGGTAAGCTGCAATCCTAGTGGCAGGCCATTGCTTGCTAGCCCTGAAGGCAGCACCAGACCTGGCAATCCTGCCAAGCTCGCAGGCACGGTAAAGACGTCATTCAAGTACATCGTAACCGGATCCATCTTCTCGCCCACCGCAAAGGCTGGAGTCGGCGTTGCAGGTGTTAGCAGTACATCGACTTTCTGGAATGCATCGGTGAAGTCTTTGGCAATCAGCGAACGTACCCGCTGCGCTTTGGTGTAATATGCGTCGTAATAGCCGGCAGAGAGTACATACGTACCCGTCATGATCCGGCGCTTCACTTCGTGCCCAAAACCTGCCGCACGCGTTTTCTCGTACATATCATTCAGCGAATCGCCCTCGTCATAAACCCGCAAGCCATAACGCACGCCATCGTAACGTGCGAGGTTCGAAGAAGCCTCGGCTGGTGCGATGATGTAATAGGTCGGCAGTGCATATTTTGTATGCGGCAAACTCACATTCACGATCTCAGCACCCGCTTGTTCTAGCCACTCGCGACCTTTAAACCACATGCGCTCAACTTCTTCTGGCATATTTTCGGCATGGTATTCGTGCGGGATACCGATGCGGAGTCCCTTAATATTCCCGGTCAATGCAGCTTCAAAGTTTGGAGTTTTAACGAGCGAAGAGGTGGAATCTTTTGGGTCATGCCCACAAATCGATTCCAGCATAATCGCCGCATCGCGCACATTACGCGTAAATACACCCGCTTGATCGAGCGAACTTGCAAAGGCAATCATGCCATAGCGCGAGCAACGCCCGTAGGTTGGCTTTATTCCAACGGTTCCAGTAAATGCCGCTGGCTGGCGGATTGAACCACCGGTATCGCTTCCCAAAGCACCCATACAGGCATAGGCCGCAACGGCGGCAGAAGATCCACCCGAAGATCCGCCCGGCACCACTTCCGTGCCGTCTTTCCTAACCCATGGGTTTTTCACCGGACCGTAATAGCTGGTGATGTTCGCAGAGCCCATCGCAAATTCATCCATGTTGGTTTTCCCAACCATAATCCCACCTTCGCGGAACAGGTTTTCCGTCACAGTGGATTCATAGGTCGGCGTAAAGCCATCCAGAATATGTGAACACGATGTGGAACGAACCCCTTTCGTACAGAACAAATCTTTTACAGCAACCGGAATCCCTTCCATCTTGCCGACTTCGCCTTTTGCACGACGCGCATCGGAGGCTTTCGCCGCTTCAAGGGCAATCTCGGGCGTTTCGATAATATAAGCGTTCAAGTCACGGATGTTTTCAACCGCTTTAATATGGGCTGTCGTCAGCTCAACGCTGGTCAGCGCCTTTTTTTGTAATGCGGTGCGGGCTTCGGCAATGGTCAATTTAGCGAGTTCGGTCATAAGGATTCCTTATTCAACAACCTTGGGTACGAGGAAGCAGCCATATTCGGCATGCGGAGCATTTTTGAGCACATCGGCCTGGATATTGCCATCCGTCACTTCGTCTTTGCGCTGGGGCAGGGATACATGGGCCACCGACGCCAGCACGGGCACGTTATCGGTATTCACCTCCTGCAACTGCTCAACCCACTGCAATATCGATGATATTTCTGCTTGAAAACGTGGAATTTCTTCCTCTTTCAAACGGATACGGGAGAGTTTGGCAATCTTTTTTACGTCTTCTACGGTCAATGACATGGGAATTCCATCGGTTAGGCGTTGTTAATAATAGCTTTGTTTCTAAGGCTTAGTGGCTGGAAAATCAAGCGCTATGATGCAAGAAGCCCGGAGCTCTCGCTTCCGGGCCTCAAGGAATTTATCTACAGCAAGCCTACGCCGCTTTTGCCTTTTGGGCTTTATCGAAATTTTCCTGTGCGAACTGCCAGTTGGCGAGTTTATCGAGGAATGTACTGATATAATCCGGACGACGGTTTTGGAAATCGAGATAATAGGCGTGCTCCCATACGTCGATTGTTAAGATCGCGGTCTGACCATGCACCATCGGCAAATCGGCATTGCCGGTTTTAGTGACTTTCAGCTTACCGCTTCCATCGACCACCAACCATGCCCAACCGCTTCCGAATTGGGTGGTTGCTGCGTTCTTAAATTCTTCTACAAACTTATCGTAGCTTCCAAAATCTGCTTCGATTTGCTTCGCCAATGAACCTTGTGGTTTTCCACCACCTTGTGGCTTCATTGAGTGCCAGTAGAAGGTATGGTTCCACACTTGCGCAGAATTGTTAAAAATTCCTGCTTTGGTTGCATCGCCTGCACTTTTCTTGATCACTTCTTCGAGTGAAGCATTTGCGAGATCCGTGCCTTCAACCAGTTTATTCAAATTCGTCACATAGGCTTGATGGTGCTTACCGTAATGGAAGCTTAAGGTATTTGCCGTGATATGTGGCTCAAGTGCGTCTTGCGCGTAAGGTAATGGAGGTAAAGTAAAAGTCATGGTTTTGCTCCCGTTGGATTTGAGTGGGTTGATTATCTCGCCTGCCCGTTCGGTTCCTGACGCGAATGCTCCTTTCACAGGAAGCATCGCCAGGACACTCGAAGCCCCAATCATCATTTTACAAAACGCACGTTTTGTGAGAAACATAGGGTATCCTTGAACTAAGGTAACAGGATGGTTGATCCTAATCGCCTCTGCCTGAATTTGCAATGATTTATTGAGCCTACTTCCAGGAGCACCATGCCACCGTCTACGCTTTCCCCTTGCGGCGATATTCTCCGCCTTCACCGAAAACCTTTGTACCTGTGTGCTCTGTTTGCAAAGGATGCGCAAGCGCGCGAGGCGCTATTTACGCTTTTTGCACTCGAATATGAGCTATCAACAATACCCGATAAAGTAAGCGAGCCGATGGTGGGTCTTATCCGGCTGCAATGGTGGAGGGATGCGATCAAAAGCATCACAGAAGGAAAACCTGCTCAAGGCCATCCCATAGCCCTGGCATTAGGTGAACTTCATACGCGCACACCGTTGCCTTATGAAATGTTTGAGACGTTATTAAATGCACACGAAGCTGAACTTGAGCCGTTGCCGTTTGCTACCCCAGAGGCGCTTTATGCCTATATCACCAATAAATATGGAAGCCTCTTCATGCTTGGGGCTATGTGCTTAAACGGCGATCCCTTTTCTCTTAAACTCTCACACGCCGCATCGGCCTGGGGAACCATAGAACTTTTGCTATCGCTTCCCCGCGCACGACAACGCAATTATTGTTTCTTCCCCACATCATTACTCGAAGAAACAGGGATAAAGCCGGAAGAGGTTTATAGCGAATCTACGCCTTTGCACGATGTGCTAATCCAACCCCTACTTATCCATGCGAAAGAACAGATTGCGAAGATGAAAGAAGGGACTGCTCCTTCCGATCCCCAATTACGCCCACTTTTCCTGCTCTCAACCCTTGCGGAGAGCTATTTGGAACGTATAGCCCAACGCGGCATACCCTCACTCTGGCAAGGAAAATTGTTGATTTCCCCGCTCATGATGCAGTGGGTCTTAATGAAACAGGTTATGCTTAAAAGGGTGTAGACTTCATGCGGAGCCCGAAAGATAGCTGCGCAACGCCTTCTCGACCTCGATAAACTGGGCATAGCCTCTTGATATCAGAAACTATTTGAGTAAACGCCAAAGGGTAAAGAGGGGATAGGCAACACAGGCATCATAGAGCTTGCGCAAGCACGAAGGCGGACGTTGGTTCGGACGCAGCGAAGTGAGGATATGGTCTTCTCGTACACCGTTAATCTCAAGGAATTCGGGAATAAATCCCTCTACCGCAAAACCTAGACGACGCAATAACTTCGCACTTCGGGTATTTCTCGGAAGGTAATTTGCCTGGATGCGATACAAATTTAAGCTTTCGAAAATATAACGGTTCGCCGCACCAATGGTTTCGGTCATATACCCCTGGCCTTCCCATGCTTTGCCTACCTTATAGCCCAAGGTGCAATATCTCGATCCACTTGGATGGACATGGAAATAGTTGATACAGCCTATGATCTCCCCTGTTTCCTTATGCAACACGACCAACCGCACGGCACTTCCCCGTAAAAACGTTTCGATATCCTGCGCGATGCGCTGTTGCCAATAGGCCGCGGTGTAATAGGATTCCGGTTGGAATGGCTCCCAGGGAAGAAGATGCTCCCGGTTCTTTGCGTGGAATTCCGCGAGCATTGGTGCTTCCTCTAGGGTTGCCAGACGAATATGGCAGCGCGCTGTTTCAATGAGAGGAAACTCCGAAGTACGCGTCATGTAGAAGAGGCCCTAATCACCGATATCGATCGCGCGCCCGTAACCGCTCCTGGCTTATCGACTTCCACGGAAGCGGATTCCACCAGCGGATGCTTCAATACATATCCGAGTACCAGCTCCGCAACGGTTTCGATCAGCTGGAAGCGTCGTTCTGCAAGGAGTGCTGCGATCTCTTGTGTCAGCGCATCATAGTCCACGGTTTCATCAATCGCGTCGTTTGTAAATGCGAGGCCTGGCTTTAACGTTAACTCCAAGCTCAACAACAAACTGCGCGGCTGCTCTTGTTCCCAGGCATGCACCCCAACAATCGCGTGCGTGCGCCATTCTTTGATGCGGATGATCGTGTTTCTCATAGCAGATGCTCTCCCCCATCCACAAACACACATTGGCCCGTCATATAGGTTTCACGGATGCAAGTAAGTACTGCTTTGGCGACATCTTCTGAGGTAGCGATTTGTTTGAGCGGTAATGTTGGCTCTTTGGATTTCACATAACCCGCAAATTCTTCACCCGGAAGTGCAACACCTGGGCAGACCGCATTCACTCGGATATCCGGCCCCAATTCCCGTGCTGCCATTTGGGTAAAGGCTGCCAGTGTTTTTTTGCTTAAGAGGTACGCGAAGAACGCACCATGATATTGGGTAACGTGGCTATCGACCAAATTCACAATTACACCCTGCTTGCAATACTGCGCAAAAGCCCGGGATAACAACACCGGCGCATGCAGATTAATCGCCATGGTGCGCGATAAGAGCTCAATATCGGTTTCTTTGAGTGTAGCGCGTTCAAAGATCGATGCGTTATTCACCAGCACCCGGCAATCCGGGAAATGCCTCACCACGCTTTGCACCAGCGCATCGAGCCCTTCGGTATCCGCAAGATCCGTCCCGAACAATTCGCACTTCCGACCCAATAGCCTCACACGTTCGGCGGTAGTTTCGGCATCTTCTTTGGAGGTATAGTAATGCAATGCAATATCATAGCCGCTTTCTGCCAAGGCCAGGACGATCGCCCGACCTATGCGCTTAGCGCCTCCCGTGACAAATGCAGTACCTTTAAATGGCATGGAGTTTCCTTCACGTTAGAAAATAATACCTTTGTACCGTCTATCATGAAATTTACTAGACCATCAGCAAAAATGGGATTTCCTGAGAATCAGAGCGGAGCGTACGCAAGAGTACGTGAGCACCGAATCGCAGGGAAATACATTTGCAGCAAGGTATAGTAAATTTCTCCTAGATATCCGCATAAACGTGTTTCTCGGCCTTCCCACCTGGATGCGTCACCGCACCATACTGAGAACTTCCAACACTTTGTGCATATTTCCAGAGCGTACCGGATTGGTAATTATTCTGGCGAGGCTTCCAGTTTTTGCGACGTTCCGCAAGCTCTGCATCGCTTAAATCCACATGGATCGTACCTTCCACCGCATCAATCGTGATGATATCACCGTCTTTGAGCAATCCAATCGGACCACCCACTGCCGCTTCCGGCCCTACGTGACCAATACAGAATCCACGCGTACCGCCAGAGAAACGCCCATCGGTAATGAGTGCCACAGTTTCACCTGCACCTTGTCCATAAAGCGCTGCGGTAGTGGAGAGCATTTCACGCATGCCCGGGCCTCCTTTTGGCCCTTCATAACGGATCACAAGCACATCGCCATCTTTATAATCATGTTTCTCAACGGCTTTAAATGCATCTTCTTCGCAATCAAAGCAACGTGCAGGGCCGGTATGTTTCAAATTCTTCAAACCCGCGATTTTCACAATCGCACCTTCGGGCGCCAAATTCCCTTTCAAGGCCACTACACCACCGGTCGGACGAATCGGGTTGCTCACTGGGTAAACGACATCCTGGTTTTTCGGGAATTGAACCGATTCAAGTTCTTCTCCAATCGTACGACCCGTAACCGTCAAGCAATCACCATGCAAGTAACCGCCTTCAAGCAGCGTCTTTAACACGACCTGCACACCGCCGATCTCAAACAGATCTTTCGCGACATATTTTCCACCCGGTTTCAAGTCCGCGATGTACGGCGTTTTCTTAAAGATTTCACCCACATCAAATAAATCGAAATCGATGCCACATTCGTTTGCTAACGCTGGCAAGTGAAGGCCTGCATTCGTTGAACCTCCCGTCGCTGCGACTATCACTGCCGCATTTTCGAGCGACTTACGTGTGACAATATCACGCGGACGGATGCCTTTGGCCAAACATTCCATCACCGCTTTACCCGATGCATAGGCATAATCATCCCGGTTTTCATACGGAGCTGGAGCGCCAGAAGATCCCGGAAGTGCCAATCCAATTGCTTCGGATACACACGCCATCGTATTCGCCGTAAATTGGCCACCGCATGCGCCCGCGGAAGGGCAAGCATTGCGGGTCAATTCTTTCAAATCTTCTTTGCTCATTTTTCCAGCATCGCACTGGCCAACGGCTTCAAATACATCAACGATGGTCACATCTTTGCCTTTAAAACGTCCCGGAAGGATTGAGCCGCCATACATAAATACCGAAGGGATGTTCAAGCGCACCATCGCCATCATCATCCCTGGCAACGACTTATCGCAACCGGCTAATCCTACGAGCGCATCATAGCAATGGCCGCGCACCGTGAGTTCAATAGAATCCGCAATGACTTCACGCGATACCAACGAGGATTTCATTCCTTGATGGCCCATCGCCATACCGTCGGTCACGGTGATCGTACAAAATTCGCGTGGCGTTCCGCCGCCATCTTTTACACCCTTTTTCGCAGGCTGAGCCTGGCGCTGCAACGCGATATTACACGGTGCCGCCTCGTTCCATGCACTCACGACCCCAACCAGCGGCTTGTCGATATCCTCATCCTTTAAACCTTGCGGATAGAGTTCCGTTTGCATCGGATAGAGCATGGTTCTGCGGCCTTCGCACCCGTGGACTTGGGTGATATAGCGGCTTGGGAGTTTCGATTTATCAAAACGTTTTGTCATGGGAATATACCTTCGGAAATAGTAATTCAATGCCTGAAAACAGGCCGTTCATCTATAATCGGTTTTAACGTAAAGACTTTTAGATGACAAGCAGGAAACGCGGATTATTCGGTTTTAGAACGGCTGTTCGTAATGCTGGGAAGTTTTTCGATGGTTTTGGTTTCAACCGTCATTTTGGGTGCGGTAGGAGCAACCGGGCGGGTTATTCTCGGTTCTGCAACAGAAGGAACGGTGACTTGATGCGCACGCACTGCTTCTTTTGCTTTCTTATCTTCGGCTTCTTTAGTTGCTGAGGTCTGTTTAACTGACTTGTTCTTATCGTCTTTAACTCCAGGTTTTTCAGCCGCATCCGGAGTTTTTACTTCTGTATCGGTAGCAGGCTCCTTTGGCGTAGCTTCTGGCGTTTGAGCCTTTCCTTCAGGCTTTGCGTCTTTGTTCTCTTCCGTTTCCGTTTCCAGTTTTTTTACTTCTTCTGGCTTCGTGCTTTCTTCTGTTTTTGGAGCAGCATCCGTCGCTTTTGGATCCTTTGAAGCCGCCTCTGGGCTTACTTTCTCGCCTTCTTTTTTCGTATCGGTATTATCTGTACCTACTGTTGCGTCCTTAGCTGCAGCGGGCGCTGTTTGGTCTGTGGTTTTTACATCAGAAGACGAAGTTTTTTCTGAGGGTTTTGTTTCCTCAGGAACAGCCGGCTCTGTCGTTGTTTCCATAGCCGGATTTGCTACATCCGCAACCTCATAAGAAGCATGGAAGGTGCTTGCCGTCCGGACAATACGATAGGTAGGCTGAGGCAGCAACTGCGTATGTTTATCGCCTTCATCTTCCAGGCCTGGCTCTTCACGGTGATGTGGAAGGAGGTCCTCCTCACTGTCAACAGGGCTACCTACGCTTGGAGTTTTTTGGCTAGATTCAATGCCTGCAAGGTAGCGCGCAAGTTCAATATTACCTGCCAACTTGGCAATATCGGCAGCTTTACGACCATAGGTGTCAAACCGCCTGGTATCCGCGCCACGTCCAATCAGAACATTTACCAACATATTGTCGCCACGGTGCGCAGCATACATAAGTGGAGTATAGCCCTCCGCATCGGAAACATTCGGATTCGCGCGATAATCCAACAGGAACGATGCTTGATAACTATCACCCGCTTTTACTGCACTGGTGAGGTAGGTATCGCCGCTTTTCAATCTTCCATTCACATCGAAATCGGGGCCCATCAGCATCGGCGCAATAGTATACAAACGACGTTCCAGCGCAAACAGGAGCGGGGGTTTTCCTTCCTTATTCGCCACACGGGTGCTTGCACCATTGGAACGTAATGCATGAATAATATCCGGACGGTCGTTAATTGCCGCAATATGGAGTGCCGTTACACCGGAAAAATCTTGTGCATTCGGATCTGCTTTTTGCGCAAGCAAGAAACGTACGGAGTTGATATCCCCTACGCGAGCTGCATGATGAAGCGGCGTAAGCCCTTCTGAATCTTGCATATTAATGCTATTAATGCGTGGCAGAAGTGCCCGAAGTGCGGTTAAATTACCGTCCATTACGGCACCAAAGAACTGCTTATCGTAATCCCCTTGGTAAGTAGCAGGCGATAAGTGCTTGTTCTCGTAGCTGTACTCTTTTTTATAAATAGCGGATGGGCGCACATCTGTACGATATTTGAACGCAGGACGCGGAGCATTCGGCTCATACGGCTCTTTCGGGTAACGTGATGCCAATGGGTCGCCTTTCTGAGCAGACACATTCGCAGGGACATCTCCGCCCGCCTCTGCTTCTTCATTCAGATTACGCACAAGACGCCGAATTTCCGGCACTTCGAGATCCAGTTCTTCCATTAATTCTTCGGTAGAAGCTGCACGTTTATCCGTAGCATCGAGGCCTTCATTGAGATCCGCCGCCGTTAGCGTATTGTGCTCTGCTTCCTTAGCCGATTTCTCTTTCTTTGCTTCTTTTGGTGCCTTTTCTTCAGGCTTCGCTTTCGTTTCAGCCGTCGATTTTTTTGCTTCTTCTACCGATGCAGGTGCTTTTGCTTCCGCTTTTTTCGTTTCTTCTGCCGCAGATTTAGCCGTCTCTGCAACCGGAGCAGTTTTTGTTTCTGCCACTGCTGATTTAGCGGCATCTTTTGCAGGTTCTGTAGCTACAGGAAGGGCTGGCGCTATGACCGGCACAACAGGTGCAGGAACCGCTTTTGTATCTTTATCTTTTGCTGTCTTATCGTCTTTCTTTGGAGATCCCGCGCTGTCAAAGGAAAGAGTCGCAGTAAATGCATCATCTTGTTTCGCTGCCTTCGGCTGAGCGACTACAGGTGCTGGTGCCAGCGTTGTGACGACAGGCTTGGATTCTTTTTCTTCCGTAATCGTCAAAGACGGAAGCGCTGGAAGGCCCGGCACGGCATCCGAAGTCGGCACTGTCGTCGTGGCTGTTGCATTCGCAACATTATACACTTCTTTCGATTTCACTTCCTTTAAAGGAGCCTCAGGCAGCGGAGCTTTCGCCACGTTTGATGCCGGTGCGAGGGGAGCCGCAGGAGGCGTTGGCAGCGGTGCTACAGCGATTTCCGCTATCGGAGTAGGAATTGGCAGGGTTACTGTAGGCGATCCTGGAACTGTTGGAGGCGTTACAGCACCGGTTGCTTCAGGTGCAACGGCGACAGAGGGTAATGGTGGCAAACCGCTGCCCTCTTCCCATACAACCGTTTCGGTGGTAGGAGCCGCAACAGGCGCTGCGGGAACTGCAGTACCTTGAAGCAAGGTTTCCGGATGGGTAAATGCTTGACCAATTTTTGGGAGAATAGCAGCCGTATCCGCAGACGGATTTTGCGCTTGAGGCGCATAGGCCTTCATGCCCAACATTAATATAAGACTCGCCCCAGCCAGAGACATACCGCGTAAAAACCTTTACAATACAGAATAATAAAAAGGAACTCTCTCGTCGCAGCCTAAAAACAGCACAATAACACGACTTTTCACAGCGCCACCATAACGACAGAGGCAGAGAAAGTAAAGAAAAATATAATCAGCTCACCTTACCTTGGAGTACAAGGAAAGGCCTGAAATGGGCACTGGCTGGCGCTAAACCCTAGGGCTAAAAGAGGGAAAAGCACCCGGTAAGGAGGAAAGAAATGGCAATCAGGACCGCATAACGCATAAAAGACTCCTTCCTTTATCTTGACCAACTCCAGGCGGGTTGGCTTATGTTTATGACCCTAACGGAAAATGGTTAATTTTTACTTTCCTCGATGGCTTCTTTTACGATCCGGTAATTTTTCTCATTTTTGATCGTGATATACGATTTCAGGAAGGTATATTCGTAATACCTCACCATGGTTGGGATATCGAGCTTCATGGGGAAGAAGGATACCAGGATAAGGATCAGGGCAATATAAATGGGGATAAAAATATCATCGACAATCGCGCCGATGCTGCTGTTCATCATATTCCGCTCCAGCCAGTCGCGTGGCCATACTGCCCACTCGAGGAAGAAGTGATAAAGCACGAACGGCAACGGGAACACTGCACAGAATGAAAGTATTTTCGGAATAATGACTCCGCACATCAGAAATTTGGTGCAGGTATCCATAAGCGCGCCGATAATAGCGCTATAGGCCGCCACCCACCAAGGAAGGCAAAGGCAGATCATAAGAATGATCCCCCCCACGCGATCAATCACCATTTCGCCTAAAAGATTGCCCTGTAGCCGGTATAGCCCGCCTACTACAGTGCCGATAACGAATAAGGTAAAAGCGGTGACTGCAAGCGGAGCACCCCAGAGGAAGATGTTCTCGCCGTAAAGGCCACAAGCCAAAATAACGACCCAAGCAATAGCGCAAGCCATCATGGAAAGCCATACATTGCGGCCAAACTCAATTTTCCCCAAACCGAGCATGGTTATAACGGGAGACAAAGGTATGAGCTTAAAAAGCTTTTTTAGCATGACCCTCTTGTGCCACTACTGTATGATGGAGGCAAATGACAAAACAGTGGTAACTCTTCATTGAAGATCAGTCAAGCCCAATACACGATATACCAGGATTCCTGGACTTGCTATGGATGATATAACAACAGCTTCTTCGCACTCTGACACATCTCCCGACATCGGGGTGGAAGTCATCCGCCGGATGGTGGCAACCCTCACCGATGCACCCGGTGTTTATCGGATGTTAGATCATGTCGGCAAGCCCCTTTATGTCGGTAAGGCACGGAATCTTTCCAAACGCGTTGTGGCCTATACCCACCCGGAAAAACTCCCGTATCGTCTACAGCGGATGATTGCGCACACAGCCTCGATGGAAATCCAGACCACCCACACGGAAGCGGAGGCCTTGCTGTTGGAAGCCAATATTATTAAGCATCTTCGGCCACGCTATAATATCCTGCTTAAAGACGATAAGAGTTTCCCTTATATCTTGATGACTACCGATCAACCTTATCCTCGCATTACCAAACATCGCGGGAGCCGAAACCAGAAGGGAAAATATTTCGGCCCCTTTGCCTCCGCCGGCAGTGTGAATGAAGCAATCGCGCAACTCCAGAAAATTTTTCTGCTCCGTCCCTGTTCGGATAATTTCTTCGCCAACCGCGTTCGGCCATGCCTTGAATATCAGATCAAGCGCTGCTCTGCTCCGTGCGTGGAGAAAATTACAAGAGACGATTACCGCGAACTTGTGACCCAAGCGCTGGATTTCTTATCGGGTAAAAGCCGTGAAGTGCAGGAACTCCTCGCACGCAAGATGGACGCCGCGAGCAGCAACATGCAGTATGAAGAAGCGGCACGGTATCGCGATCGGATTGCGGCACTCACGCATATCCAAAGCACGCAGCATGTGAATGTTTCAACACTTTCGGATGCCGATATACTCGGGCTTTATCGGAACGGCGCGGAGTGCTGTATTGAGGTACTGTTTTATCGCGGCGGACAGAATTTTGGCAATGCGTCCTACTTCCCCAACGGCACAGAGGATTTAAGCGATGCCGAAATTCTGGAAGCCTTTATCGGGCAGTTTTACCAAACCCACCTGCCGCCTCGCCAAGTCGTGGTAAGTCATCCGGTAGAGACTCCGGAAATACTTGAAGAAGCGCTCTCCATGCTTGCGGAATATACAGTAAAACTCCTTCATCCCAAAGGCGGTGACAAACAGAAAGTTTTGGAAGTCGCTCTAAGTAATGCTCAAGCCGCACTCAAACGCCGCCACGAGACGGAAGAAAAAGAGGGCAAGTTATTAGCTCAACTTGCTACTTTGATTGAACGCCCGCTTGCCGAACTTGAGCGCATTGAAGTCTATGACAACAGCCATACGATGGGAACTTATCCGATTGGCGCGATGATTGTCGCCACCCGCAAAGGATTTCTGCGGCAGGCTTATCGACGGCATACTATCCGATCCAACATCCAGCCTGGCGATGATTATGCCATGATGCGAGAGGTTATCACGCGCCGATTTTTACGCGCACAAAAAGATGCCCCCGAACGCACCTCCGGTATCTGGCCGGATTTACTGGTGATTGATGGAGGTAGGACGCATTTGGAAGCCGTGCTGCAAGCACTTGCCACACTAGGTATTCACGATCAGGCGGTGATCAGTATTTCCAAAGGACCCGGGCGCAAAGTCGGTGAAGAGCAATTCCATCTGCCGGGACGTGAAGCCTTTACGCTACCTCCAACCGATCAGCTCGCACAATACCTCCAGCGGCTTCGCGATGAAGCGCATGGTTATGCGATTGGGTCACATCGGAAGAAACGCGGACAATCCGTTCGGCAATCGACACTCGATAGCATCACCGGCATCGGTGCAAAACGGAAAAAAGCCCTACTTACGCATTTTGGTTCGGCCAAAGCCGTCGGCGATGCAAAGATTGAAGATTTGATGAAAGTCGATGGCATCAATCGCGCCATTGCCGAGGAAATCTTGCGGCATTTGCGGGGGTAGCTTACTGAAATACACCTACGCCTGCGCCTTTATCTTCCCCACTCTTTCTGCGGTCAACTACGTTTGCCACATGAACACCCGTAGAGGATGAAGATACGCTTGGCGAGATCGATGAACGTTGCTCGATTCCAGGAATTTGCTTCAAGGAGTTTAACAGCGAAGCCTCTGGTTCATTCGTATTGAATGGAACATAGGTAACACCTGCATTTTGTACCCCTAAATCCACAGCCACTTGATAGCCGCGGTTAAGCGTTATGATACGTGTTCCTGCTACATCATATCCTTTATCCGTAACGGCAATTTTCGCCAGTTCTTTTTGATTAAGCTGGCCTTTGCCTGCACCTTCATACGACGTAATCACGTGCGCGTTATCCAGCAGCGTAATAGCTTTGTCCGTAAGGGCTTGCTTGATAAAATTAAACTGGATTGGATTCGTTGCGGAAGGGACAGCGAATTCAATCCCTTTTTCCTTTGCAAATTGCTCAGCTTCCTTAAGTTGTTTTGCTACTTCATCCGTAATGGTGTCGCACATAGCGTTCCAACAACGATCAAACGTCGCATCATCGAGAGCTGAACCTAACTGAGCGTTGATGGCCGCTCGAAATTGAGCATCGGTCAGATTTCCTTTTTTACCATTATCAATGGTATTTGGCCCGAAAGGAGAACTATCCCATAAAAGAGCTGCTTTTACTTTGAGTGAATCGAAAAAACCTCCTCCCAGTGCTTGGGTAAAAGCATCAACCGACTTGCTTAGATCCGATTGTACAATCTGCCCAAGGGATACAAGCACTACAATTCTTTCTTTATTTTTACTCATTATAACTACCGTATCACTACTACTTCTTCTTCATCGCCTTGGTGCTTGCTGCTATACGATCCATCGCCGCCAGCATCACGCCAGAGACCACGAATACGAGATGGATAATCACCATCCACATAATTTGCTTATCATCGTATTTGGCGATATCCATAAAAATCTTCAGGAGATGAATCCCCGAAATTGCCACAATCGATGCAATAAGTTTAAGCTTTAATGTAGAAAAATCGACCGTTCCCTTCCATTCCGGCTGGTCTTCATGGTTATCCGTATCCATTTTCGAGACGAAATTTTCATAACCGGAATAAATTACAATCAACAAGAGGTTCCCGGCCAAAGAAAGATCAATTAACGACAATATTCCCAACACCACATCATTTTGGGTAAGGCTCGGCAGCGCCAAGAAAAGATGCACTAATTCCATCAGGAAGCTGACAAGCAAGAGCACAAGCGCGCCCGCTAAACCAACATACATCGGCGCCATCAACCAGCGGCTAGCAAATAATCCACGCTCAATCGCATGCTCAACCGGTCTATGCCTATTCTTCGTCATTTTGTTTTTTCTCTTCAGAGCTTCTTTCGTCTTCATCGGCACTTTGATCCATATGCATAATGCCACGGCTGATTGCTGTTACTCCCGTCCGGCAGACTTCACCTAAGCCGAGCGGCTTCATGAGATCAATAAATGCATCAAGTTTTTCTGGCTTTCCCGTCAATTCGAACACGAAGGATTCCGTTGTAGAATCAATAACTTGTGCGCGGAAAATCTCGGCAATACGTAATGATTCCACCCGACGCTTGCCTTTGCTGATCACCTTAATCAGCATTAACTCGCGCTCAACGAATGGGCCTTGTTCCGAAAGATCCATCACGCGATGGACCGGCACAAGACGTTCTAGCAGCGTTTTGATCTGGTTTATCACTTTTGAAGAGCCCGACGTCACAATCGTGATGCGTGAGAGTTCCGCCTTATGGTGCACTTCCGCCACCGTGAGGCTTTCGATGTTATATCCACGCCCTGAGAACAAGCCGACCACGCGCGCTAACACGCCAAACTCGTTATCGACCAATACGGAAATAATATGCCGTGCGCTTTGTTTTTCTGCCATATATTTACCTTATACCTGTGTCCGCGCGTTAGCTTCATCGACCGCAATACGATCATCGGGCCCAAGCTCGACCTCATTATGCGCAGCACCCGCCGGAATCATTGGATACACATTTTCGGCTTTATCTACGCGGATATCTGCAACAACCGGCCCATTATGCGCGATCATAGCTTCAATTGTGCGGTCAAGCTCAGATGCTTTTTCCACACGCATGCCTTTAATCCCAAACGCCTCAGCAAGCGCCACAAAATCCGGTAACGCATCCATGTAGCTTTCCGAATAACGGTTTCCAAAGAACAATTCCTGCCACTGGCGCACCATCCCCATATATTGGTTATTGAGGATAAACACCTTCACCGGCAAGCGATATTGCACAATGGTTGAAAGCTCCTGGATATTCATCATGATCGAAGCTTCTCCGGTCACACACACCGTCAGTGCTTGCGGGTGCGCGATTTGTACGCCCGCAGCCGCAGGCAAACCATAGCCCATCGTGCCAAGTCCACCAGACGTCATCCAGTGTTTTGGTTTATCGAAGGCAAGATATTGCGCTGCCCACATTTGGTGCTGGCCCACATCGGTCGTAATATAAGTGTCTTTCTTTTGTGTAAGCGCCTTCAAACGATCAAGCGCGAATTGTGGTTTAATCACATCGCCCTGCTGGTTATAGCTTACCGACTTCTTCGCTTGCCACGTGCCAATCTGTTTCCACCAGCTATCAAGCGCTTTGGTATCGGCTGTGTATTTCCGCTTCTTCCACACATCCATCATTTTGGCGATCACATCGCCTGCATCGCCAATAATTGGGGTATCTACCATCACGTTTTTATTAATGGAAGAGGCATCAATATCCACATGGATTTTTTTCGAACCTGGCGAAAACGCATCTAAGCGTCCCGTAATCCGGTCATCAAAGCGTGCACCAATATTAATCATTACGTCGCAATCATGCATCGCCATATTGGCTTCCAATGTCCCATGCATCCCGAGCATACCGATATATTGCCGGTCAGACGCAGGATACGCGCCAAGTGCCATCAACGTGTTGGTAACAGGGAAGCCAGTCATACGGGCAAATTGAGTAAGCAAATCACAGGCTTTTTCGCCGGAATTAATCACACCGCCGCCAACATAAAAGATCGGACGCTTGGCTTTCGCCATCAATTCAACCGCCTCTTCAATCGCCGCTTGGCTTGGTTCAATATGCGACTTATAGGAAGCGCGCTTGAACTCCACGACGCCGTTATATTCAGCTTCTTTCACTTGGACATCCTTTGGGACATCAACAACAACAGGACCTGGACGACCGGTCCGCGCGATATGGATCGCCTCATGCATCACATGGGCAAGATCTTCTACGCGATTCACCAGATAGTTATGCTTCGTGCAGGCACGGGTAATTCCGGTCACATCGGCTTCCTGGAAGCCATCACTTCCAATGATATGCGTTGCCACCTGACCAGAGATACAAATCACAGGAATGCTATCGAGCATCGCATCGGTTAAGCCCGTTACGGTATTGGTTGCGCCAGGACCGGAGGTCACGAGTACCGCGCCTACTTTTCCCGTCGAGCGCGCATAGCCTTCCGCCGCATGGACGGCCGCCTGTTCGTGGCGCACCAGAATATGGCGTAGCTCGTTTTGTTTGAATAACGCATCATAAATTGGAAGACACGCGCCTCCCGGATACCCAAATATGGTATCTACCCCTTGATCAACGAGGGATTTTATAACGATCTCCGCACCACTTATCCGCATGGCTTTATCCTCTAACGCATTGTAAGCCGGGTCCTTAATGTACCTTAAGACGCCGGGTGAATGAGTGTAAGCAACATGCTTTAAAAACGCAAGGAATATCGATATTTTCTTCCCAGGCCGCACTTTTCTTTTCGCTAGGCTGAGCTGGAAAGTGTTGAGCTTTCTGAAGCCGAAGCGCCGTGTACTTAAAGTACATGAGCATCGGAAGTCAGAAAATCAGCACTTAACTGCCAGCATAGTAGAAAAGGCATTAACCCTCCCTTAACTTCCTTGCTTTATAAGCAAGATATGGGAAATGAAGGTAACCTGGTTATTACATACGGGGTTAAGCGTTGCTGTTTACCAGAATTCATCAGCTTCTTTGTGTATTTGGGATACTGCTATGCAGCTATCCCGCTTCGCTTGCGTTTGCCTTTGATGAACGGCTTGTCGAAGCCGCAGACCGAGGTTATCTCTCGGAAGTAAAAGGACTCCTTGTCACCGAATCCCCCGATGTTTCTTCCGATTTTGGAAGCACACCACTCATGCGAGCCTCGCTCAGGGGGCATAAAGATGTTGTAGCAGCATTGCTCGAAAAAGGGGCATCGCCCAACCTCACGGATGTAGGCGGCGCAACAGCACTCCATCTTGCCGTCCGCCAGGGACAAACCGAAATCGCCCAATTACTTTTGGATGCTAATGCGGATGCCAATGCGGTAGATTCCGAAGGCTGGACTCCGCTCATGCGCGCAACCCAACAGGAAAGGCAAGATACCGTTGAGCTTCTCTTAAAACGCGGGGCGGATCGTTCCTATACCAACCAGTCCGGCGATAATGCTGTGACGATTGCAGCGAAAGCCGGGAACCGTTCAATCATGGAAGCATTATTGAGTGGTGGAGCGGATAGTGCCCAGCTGGAAGAAGCACGCACCCTTGCTACACAACGAAATAACCAGGATATACTTGCAGTACTTGATGCGGCCGCCGCCGCTCCGCCTACTCCTGCTGCACCTGGAGGAAGTGAAAATACAACAGCTATTGCCTCTGCCGCTACGGTCGAAAGCGCCCCCTCTGAGGTGGTTACCGCTACTGCCATGGAGGAGCCGGATTTCATTTCGCCGATAAAGGTAGTACCTGCTGAAACGACTGTATCTGCTGCAGCACCCGTCTCCACCCTTGCATCTGCACCATTAAATAATGGAAATGAAACACCGTTTGCACAACTCTCCGCGCTTCCTCCTATCCTTTATAAGACGATGATTATCCCGGCAGCGAATGCCGATGCGATTGAAACCCCTACCCCACTCTATGTTTTAGAACTTGGAATTGGGGAATCTCCAGAAGCCATCCGAAATCAGCTCGAAGCCCTGCTCTCGACCCGAAATTTACCGGTGGATAATCTGTATGTAACCGCCAGCGCAAGTTATGAAGGTAACTCGACTTACCGTATTCGAAGCCCCATTTTTGAAGAAAAAGCGGACGCACGGACACTTTGCAAACAAGCCGCAGCCAATGGTCATAATTGTATGCTAATTGAAACGAAACGTGTTCCTAGCGTCATGATGCCAGGGCATAAAGTCGCCTCAAGGATGACGAGCCCTGGTATAGCGATGAGTGATTCCAGCACGCCCCATTCGCTTGTTCCAGCAAGTTTACAGGCGCGTTAGCGGCGGGGACTTGTGTCTGGCTGGTTGGCACGCTTTTCATCACGCTGCTGCAATTGCGCTACTTGCGACGAAGAATCACTTTTCTGGGGCGTGGATGCTGATTTCGCTTCCTCCGATTGAGAAGGCTGAGGCGCTGGTGATGTTGGCCTAGGTAGGTTATGAAATTTACAGAATCTTTCCAATTCCTCCCATTTCAAAGGTAAATTGTGTTCATTAACCCCATGAGCAGCTCGAAGCATTCCATATTTATCAAAAAGATCAATACGTTCGTTTTTAATGTTCTCTAGCTCAGAAGGAGCACTATTATCTTCTTGTGCCTTTTTAAGTTCACCATTCTTTCGTGCAACAGCCTCTGCAAGACTATGCATTTCCTCAGGCAGCACCTTGATATCCTCAAGCATAGATACGAGATCTTCAACCATAGAGTAAGCCTGGTAGATTTCCTCAAGCCGGCCTACAATTCCCCCTACTTTAGCCTTACTTTCATCCCACGCCTTTTTTTGTGGAGAACTTCCTATTAGAATTGCTTCCCTCCTTGGAAACACCCCTAATAGAGACTCGAAATCTCTTACTCCGCTTGCATGTATTTCATCCAAAGACCGCGGTGCATCTTCCATCCTTCCCGCAAACTCTGCTTCTAAACGCTGACGAAGTGTTTGTTTCTGCGGATCTGTTAGCCGATCTCCTAATGCTTTCAATCCTTCCTGTAAGCACTGATTCCGTTCTTTCTTTGCACGCGTTAGCTGCACCTGTAATGCATCTTCTTCTTCCTGTAACAGTACCTGCCATGCCGCTAATTGGGCTTCTTTTTCTGTTACCGCATCTTGAGGCTTAGGTGCTGGATTTTGATTATTTTTCATAACAATTCTCCTTTCATTACCAACACATTTGCAGGCACGTTAGCGGCGAGTACCAGTATTCCTTGAGTTTTGTTGGCTATCAACGCCGCCCTCTCTCGATGGTCGCTCCAACTCTCGAATCCTTTCTACCTGACCATTACGACTTGCCATTCGTAATGTTTGTCGAGCGTTCTCGAATAGGGATGGATTATATATTAATATCTTATAGTTATCAAGTTTCATTAACCCCCATAGAAAAACACCCCCTGCCTTTCAAAAGACAGAGGGTGATTTATAACCTATTGTATTTTAGTAATTATTAGCTAGCAGGAACAATCCGGCTACGACCTTGATTGCTCTTAATCACGTAAACGCGTTGGCCTACCGCATAAGGCGCATCTTTGCCTTGTACTACCGTCAGTAATGAGCCTTTATCAAGTTTCACAGTATACTCAAGAGCCGTTTGTCTTTTGAGTTCTTTTTCCGCGAACGTACCTGCTACCGCACCAGCGACTGCACCACCGGCTGTTGCGAGCGTACGACCCGAACCTTTACCAAACGCGTTTCCAGCCAGACCACCGAGCACACCACCCCCGATCATACCCATGGTATTATCTTCCAGGTTCTCACCGTGTTCAACCACCACTTCGCGTGCGCTCAAGATCACACCGCCTAAGGTTTCTTGGACTTCGCCTACCGAAGAGGCTTTGTAGGTATTAGGAGAAATGTTACGTTCACAACCGCTTAGCATCAATACAACACCAAGTACTGCATATACAGGATATTTCATAGGAATGACCTCAAAATTCATAGATTAAAAGCTGCTTTATTTTACAAAATCACCGCGCAGCCGAAGTTCGACGAATTAGCACAAAATCGATAAAAAGTAAAGCAGAAGCGCGTTACTGTGCGCGCATCAAAAACTTTCCCCCATAAAGCGCCTCGGCTCTGGTCTGGAAGGCATCAACGACTTTGCGCTGGGCGCGCTCGAACATAAATCCGACCATTTTATCTAACAATTTGTTTTTGAACTGAAACTCGATATGAAAATCAATTGTTGTACCTTTTTCCTGCTCAATGAATTTCCAGACATTTTTCAAGTGCGCAAAGGGGCCATCCACGAGCTCCACGATGATATACCCATCCGGCTCCTCTGGCGTTGGGCGGTGCGAGAGAACGCGCGAGGTATATTTCTCCTGGAAAGCTTTGAAACGGATCACAAGATCCGCCAATAATTGATCTTTCCCAGTGCGCTCGGTAATACGCGCCGCACTGCACCAAGGAAGAAAATCCGGATAGTGTTCGATATCGATGACCAGATCAAAAAGCTGCTCAGGACTGTAGGGAGATGGTGTTTGTTCATGGTGGATATTCATATGCGCTTTAACCCTTAGGTTGATACCAACAGGGTAAGCCATAGCATGGTTTCAAAGTAATGACAAATGAAGGAGAGGTATTATCCTGCGAATATTGCCTGTATTAGGATAAAAATTCGCGTACAGTGCTTCCACCTTTTGCTAGAAAAAAGTGGGGTTTATCTTTTTCACGCCGACATATCGAAAAATATATTGCGATTATCGCAACAATTGTATATGGATATACATGTGTGGTGACGGAGCCTAGTAACTCCAACACAACACATAAACGATTAAGGCAGTTCACCGTTGCCTTACCCGTTGTGTTTGTACGTTACCAAAAAGGGTAATCAGGAGCCAAAGATGGTCCTTTTTGGAACGTGCGGGCACGCGGTGGCTTCTTTTTTTGCATTTTGCGATTTTCGCAGCTTGCAGGAAGGAAGCCATCACTTTACAATAAAGTCATGGTGAGTGTTAACGTGACGGGGCGGCAAACCCTACACAACACTCCTACTACCCCGGTGGGTTTCACGAACGCGCCCCTCTCTTTCTTTTGTCTGGGAGTGGGCTGAATAAGCGTTTTTACGTAAATAGGCCCGGGGCCGGTTGTGTGGCTTTTGCTAACTCCCAGACACCTCAAAATGTCTACAGAGCCCGGCAGACTACTGATTATAAAGCTTTTTTGCTTTAATTGTAGACTAGGAATGCGAGCGGACCGATAAACCCGATACGCGACGACATATACAGTTAAAGAGAAAATGCTTTAGCGAAGGGAACGCGCAAAGAAAAACCCCGGGAGGAAGACCTTCCGGGGTTTTTCGGATAAACTTAGTGAGCGCAAATTATGCTACCAGAGTTACGTCGCCTGCGGCAACTTTCCCTCTGTTTTCGACCAGTTCATATCTGACTTTCTGACCTTCGGCGAGCGCGCCAAGGCCTGCTCTTTCCAAAGCACTGACGTGAATGAACACATCATTTCCGCCTTCATCAGGACGAATAAAACCATAACCTTTAACGGGATCAAACCACTTTACGGTACCTGTTGCCATGTACTTACTTCCTTATATTACTTAGTATTAATTGAAAAAACCATACGACCACCTAAAAAAGCCAATCGTATCACCGCTCTCGTGCCACACCTCACTCGCTTCGTTCGATCAGAATCCTTATGGGAATACGACGTCGGAAAACAGGGAAACCATTGCGCTCAACCACAATAGGTTGAATTAAATAAGGCATCTACCTGAAACTATTTAAAGAGTAGCACTCAAACAGCTTTGCGAGTGTAACAGAAAATATTCCCATCCACAAGACATTCTTAGAGCTTGCAAAAAGCTTTAAAATCGCGATGATAGCCGGCATAAAGCCTGGGGTTTTAGGCCGTATTTAAAGGGGGCTCTGGCAAAAACACCCCCACTTCTAGCCACCCCTTTTCAACCTATAGATAAGGACCAAAAATCATGAAATTCTTTATCGATACCGCAGAAATTTCCGAGATCCGCGAACTTGCCGCAACCGGCCTCATCGATGGCGTTACCACCAACCCAACCCTTATCGCCAAATCTGGCCGAAATTTCCTTGAGGTGATTGAGGAAATTTGCGCAGTTGTTGAGGGCCCAGTCAGCGCAGAAGTCGTTGCTACCACCGCTCCTGAAATGATCAAAGAAGGCAAGTTACTCCGCAAACTCGGGAAAAACGTCGTTGTAAAACTTCCACTTACGATGGAAGGCTTGAAGGCCTGCAAAGCCCTGACATCTGAGGGTACTATGACCAATGTAACGCTTTGTTTCTCGGCAGCCCAGGCGCTTTTAGCCGCAAAAGCAGGTGCAACTTTTATATCTCCCTTCGTTGGACGGTTAGACGATATCAGCCAAGACGGCATGGCGCTGATCCGCGATATCTGCACCATTTACCGCCAATATGATACGATCAAGACGGAAGTCCTCGTGGCTTCAGTCCGCCATCCTTTGCACATCATTGAAGCTGCGAAAATGGGCGCACATGTTGCCACGATCCCGCCGAAAGTTGTGCATCAGCTGGTAAAACACCCGCTCACCGACAAAGGGCTTGAGATGTTCATGGAAGATTGGGCTAAAACCGGACAAGCGATTGTTGCCGCCTAACCCCCTTTGTTAGAATCTCACGTGCGTATATCGATGGTTGTAAGCGCCCACTTTCTGCTCTTCTTTATCCCTACGTTCCTGGCAACGCTGGCCGGAGTACGAGGCGTTCGGCATATTCTTCGTCGCCACCAGGTGATGGATAATCCCAATGAACGCAGTAACCACACACTTCCCACTCCACGCGGAGGCGGCATTGCCGTGGTTGCAACACTCGTAACCGCCTGGGGAGGCATTGCGTCTCTTGAACAAGGAAGCATTACCGCGATGTGGCCGATCTTAGCGGGAGGACTTGCGTTGGCATTAATCTCATTCCTCGATGACATACGCTCAATTTCTGTACGCTGGCGGTTGCTTGTACAAGCCGCATCGGTAGTGATCGGAATATTATTCCTCTACAACAACCCGCATAACGGGCTGATTTCCCAAGGCCTACTTCCCACGTATATCGACATGGCCATTGCCACGATACTTTGGCTTTGGTGGGTCAATCTCTATAATTTTATGGACGGAATTGACGGCATCACCGGAGGTGAATCTGCAAGCATTGCACTGGGTCTTATTGTCCTAGCGTTTTATACTGCCATTCCCGATGCGCCGATGGTTTATTATGCAAGCGCACTTCTTGCAGTATCGCTAGGATTTTTATTCTGGAACTGGCATCCGGCCAGCATTTTCATGGGCGATGTGGGAAGCGTGCCGCTAGGCTATTTCACAGGATTCTTGCTCCTTTCCCTTGCCATGCATGGCTATGGAATTGCAGCCCTCCTACTGCCGGCCTATTACTTAGGCGATAGCACGTATACGCTGCTCAAACGCTTTTTCCAGGGGAAAAAAATCTGGGAAGCGCATTCGGAACATTGCTACCAACGCGCCGTTCGTCAGGGTTTCTCTCATGCAGAGGTAGTCTCACGGATTATGACGGTTAATATCGCCCTGACCACCCTTGCTATCATGGCCGCTTTCTTGCCAGAATATAGTGTACATGCGCTGATCCTTGGCTATAGTTTAGTAGCCTTCCGAATGGCTGCGTTTTGTTATAAGCCCTGTGCAATACATCGCCCTTTTGCGATGTTTAGTTTACGAGGTAAGTAGTTTGGTGAAGTTAAGTATCCCAGAAATCGTCCGTCGTGCATGGGTTGCTGCCTTCCATGATATCCTCATGGCGGCGGCAAGTTTTGTGCTGTCACTTTACTTACGCCTGGGCAATGACGAATTTTACAAAGCCGATAGCTTCCTCCTACCAGGCACGCTTATTTTCACGGGCGTATGTGCCATCATTTTTTGGGCAATGCGCCTGTATCGTGGCGTATGGCGTTATGCTTCCGTGCCGGATTTAGTGGCGATTACGAAATCTGTAACGCTTGCGATCCTCGTCTTCCTCCCCATCATGTTTATGGTTAACCGCTTAGAAGGCGTCCCGCGTTCGATGCTTGCCATTAACTGGATGGTGCTGCTTGTGCTTTTAGGTGGCCCGCGTTTCCTTTATCGGTTAGTAAAAGATAAACGTCTGCTTATCGACTTCAATAGCTCCGCGGTGGATAAACGCATCCCGATCCTCCTTGCAGGAATTACTGATAATGCCGAATTGTTCTTACGCGAAACCACACGGCGCAGTACCTCGGAATATCGAGTAGTGGGGATTGTAGACAAAAATGTATCCCGGGTTGGACGCGTGCTCCATGGAGTTCGAGTCTATGGCGATTATACCGTCATTCCGAAAGTCGTCGATAAGCTCCGCAAGAAAGGAAAATCGCCGCAGAAAATCGTATTGGCGGAAGAACATCCGGATAAAGAATTTATTGCACGGCTCCTTGCCATTGCGGATGAATTGGGCTTGAGTGTCGCACGCCTTCCGAAACGCTCAGAACTGCAACATGCCTCTGAACCTTTCCGGATGCGCCCAATCGCAGTGGAAGATTTACTTGGCCGCCCACAAGCAACACTTGATCGCGAATCCATGCGACGCTTCATTGAAGGCAAGCGCGTTCTTATCACGGGTGCCGGTGGCACGATTGGCAGTGAATTAGTCCGTCAGATTGCAGGTTCCGCACCTGCCCATATCACCTTATTTGAACTCTCCGAATATAATCTCTACAGCATCGATAGCGAGCTTGCGACCCTCTTCCCAACACTGTCCCGAAGTGCAGTTATCGGCGATGTACGGAATCCAAAACAACTAGACGCCATCTTTACTACACATAAACCTAACATTGTATTCCACGCCGCAGCGCTTAAGCATGTACCGATTGCCGAAGAAAATCCGATTGAAGCTGCTTACACGAATACGCTCGGCTCACGTTATGTTGCCGATATGTGCGTGGCGCACAATGTTTCCACGATGATCATGATCTCCACCGACAAAGCGGTGAACCCCACAAGCTTTATGGGCGCCACTAAACGCGTTGCCGAAAGCTACTGCCAAGCGTTGGGAGGCGCATTCACCGAGGCTCCAACCACCTTCACCACCGTACGATTTGGGAACGTTCTTGGCTCTTCCGGTTCCGTGATTCCGCTCTTTGCACGCCAATTAGAAGCTGGCGGGCCACTGACGGTTACGCATCCTGATATGGTGCGCTATTTCATGACCGTACGCGAAGCTGTTGAACTCGTATTACAAGCAGCGGTACTTGGAACTACACGCGACGATAAAAGCGCAATTTTTGTGCTCGACATGGGCGAGCCGGTGCGAATACTTGATCTCGCCTCTCAAATGATCCGCATGGCGGGTTTACGGCCCGATATGGATATCCCAATCGTCTTTACTGGTTTGCGTCCTGGCGAGAAACTTTATGAAGAATTATTCTACGACTCCGAAGCGCTGCACAAAACCGCTCATCCGGGCATCATGCTTGCACAACCACGCGCCGTGGATTATACAGAAATTTCCCAAAAACTCGATGGAATGCTAGAGGCTACCGCATCACAAGATGCCGAATATGTAGTCGATCTTGTTCAAGAAATCGTACCGGAATACCGCTCTTCCCTGCCCCGTCGTAAAGGAACATATAAGCCTGCCAAGCGCGTGAACTACAAAAAAGAGGTAAAACCCCATGCAACCAAAATCGTCGCCGAAGCCTAATACGATGAGCACACTTCGTCCTATCACACGCGCACTGATTTCAGTCTCCGATAAAACCGGCATCGAAACCGTCGCCAAAGCACTGGCGGGATTTGGTGTGGATATTATTTCCACTGGCGGAACGGCAAAGCTTCTGAAAACGCAAGGAATCGCGCTTAAAGATATTTCCGAGCATACCGGATTCCCGGAAATGCTCGATGGTCGGGTCAAAACCCTGCACCCAAAAGTTCATGGCGGAATTTTGGGCATCCGTGGAGATAAAGAACACCAACACGCGATGGAATCGCACGACATCACTCCAATTGATTTGGTGATCGTCAATCTTTATCCCTTCGAATCCACCGTCGCCAAAGGGGCTGATTTCCCAGAATGCATTGAGAATATCGATATCGGCGGCCCTTCTATGGTGCGCTCTGCCGCGAAGAACCACGACGATGTGGCGATTATCACAGACCCTGAAGATTATCTACGTTTGCTCGAAGAACTCACCACGCATGAAGGTGCGACGACCCTAGAATTCCGCCGCTATCTCGCTGCGAAAGCCTTTGCCCGCACGGCGTCCTATGATGCTGCAATTGCCGGATGGTTTGCGAAACAACAAGGGGAGGTCTTCCCAACACGCTTCACACTCCCTGCCACCCGTATGCAAACCTTGCGATATGGCGAAAATCCTGATCAAGCCGCTGCCGTCTATACGGTACCCGGTTCCCGTTTGGGCGTAGTCAATGCGGTGCAAGTGCAAGGGAAAGAATTGAGCTATAATAATCTCAATGATTCCGACGCAGCGCTAGAACTCGTTGCAGAATTCTCGGAACCCACTGTTGCGATCATCAAACACGCCAATCCGTGTGGAATTGCAAGCGCATCAACGATTGAGCGTGCTTATGAGAAAGCTTTAGCATGCGATCCGGTCAGCGCATTTGGCGGCATCGTAGCGCTTAACCGCCCACTGACGGCAAATTTGGCTGAGAAACTTTCCTCACTCTTTGTTGAAGTCATTATTGCACCTGGCGCAGAAAAAGAAGCCACGGAGCGGTTGGCGTCCAAGAAAAATATGCGACTTCTGCTGTTAGATGCGATGCCGGATAATACCAAAGCTGATATTCTCGTAAAATCGATTGCAGGTGGTTTGTTATTGCAAGAGCGCGATACCGTGCGGATCACTGCGAAAGACCTTGAAGTGGTCACCAAACGCGCTCCTAGCGAAAAAGAATTGGCCGATATGCTCTTTGCTTTCACCGTGTGCAAACATGTGAAATCCAATGCAATCGTCTTCGCTAAAGACCAAGGCACGATTGGAATTGGTGCTGGTCAAATGAGTCGTGTGGATTCTGTACGGATTGCAGCGCTGAAAAGCTCGGACGGCGAAGGAAACCAAACACGCGCTCACGGTGCTGTTGTTGCTTCTGATGCTTTTTTCCCCTTCGCGGATGGCTTAATTTTCGCCGCCGAGGCAGGAGTCACTGCCGCCATTCAGCCCGGCGGATCCGTACGTGATGCTGAAGTGATTGAAGCGGCCAATGCGCGGAATATCGCCATGGTGTTTACCAAGAAGCGGCATTTTAAACATTAAAGCAGATGCTCTAGGAGGAAATGCTCTAGGATTTTTTTAGACGCCGCGCCACATCGAGTGCCGCATAAGTAATAATCGCATCCGCGCCCGCACGTTTAAAGGCAATCAGGCTTTCTTCCAGCGCTTTTTCAAAGTCGAGCATTCCGCGGTCCCCTGCTGCGCGCAACATCGCATATTCACCGCTCACCTGATACGCAAACACCGGAATCGTAAAAGCCTGCTTGATGCGATAGATAATATCGAGATACGGCATTCCCGGCTTCACCATTACCATATCCGCACCTTCTTCGATATCAAACGCCGTCTCACGCAGCGCCTCGGCGCCATTGCGGCTATCCATCTGATAATCATGCTTGCCCTTACTACCTAAGCTCCCTTTGGAACCCACTGCATCACGGAAAGGCCCATAGAAATGTGAAGCATATTTTGCGGCATACGAAAGAATCCTAACTTGGGTATAACCTTGCTTATCCAGTGCTTCGCGGATTTTTATCACCCGCCCATCCATCATATCCGAAGGCGCCACCATATCACATCCTGCAGCCGCCTGGATCACCGCTTGCTTGCAAAGTATCTCCAGCGTCGCGTCATTATCAACATAGCCTCGGCTGTCGAGCACGCCGTCTTGCCCATGATCCGTATAAGGATCGAGCGCCACATCTGCAATAATCCCAATTCCATCGACTTCCTTCCGTATCGCCCGGATCGCAGTACAGACCAGATTTTTGGGGTTCAGCGCTTCTTTGCCTTGCGGTGTTTTTTTATCAGATGGTGTTGCAGGGAAGATGGCAATTGCTGGAATCCCAAGCGCTTTGGCTTCTTTCACAACAGGAATCAGCTGATCGATCGTATAACGATACACGCCCGGCATCGTATCAATCGGGGTCGTTTGTCCTGTACCTTCTTGGATGAAAAGCGGGAGGATGAGATCGGAAACCGAGAGCCGTGATTCTGCGACTAATTCCCGCACCCACGCTTCTCTCCGGGTACGCCGCAATCGTGTGTGAGGATAGGCACCGTATATGCTTGTCATCGTTGACTCCTCACGTGAATATTATGCTTTCTTCTTCCGTTTTGCCAGTACTGCATTTGCTTTTGCTTTTTTGGGCTTCGCATGCGCCGCAAGGTATTTTTCTGCCTGCGTCACGCCATCGGGTGTGCCGATATGTATCCACTCGCCATCATGCACCACACCATACATGCGTGATAGTACACGATTCGCACCCGTGGCTTTATCATAAAGCGCACGAAGTGAGAATTTATACAGCGGAATGCCTTCAAACAGCCGTGGGGATAATATCTGAATCCCAGTAAACACGTAGGGCGGCTCATCATGCACATCGCCCCATTGTAGCAAGCCTTCTTCGGTGAGGAAGAAGTTGCCCGGATCATCAAAGCCGATTGCGCGCTCTTTCGGATGCAAGAGCAGCAACGCATCCATTTTGCTATCATCCCACAACTGGGCCATACGATGCAGCGCCGGCACTGCCCCATCAATCCAAAGAATATCGCTATTGACGGAAAAGAACGGCGCATCTTTAAAGAAGCCAAACGCGTACAGGATTCCCCCACCCGTTTCCAGAATCTCCGATTCATAAGAATAATGCACTTTGGGATATTGTTCAGTCTTGGCACGTTCCTGGATATGCGCGTCAATTTGTTCCCCTAAATAATGCGCATTCACCACCGCTTTTTTCACGCCATTCTGGCTTAAATGATCGAGCGTATGATCAAGCAGTGCCTTTCCACCCACTTTCACGAGAGGCTTTGGCATTGTATCGGTCAAAGGACGCATCCGCATACCAAATCCGGCAGCAAATACCATCGCGCGTGAAGGAAGGGAAGCAGGAGCAGAACGATTTGGCATAAGTCCTTTTTCCTTATTCCGATGCACGATTCTCAGAGATTGCAGACTTTACGCTAGAGAAGCCTTGCGCCCGTATATCATCAGGCACAGCACGCTCAAGCCACTCATGAATATCCGATAAAATCGGATGGGTGAGGTCATGCCGCAGATGGTTCCATACGCGAGGAAGGAAATCAAGATACCGCGTTTTCTTATCACGGATGGCGAGCCGCGCAAAAATCCCAATAATCTTCAAATTACGCTGCGCACCCATAATCGCATAGGCCGTCATAAACGCATCGCGATCAAGATGTGTATTGTTCTTCAAGTAATGATCAATCACGGTATAAACTGTATCTGGCGACACATCACGCCGCGCATCTTCTAACAGCGACACCATATCGTAAGCCGGACAGCCCGTAACTGCATCTTGGAAATCCAAAATCCCCACACGGGCAATAGTTTTACGCTCTGGTAGCCAGAATAAATTATCCGCATGGTAATCGCGGTGAATACACACTTTTGGAAGCAGGTGCACATGATGGAACACTTCTTCCCAGAGCATCGTAAAACGCGCTACTTCTGCTTCTGCAATATCCATACTGCGGAACTGTTTCATGTACCAATCGGTGAATAACGACAACTCCCGAAGGAACAACGCGTTATCATACATCGGAAGCCAGGATGGCGGAGAAATTTGCTGGATACAGGTAAGCGCATCAATCGCCACTGTGTAGAGATCTTTTTCTGCGCTATTGGTCGTATTGACCCTCGATACACCCGCCAATACAAGCGAAAAACTATCCACCCCTAAATCTTCAAGAAGCAACAGGCCGTTTTCTTCATCGGCCGCATAAATCGCAGGAGCATTCACTCCACCTTCGCGGAACAAGCTATCCACTTTCACAAATGGACGGACATTTTCGTGGCTCGGTGGTGCATCCATGAGGATCACATGCTCCGGCGTATGATAACCTTCGGGGCGAACAATCCGTTCATAACGACGGAACGATGCATCGCCCTGGATCTTTTGCCGTATCCCATTGCCCCAACCGTGACGCGTAAGAAATGCTTCTATTTGTTGATCTCTGATATCACCCGTTACAGCCATATAATCCCACTACTCTATCACTTGATGCTATTTCATTATGCCAAGCGCTTTTACGCCATGTAACCGCTCCTGCCACACCCCATGAGGTACAAGGGAAACTTCCCTACTTCCTCCTTCTCCTAAAAATCGAAAATGGAGATCCAGGCGTTCAATCGGCAGTAAAGCCTCGACAATTGCGGGCCATTCTATCAGAGTTATACCGTAAGCAAAAGCATCTTCAAGTCCTAATTCATAGGCCTCTTCAACCGATTCCAAACGGTAAAGGTCACAATGGGAAAGCAGGCCTTTCGAGGTTTCATAGCTATTGACCAGGGTGAAGGTGGGACTTGGGACCTCGATAGCTTCCCCACACCATCGCTGGATAAAGGCCCGACAGAACGCCGTTTTTCCCGTTCCTAAGTCGCCCGAAAGGGTAATAACATCCCCCGAGGTCGCACAACTTGCCAGAAATTCTGCTAGTTTTTCGGTATCCGCCAGGGAATTAAGCCGGAGGGTTAAAGCCGAAGGAGGAGGAGACAATACCATGGAGTTACCCATGCAGCTCTGGCGGCATCACGGTTTCTTCCGTATCAGCATCGCCAGCATCAAGATCCCCTTCTTCCGTGGATCCCACTTTCCAAGGATCGATATTTTTAAGCTCCGCATTATCCCGCGGAAGGTGACAGACGACTTTGGTGCCTACACCCGGCTTCGAATAAAGCTCAACCGTCCCTCCGTGAAGCTCCACGAAGCTCTTTACGACCGAAAGTCCCAAGCCTGCCCCGAGTCTTCCTGGTGCCCGGCCGGTAGGGTTGCTCCGGTGGAATTTATCAAACACGGCACGCTGCTCGTCCGCTGGAATTCCCGCACCGCTATCTTCCACCCAAATATCGATTTCGCCTTTTTTGCCTTTCTTCGCGCCCAGTGTAATTTTGCCCCCAGCTTCCGTAAATTTGATCGCGTTGCTGACAAGCTTAAACACCACCTGGCGGATACGGCGGCCATCGCCCCACATCTTCCCAATCCCACCCGAACATTCAAACGTAAAAGTCAGGCTATTCTCCCGCAGGCGCTCTTGGATCAGACCTTGCACCGATGAAAGCGCTTCGTGGATGTCAAAACGCTCAACCTCTAGCACCATATAGCCCGCTTCAATCGAGGCGAGATCAAGAATATCGTTAATGAGCCCCATCAGATATTGCGACGATTTATGAATGCCTGTTACATACTCACGCTGACGGTCATTGAGCTCGCCAAAATACTGATGGCTGAGCACTTCCGAGAATCCAACAATCGATGTAAGCGGGGAACGGAGTTCATACGATACGTTTGCAAGGAACTCGGTCTTTAAGCGATCCGCCTCTTTCAGCGCTTCGTTCCGTTCACGAAGTGACCGCTCAACCAATGTCGAATCCGTCACATCGACATAGGTCATCAATGTTGCACCATCAGGCAGCGGGACACTCGCAATCTCAATTACAGAGCCATCGGTACGCTCCAAACGCCGCAAGCCCGGCGTGCGTTTCATGATGTAATCGACTGTCCGGTTTCGATAAGGCTCCCACTCTTCATCAAAACTATGAAGGAATTTTGTACGCTCCATCAGATCAACCAAATGCGGTTCCGTAGCAAGGAACGTAGGATCCACTTTCCACATCCGTGCATAGACCGGGTTACTTAAGCGCAACCGACCATTCTGCCCGAATACTGCAACAGCTTCATGAAGATTATCGAGCGTTGCACGCTGCACTGCGATTAAGGTGTTATACGAACGCTCAAGCGCAATTTTGTCGGTCATATCCTCATACGCAATGAGAATGCCGCCCAGCGCATGCGGAATTACAATCAGATGCAGCGTCTTACCATCAGGCAAATAGAGGAAGTCATTATAAGGCTCAATGAGGTTGGTAAACCACTGGAGCTGCTCGCGCTTGAATTTCGGGAAATCCGATTGCTCAGGAAGTTTGCGTTTCTCGCGCAAAATTTCTAACACCTCACCATAGGTCGGATGGCTCGCAAGCCACTTTTCATCGAGCTGCCATAATTTCGCATACGCATTATTATAATATTTTAGACGCGTATCCGCCCCAAAAATTGCGGTTGCACTGGAGGTACTTTCGAGCAAATCCGCTTGCGCTGAAATGTGACGCTCCACCTCTTTTTCTACCAACTCCAGCGACGTGATATCGAACGCAACACCTAGCGTCCCGCGTTTTTCTTCCAAAGGTAATTCCTGGAATTGATACAGCCTGCGCTTACCTTCCACCACAATATGATGGCGCTCTTCGCGCGTTTTGTTGGTTTCTTTCACCCACTGCGCCAAAGGACGGCTTTTATCGCTTAATTCTGGTAATCCTGCTGCGCTACCCTCCACCACGTTCGCTCCGATATCGCCGATATGGCGGTGATACGCGGCATTCACAAATTCAATAGCCAGCTGTGGCCCTCTCACCCACACGGGATATGGGACGTTATTCAGCATCAGCGAAAGGAGGCCGAGCCGCTTCTCCAGCGCATGATTTTCGTTCTGGAGTATATGTTGCTGGGTTTCAAATACGGTGATGTCCTGGAACCATAAAATGATCCCAACCATCGCACCATCGAGGTCATTAATTCGATCGCCGCTGCACTGGAAATGGCGCTCTTGTCCACGCACATCCGCACGCAAATGCGTTACAAAATTTTTCTTGCCCGCCTGGAGTTCCTGGAACAATTTTTTGAGCCGTTCGCGATACTCCCCTTCGAAATAGCCGAGTAGTTGCTCAAAGGTTTCTACTCCGCTCAAGAAGTTGAGCAGGCGCTCTAACACCGGCGAAAATTCTTCGCGGTGATAACGCACATCCCAATAATAATACCCTCCCGGCGCGGAAGAAAGGAGATCGTCCAGACGTTCGCGGATGAGTTTTTGTTCTTTGGTGGTTTGTTGGACATCGCGGTAACGCAAAAAGAAGAATACCGATACACCCACAGCCACAAGCGCAACAAAAGTAAGGGCAAACAAGAACGGAAGAAGAGAAAGGGTTTCTGCCCCTTGAGCAAAGGCGCTCAAAGGCAGAAATGCCGCGAAGGCTAATAAACTATAGCCGATATACGCCCTCAATCACCCTCACTCATACTTCTCAATTCTTTTTAGTACCTGTAATGCTCTGGCTTATATGGACCATTGAGCGGCACACCGATATATTCCGCCTGTTCCTTCGTCAAAGGAGTTAGCTTAACACCAAGCTTCTCCAGATGCAAACGCGCAACTTTTTCATCTAAATGCTTTGGCAACGTATAGACTTTATGCTCGTAACGGCTGCTATTTTGCCATAATTCTATTTGCGCCAACACCTGGTTGGTAAATGATGCACTCATCACAAAGGATGGATGCCCTGTTGCACATCCAAGATTCACAAGCCTACCTTCGGCCAACAGGATGATCTTTTTCCCATCCGGGAATTCGACCTGATCCACTTGTGGCTTAATGTTATTCCACTTCAAATTACGAAGTGCCGATACCTGGATTTCATTATCGAAATGCCCAATATTGCAGACGATCGCACCGTCTTTCATCTTGCGCATATGGTCAATGGTAATGATATCTTTGTTCCCGGTAGTGGTCACAAAAATATCTCCTTGGCTTGCCGCTTCATCCATCGTGACCACTTGGTAGCCTTCGAGTGCCGCCTGCAGTGCACAGATCGGATCGATTTCCGTCACAAGTACGCGCGCACCCTGTCCGCGTAAGGATACCGCAGAGCCTTTACCCACATCACCGTAACCCGCTACAACCGCAATTTTCCCCGCGACCATAATATCGGTCGCACGCTTCAAGCCATCAATCAAGCTTTCACGGCATCCATAAAGGTTATCGAATTTCGATTTCGTGACCGAATCATTCACGTTGATCGCTGGCATTTTGAGCGCACCTTTTTCTGCCATACGGTAGAGGCGATGTACGCCGGTCGTTGTCTCTTCAGAAACACCACGAATTTCAGAAAGCAATGCTGGACGGTCATGCACGATATTGGTGAGGTCCCCCCCATCATCCAGCACCATATTTAACTTCCATCCATCTGGGCCTTCTAACGTCTGTTCAATGCACCATTCATATTCTTCTTCCGTCATACCCTTCCAGGCAAATACTGGAATTCCCGCCGCCGCAATTGCCGCCGCCGCGTGATCTTGTGTTGAGAAGATATTGCATGAGCTCCAACGCACCGTAGCACCGAGCGCCGTCAAGGTTTCAATCAGTACCGCCGTTTGGATGGTCATGTGCAAACATCCGGTGATGCGCGCATTTTTCAACGGCTGGGTTTTGCCGTATTCCGCACGCAGCGCCATAAGGCCAGGCATTTCCTGCTCAGCAAGCGTAATTTCCTTACGTCCCCACTCGGCCAGGGACATATCCTTCACTTTATAATCCATACCCGCGGTTCCTTGCTTTTGTGCCTGCATAATACCCATAATGATCCTGCAATTGTTGTTTGTATGCACCTTTCATGCGTGCCATCCTTCTTAGCACACTGACGAGAAAAGGAAATGAGAAATTCAGGGAAAGACCTGGGCTGTATCGACATTCATACTTTCTATGGTCGTCTATCGCCCTACCAGCTATACTGCACGGTATAGGTGAGCACCGTTTCCTTATCCTTGGGTAAGTTGATCGGGAAAAGCACCATATAGGCACTGTCTTTCTTAAACTCATGGGAAGGTTTTAGTATTTTCGCATTGGCACCGAGCGCTTCTTCGACAGTCACCTCGATATCTTCCTTCTTACGATTCCGCAACCGCACCTCGATATCTTCCTCACGAATACGCTTTCCGTCATCCTGACGCGTATTCATTACTTTACGTTCGCCTACCACATCAAATGCGTTCCCCAGTGCGATTTTAACCTCTTCCTCGCGTGGAGTGTGATCGATTGTATCTTCTCCGATAAACTCCAGACTGTTATCGGCATCATCATATTTGTTCACGCGGATCCGACCCGCAGGCAGTGGAATCCCAAGACCTTCTTTTTCTGCATTCACAAATTTTACGCCGACTTCCACCTTGCCTCCACGGAAGCGGTATTCTTTCTTGACCGGAATGCTGCGAACCGGCGCAAATAATTCCAACTGTTTGGTTGTATTGTCTGGTAGTGTGGCAGGGCGCTGAAGAGTGTAAAGATGGTACTCAAAGAAGCTTTTCTCCGCAAAACCTTTTGCCCTCGGAGCCGCCGCATCCGTTGCCATACCCATCGCATACATTCTTTCTTGCATCACCGGCTGAGGTGCACGATGTACTTCACCTGCCACCAACTTCAATTTGGCATCGGAAAAACCTGCGCCCGAACGGTTCAAGATACTCACCCACCCATTCAAATCAATCTTCCCTTCATTCGGATTTTTACCTTCCGTAAAAACAACGTTATAATCCGCCCACCAGGTCATCCCTTCGGTCTGATAGCTAAGCTCCACCGCATGTTCGCCGGGTTGTTTAGTCTCAACCTGCCAGGAAAGTGCTGGCTTGGTCATCAACCCTCCAGGAAGCGAAGGAAACTCAATCCCACTAAAGTCGCTCAAACTATGTACCGCACCATCGTCTTTTGAAAGTGTTACACCCCCTTGAGTACTTACAAGCGTGCCTTTATAACGCTCAATGGAATTTCCGACCGTCTGTTCGACCGTAATCGGGCGGTCGATATAACGCTCAAGTAACTTCTCGCGGCTTACCAAATCAAACAGGTAATTCTGCTCAACCACATGGGTCGATTCCGGATGAGAAAGCGAGGTGAAAAGCACCGTCGTGGGGTCGATATAAGCCGCCACATCCGAGAATGTTACCGTGCTGAATTTTTCTGGGATAGAAAGCATCCGCTGCTGCTTAACCACCGCGTAGCCTGGAATCGATTGCGCATTGGCAAAATAGGGCATTTCTCCTGGAGCTGGACGATATGCCCCTGGCGGAACCGCACCGGGCGCTGCTTTACTGTAGATGGTGACGGCATCCTGAAGTTTTCCTTTTTTCACTTCCCCCTTGGCATCAACAAAGAACGGTAGCGTGACCGCACCAGTAAGCAGAAGTATCCCCGCGATACGGGAAAAAGGGGAAGATAACATTAAGCACCTCATCTCAGGTTTTTAGCATTTTTTGCAGCGTGAAGCGAGAGTGTACACGAAACTACACGAGGATTCGAGCAGGAAAATTGTGAGACGGCTTAGCTGATATGTAGAGGATGGGAGGGAACCCGATATTCCAGCTCCTCGGAAGGATGCCAGCACGGTGAAGGCCGGACCATCAACGTCACCAAGTTCCCTTCAGAATCACGCCCTTCATTGGCAATATGGAATCCTGCTTTTTCATAGCAACGGATTGCCCGGGCATTATCCGGGAACGGGTCAAGAATAACCCGGCGGAAGCCTTTCTGGAAAAGGAAGTTCGTAAAATCTTCAACGATGCTCGTACCCAAGCCCCGGCTCAAATAGGCTTCTTCCCCAATAAAAATATCAATACCGGCAGTATCTTTTTTATACGGGAGGTAGCTCGGTGGCGGGTCAAAACGGGAGAGATCGTAATATTGAATGTACCCAATCGGGATTCGGGCATACTCGATAATGAATGGAAAATCGGTGGTATTATATTCCAATTTACGGAAAATGGCATTAGGAGATTCGTACCCATTCCGAAACCACTGGCTTCTCACATGCTCACATTCTGCCCAGGCAAAATATAAGGAAAGATGTTCGCGGCCAAAAGGCACGAAACACGGGCGCACAAATGGTGGCAAGGGCCTCATACAACAGTGTTAGGGGTTATACCGTCTCTTCAATCAACCGGATATCGTCTTCAACTTCCGCGATATCGCGGCTCTCTATCGCGTCGAGTTCCTTACTGCGATGGAGTTTGTCCGTGTTTTTGCACTGGCCATCCACAAATGCACCGTCTTCGATGCTGAGTGTCTCATACATGATGACCCCAATAACACGACCATTTTCAGATAATTTCACATAACGGGCCTTAATCAAGCCGCGCACTTCGCCATTGACCTGGACAGTCTCTGCGATCACATCGCCTTTCACCAATCCATTGCGATGTATGGTAACAGAGGTACAGGTGATATTTCCCTCAATACGACCCGCCACTTCGACACTTCCTTCGCTGATGAGGTTCCCAAGAATATTCAAATCTGAGGAAATAATCGAAGGAACATTACTCTTGGCAGGATAATTTCCATAATCACTTGTTACAGATTTCGGGGTATTCCTAGAAAACATATTCACCTGCCTTTAAGAAAGTTTCTGGATCAACTGCCACTCCGTCATACCGGACTTCGTAATGCAGATGCGAACCCGTACTACGTCCTGTATTTCCTTGCAGGCCTACAACCTGGCCACGGCCAAGCTTTTGCCCTTCATGCACTAGAATCTTCGACATATGCCCGTAACGGGTGCGAAGCCCATTACCGTGGTCTATTTCCACACACATACCATACGCCCCATTCATCTCCGCCAGGACAACCACTCCCGGAGCGGTGGCAAGTACACGGGATTTAAATTTTCCCACAAAATCGATCCCGCTATGCGTGGCATAGATTTTACGGATAGGGTCTAAACGATGTCCAAAACCACTGGAGACAGTATATCCTTTCATCGGTTTAGAGAGCGGCATCTGGTGGACGATATCTTCCAAATGTTGAAGATACTCCAAATTCCCGTCAAGGCTCTGCTCTAACAGCACCGGATCGAACAATCCCGCCGTACCACCCACCTTACCATTTTCTGGCTCAAACGGACCCCCCTGACCCAAACTTTTCAAGTTTGCGGCGGTAGCAGCACTTCTGGCAGCAGATTTTTTAAGATCGGGGTCTTCTTTAATAAAATGGCTCATACCCACACCCGTCATCGCAATAACGGTTTCAAGCGTTTGGATACGTTCACGAATTTTAGCATGAATATCAATGAGAACCTCCTTAACCCCTTCGTCAAGGATTGCCATCTCATCATTCACATTGCTCTCTTCTGTACCTGAATCTTCGCGTACCGCCTTCCCATCTTTATCTGTTTTCAGTGTTGGGCGAAGCTGGTCGTACTTTTTGACCTGCTCAAAATAGCTATTGAGACGAACGAGGTTCTTTTGGAGGTCTGTTACCTGATATTGCAACGTTTCATTTGTCAGGTTTGTATGGGTGATTTCGCGGTCTTTTGCTGATAAAATGTCTTGGTATGCAAAATACCGACCGCTGGTATAGGAGAGCCATACGAGAGTAACGGTCGCAAGAATGACGATAGACGCCTGGACTTGTGGCCCGAAAGGAACGCTTACAATTTCCTCATCGGAAATAATAACCAGACGTTTTTTACTAAATATCTTATGAAAAAGTGTACGAGTCTTCCTGCTCACGTGATGTAGCCTTCGTTTCCATTGTGGTTCAGTTACGTGAAAAACACGGACTCTCATTTTGCCACCAACTACGCTTATCTGCAAGCATTTATTAATATTACTGTAGGGTCACAACGACCTCGGGTTGAAACCCTCTTTTCATGAAGAATATGGAGGTTCTTTTAATAAAAGGTAAAATAGATGAGAATTTTTTCTCCATCCTATTTTCAACCTCTAGTTTTCGTCAGAATGGCCCCTGCTGGTTCCTCTCTAGCTTCACATCATAATAAAGATGGATATTGAGCAATAATCCCGTCCCAATCAGCACCACCATCAACATTGTTCCCCCGTAAGAAACAAGCGGAAGCGGCACCCCTACGACCGGGACCATACCCATTACCATCGCCATATTGATCGCGGCATGCAGGAAAACCATGGTGGTAATACCTATTGCCAATAGCCTACCATACTGGTTCCGGCAATTAATCGCGATAAAGGTACCATAGACAATGATAAGGGAAAAAATAACGACAATACTGACACTTCCAATAAAACCGAACTCTTCGGAAAGCATCGTAAAAATAAAGTCCGTATGTTTTTCTGGCAAGAAACTCAACTGATTCTGGCTTCCCGCCATATAGCCTTTTCCGGTAAATCCGCCGGATCCGATGGCGATTTGTGACTGAAGAATATTATATCCAGCCCCCAGCGGATCGGTCTCCGGACTTAAGAAAGTCAGCACCCGCTGTCTCTGGTAATCATGAAGCTCATGCCATGCAACCGGAATAGCTGCAAGACCAATTATAATAACTACCACAAACTTCCACGCCTTGACCCCTGCAGCAAAGAAAACCGCTCCTCCCGTCATCAACACAATAAACGCAGTCCCCAAATCGGGCTGTATTAATACAAGGGCAGCAGGCAGAAGCGCCATCAATATAGGGACTATTAAATAAAGGACATTGGAAACATCTTTATAATGCATGCAGTGAAAATAGCGCGCTAGTCCCAACACCAGGGCAAGCTTCATAAGCTCCGCTGGCTGCATTGAAAAACCACCAATGGATATCCAACGCGTTGCCCCCATGTTGGTTTCTCCTGCTACTTCTACCGCTACGAGCAGTAAAAATGCGCTAATATAGGCAACGTAGGAAATTTTCAAAATATAACGAGTTGGAGTAAGCGCAATCCCAATCATCACAAAAAAGAACATGATAAAACGTTTAATCTGCGGAAGCATCCAGCGATCGATATCCCCATTTGCGGCTGAATAGGTCATGGTAAACCCTGCACACGCAAGCAGCGTTACCAGAAGCACAAGCCACCAGTGCAAGTGAACGAGGCGGGAAACGAGCCCCATTTTATCGACTTTCACATGCGCTCTCATACCCTCTCTTCCTCTTTCTTAACCGGCATAGCAGCAGGCGTGACCTCAAGGATTGTAGGATTTCTTGCCGATTCCCTCGCTTGCGCTGCACGCATAATATCGCGCGCCACCGGCGCTGCCGCACCAGAACCACTGCCCCCGTGCTCAATCACAACCGATATCGCATAACGCGGATTATCCACCGGCGCAATGGCCACAAATAAGGCATGGTTTTTATTTTTCCAGGCGATATCTTCTTTACGTTTATCCTCATTCACGCTCCGCGCAACGACTTGTGATGTCCCCGTTTTACCCGCCATTGCAAACTCTTTCTCCGGAATACGGCTCATATAGGCCGTACCGCCAGGCCGATTGACGACCCCATCCATCCCATCAATTACCAAGTTGATGTGCTGGTCTGGAATGCCCATTGATTCAAACGAAACCGGCAGCCGGTTATTAGGATCATCCAGCACCAGACGGGGCACAACTTTTTTGCGTGCGCCTAAGCGCGCAACCATCAGCGCCATCTGCAACGGAGTCGCCACCATAAAGCCTTGTCCAATACCAGCATTTAAGGTATCGCCTGCTTGCCACGGTTGTTTATAGGTTTTCTGCTTCCAGGTCGGACTCGGGACAATCCCAGCCACTTCGTTAGAAATCGGAATCCCTGTTTTCTCGCCCAAACCGAATTCTTGGGCCATCTCGGCGATAGCCTCAATCCCAATTTTTTGCGCGATCGTGAAGAAGTAGGTATTGCAGGAACCGCTAATCGCTTCACGCAGATTCACATGACCGTGCCCTTGCTCCTTCCAGCAATGAAAGCGGCGGGATCCCAAACGGAAATAGCCCGGACAGTAGACTTTATTTTCTGGATTCACATGGGCTTTGAGTGCCGCCAAAGCAACCACCAATTTGAACGTAGAACCCGGAGGATATTGCTGCGAGACCGCCTTATTTGTCAATGGCTTATAGGGACTATTAATCAGCGAACCCCAATATTCAGAAGAAATCCCATAGGCAAACTGGTTAGGATCAAAGCCAGGAGTCGAACAGAGGGTCAAAATATCGCCATTGGTGAGATCCATCACCGCTGCCGCGCCACCTTTTTCACTCAAACGAGCATAGGCTATTTCCTGCAAGCCCGCATCGATCGTAAGATGCAACTTCGAGCCCGGCGAACTTTCCTCGCGCGATAATTCCCGGACTGGAAGGCCAAAAGCGTTCACTTCGAGTTTCTTCACCCCTGCTTGCCCACGCAAAACGGATTCAAATGTACGCTCGATCGAGTTTTTCCCAATCTTGAAATCCGGATGCATAAGCAATGGGTTATTGGTGTCCCCCTCTTCTTTGGAGACGTTATCGACATAGCCTAATACGTGACACATTTTTTCCGCAAACGGGTAATGGCGCACCTGCGCAACATCAATCAACACCCCCGGAAGATCCGGCGTATTGACCTCCACCCGAGCCACCTGTTCCCAGGTCAGATGGTCATGCACGAGTACGGCGCCTCGGCGCTCTTTATACTTCTTCTTTGCTCGCGCAATAAATTTCTCTTGTTCCTCAAAACTAAAGCCCAGGATATTGGAAAGCCGCGTCAGGGTTTGCGTCATATCCGATGCCTGGCCTGGATCGAACAAGATTCGGTAATAATTTTCGTTAGTTGCTATTTCTGTATCGAAACGGTCGTAAATATTTCCCCGAAGCGGCGGAATGATGGAAAGACGGATACGGTTACTATCGGACAGGGTCTTGTACTCTGTGACTTTAATGATCTGCAGATAGTACAAACGGGCAATCAGGGACGTAAGCAAGGTAAGCTTCATCCCCATGAGCACCAGGGCCCGACGGGTGAAAACCTTGCCTTGATTCGAGTCGTTACGCATTCCCATAGGGTTGATCCGGTAAAAGGGTGTACAGTATGTTAGAAATCCCATGAATCAGTGGATAAAGCGCCACTGTTAACAGCCACTGAAGTGCAACGATATCTGGCACTACAAATTCTTGCATAAACACCATCATGACGGCCCATTTCAGGAGCGCAACACCAAAGGAGAACACAAGGAAGACTACCCAAATAATAACAAAAGGCTCTTTCATGAAAAGCCTGCGTTGCGTGATCAGGACCATCCAGAAAATCAGGTTTATAAACGCAGAAATCCCGATAGGAAAGCCCAAGAAAATATCTTGAAGTACCCCGAGAAGAAATACAAACCAATGCGGCATCATATCCGGACGATAAATCGTCCAATAATAAATGACAATGATATCCACCAGAGGAATAAAATGCGATATAACGGGAATGTGCAGGGGGACAAATCCTAACACCACAAGGGATACGGCAAGCAGCTTTGGCGCAAGATATCGCGAGGATGTATCAAGGGAAGCCCAAATGCTCATAATTGGAAGCCGCTTACGTCTATAAAGTTACGATATTTGAAGGATAAGTTACCCGCCTACCTCGGGCACACTTTGGGAGGATTTTTCATGGAAGTCAAGCATATCCAAATACCCATGTGCCATAAGATAAAAAAACAGCCCCGTTAGGGCGAATGCTAGCAGTGTCGTAACCGCAGCCTTAAGAAGTAAACTCGGATTTTCAGGTGCACTCGACGCGTGACCCTTATCAGGATCCGGAGCAATCCGCACACCTACCGGCAAGATCATAAAAAAAATGATCCACCACACCATCGACAAGGTGACAAAAAATCCTACCACGGACATGGAATTACCTTAAATTGGACAAAATATCTGAGCGAGACTTCTATAACTTAAGAATTTTTAACGTATAGCTAAATAATTCAAGATACTGTATCTTTAAAGATACTACAGAAACGTACGGTTATCATGACAGAACCCGGCATCCGGCACAAGTTTTTTAAACGCGCCGAAGCAACCTTCCTTGGTGCCTTCGCACCGTTTGCCTGGGCTGCGATGCCGTTACTCGTGCTTTCATTACCTGGCATTCCTGCTTTTGCGATGACGGCCATCGTGTTTTCGCTCGCATCACTGATAGGCATTGTCATCTGGATTGTCAGCAAACAAAATCTTTCCTACCTCCTGAAACTCCCCTTAAGCTTCTGGTTATTAGGTATCTGGGGAATTTTTGGATTTCATTTTTGCTATTTTCTGATGCTTCGTCTCGCGCCACCCGCAGAAGGATTTCTCATCTGTAATATCTGGCAAGTATTGCTGCTGTTTATGTCTTCGTACTTGCTCAAAGAACGCATCCACAGCTACCACATTATCGGCGCAATATTGGGTTTTTCCGGCGTTCTAGTGATTGCATTTAAAGACGGACTCATTGTCCCTTCCAGCGATCACCTCATTGGCTATGCACTCTCATTAACCGGAGCTTTTATCTGGGCAAGCTATTCCGCGCTCAGCCACAAATTCCAGCATGTTCCATCCAATGCCGTCATTGGCTATTTTCCCATAGTCGCAATACTCTCGCTTGTATGCCACTTCTTGCTCGAAGATAGCTTCACTCTTCCCAAGGATGCTTTCTCATGGCAAGTGTTTTTCGCGATTGCCATTGGTCCCGGTAGTTTTGCATTCTTAGCGTGGGATCATGGCATTAAACATGGCGATATCCGATTACTCAGTATCCTTTCTTACATCGAGCCCCTACTTGCGGTCGGGTTACTTGTTTTGTTTAGCTTCTCTGTATTTAGCTGGCACATTGCGCTCGCCTCGTGTTTAATCGTCGGAGGATCCCTCATTGGATCATTTGGCATGATACGAGCCGCAAAGAAATAGATATTGTTACGAACCATGGCCAGCATTTCACAAAAGACAGTCGATATCGCATTTATGCAGCACGCGCTCGCACTCTCACAGCGCGGATTGGGTACGACTTTCCCGAATCCTTCTGTTGGCTGTGTGATTGTGAAAAATGGCCATGTCATCGGAAGAGGCCACACTCAACCAGGCGGTCGCCCACATGCTGAAACCGTAGCACTCGCGCAAGCGAGCATAGAAGCCGAGGGCGCAACGGTCTACGTCACGCTCGAGCCTTGTTGCCACCATGGCGTCACGCCTCCGTGCACAGAGGCATTGATCAACGCCAACGTAAAACGTGTTGTGATTGCGATGCAAGACCCGAACAACAAAGTGTCCGGCAAAGGTATCCACGCATTAAAAGAAGCGGGCATTGCGGTTGAAATGGGAATCTGTGAAGCAGAAGCGCGTTACCTTCAAGAAGGATTCCTCCGTGTTCACACCAAAGGCCGCCCATTGGTAACACTCAAACTCGCAACGAGCCTTGATGGTTATATTGCCACGGCAACCGGGGAAAGTCAGTGGATTACGTCTGATGCTGCGCGCCGTCATGCGCATCTCTTACGTTCGGAGTATGATGCAATTATGGTAGGGGCCGGCACGGTACGCAAAGACAATCCTTCACTCGATTGCCGCTTACCTGGCCTGGAAACTCGCAGTCCTATTCGCGTTGTTGTTTCGAATAGATCGGAACTGGCGTTTGATACAAAACTAGCGCAAACCGCTTCTGCACACCCCACTTGGGTGGTTGGCACAACTCCTCCTGCCACCGCACATCCCTCTGTGATTTATATCACGGCGCAAGTGAAGGGTGAGCAAACGTCCTTGCCTGACGTCCTTAAACTCCTTGCTGAACGTGGGATCACGCGCTTGCTAGTGGAAGGCGGCAGCCAGCTTGCTGGCAATTTACTCGAAGAAAATCTGGTTGATCGGATTATCTGGTACCATGCGCCACTATTACTTGGCGGAGGAAGCCTATCTGCAATCGCATCACTTGGTATAACGAAACTCGTAGAAGCACCGCGTTTCATCCGCAAAGAATACCTCTCTTTAGGCCAAGATACAGTGGGAGTATACGTTACTAACCCTTGCGCGTCATCAACGCCCATGGGGAATAAGTAAACGTTCCAAGCAGCTTCAACATCGAGACATTCCGCTGTTTTTGAATCCGTTGACGCTCCCTCCATATCAGTGGTAATCCCTTGATTCCATCCATCAGCGCACGAAATGCCACAGCACCTTGTCCCTTTATCACTGCACGCAGCAGAAATAGACATTGCAACATCACATGGATTGGCAAGAGCGGCCAAAACAAGAGCGGCGGCATATTTTTGATAAAACACCAAAACCGGTTACGCATCCCGTGATACAGCGTAAAATCGCCGGTACTGCCCGTTCCCTGCCCAATATGCTCAACGATCGCATCACTCACCTGGATGCAACGCTCACCCAAAAGCCGCAAGCGGAACGCAAGATCCACATCTTCGCAATAACAGAAGAACCGCTCATCAAATCCGCCCACACGCGCAAATGTATCCCGTCGGTAAAGCGCTGCCGCGGCACAGGGCGCAAAGACGTCTCCTGTCGCAAGATTCGTCACCGGCTGTTTATAATAACTGCGCGCAGGGATTCCGAGGATATGATACATATCCCCCGCCCCATCGAGTTGCGCAGGGTTCTGCGCATCAATTTGCACCGAACCAAACATCGTCACCTCCGGAAAGGCATTGGTCGCCGCGACTAACTTTTCAAGCCAATTGGGCTTCGGAAACGCATCCGGATTTAAGGTCGCAATCCACGTACCGCACGCTTCTTGAGCGGCACGGTTATTCCCACCCGCAAATCCTAAATTCTCTTGGCTTTTAATGAGATGAAATCCGTTGGGAAAGGCCGAATTCAGTGTTACGGGCAGCGCTTCAATGGAGCCATCCGTTGAAGCATTATCCACCAGCCACACGTCAAAATCCCGGAAACGTTGCTGAGCAAGCGTCTCTAGGCAGCGCGCTAAGTGCTTACCTGCGTTGTAATTAACAATAATCACTGAAATCTGGGGCATGTAAAAGCCCTTGGTTTAAAAGAGTCAACACGAGTCTAGAGCGTTTTTGCTTTAGTTCTATACAAGGCATCCGAGACGAGTACTGCGTAAGCGTAGCCAACCTACGTGCGCAAGCGCGAGTCCGATGGATAACGACGTATAGAGCTAAATGAAAAATGCTCTAAGCTGCTATTTCTTTACGGATACTATCAGCAGATGCCGCAGGATTTTCCGCTTTCGTGATCGGCCGTCCAACTACGATGAAATCCGCACCGCATCTCACCGCTTCCGCAGGAGTCGTAAAGCGCTTCTGATCCTCGCCATCCGTACCAGCCGGGCGAATCCCAGGTACTACAACCTTGAAACCATCGCCGCACTGTTTTTTAATTTCCGCCACTTCATACGAAGGCGATACCACCCCATCAAGCCCTGCATCTTTCGCCAAACGCGCAAGCTGGAGGATGTGGTCCGCAATCGGCGCAATCACGCCCGTATCACGCAAATCTTGTGTATCCAGACTGGTCAGCGCCGTAACCCCCACAATCAGTGGACGTTTCTTACCCAGCCGCCATGCTGCTTCTTCCGCCGCATCAACGGCTGATTTCATCATCGCAAGGCCGCCACTGGCATGAATCGTGATCATAAATACATCGGTATGCTTGATCGCAGAACGAATCCCACCCGCAACGGTATTCGGAATATCATGGAGTTTGAGATCCAGGAAAATCGGAATTCTCTTTTCAGAAAGCCGATTAACCCCATCCGGCCCATTCGCCACAAAGAATTCAAGGCCAAGCTTAATGGCATCCACATGCCCCTGCAGCTGATCGGCTAAATGCAGGGCTTTCTCGACATCATGGGTATCGATGGCGCAAATAATTTGATGCTTAGGAGTAATCATAAAGGCTCTATGTTTGTTTGAGTTATGCACAAGCGGAAGGCAGTCTAACCAGTTTTTAGTTTACAGGCAATATTTATGCGCGTACAACTTCGGAACAACCTATAATACAGCAGGCAGTGGCTATGCCAGAGATTATTCTCTCCCTTGAACATATCGAAAAATCCTTCCACCAGGGCAGCGAAACGCTAACCGTACTGGCAGATGTCTCGCTCTCGATCGCCAAAGGGGAGATGGTCGCACTTGTCGGACAATCCGGCACAGGTAAATCAACCTTGCTTCAAATCGCGGGCTTACTCGATAGCCCCACCTCTGGAAAAATCACCATTAACGGCACGGATTGCTCTCAAGCGAACGACTCCAAACGCACCCGGATTCGCAAAAATTCCCTTGGATTTGTTTATCAGTTCCACCATTTGCTACCGGAATTCTCAGCACTCGAAAATGTGATGATGCCGCTCTTGATCGATAAGCAACCGCACAAAGAGGCAGCAGCCACCGCGGAAGAGATGCTAGAGAAACTGGGATTGGCAAACCGCCTCACCCACCGCCCTTCGGAACTCTCAGGGGGAGAACAACAACGCGTTGCCATTGCACGGGCGTTAGTACATCGCCCTCAATTACTGCTTGCCGATGAACCTACCGGCAACTTGGATCCTGCGACATCTAATACGGTATTTTCTGTGTTAGTCGATGCGGTGAAATCGCTAGAGCTTTCAGCATTTATCGTTACCCACAACCCAGAGCTTGCAAGAAAGATGGATCGGGTGGTATCTTTAAAAGAAGGCAAACTTACTATACAATCTTAACGATCTCAAGCGGGAGTTTTTTCTATGAATCCCTGGATATATCTCACCTTTGCCGGACTGTTTGAAGTTTGCTGGGCGATTGGGCTTAAATATACCGAAGGTCTAACGAAACCTATCCCAACACTATTTACCTTAACTACGCTTGCCATCAGCATGTACTTACTTGCCAAAGCCGCACATACACTTCCTATTGGCACTGCTTATGCTGTTTGGGTAGGAATTGGTGCCTTCGGCGCAGCCGTCTTGGGCATCGCACTCTTCCATGAGCCAGCAACCCCTCTGCGCCTGCTGTTCCTTGGATTGCTAATTATTGCCATTATTGGCCTGAAAATGACATCCAATGCCTAGAGCTTTCTGAAGATTTAAGCTGCCTGAACAAGGCTGTCTCTGACTGCACTCACCGCTTCCGCTGCCTTGCTTCCATCCGGACCTCCCGCTTGTGCAAAATTAGGCTTTCCGCCACCGCCTTGTCCACCGGTTGCGCTTGCTGCAATACGTACCAAATCTGGCGCATTGAACCGATCCGTCAAATCATCCGTCACCGCAACGATTATCGAAGCTTTGCCTTCAAAGCTCGCCGCTGCCACGATTATTCCGGACTCCACCTGTTTCTTCAAATCTTCGGCAACTTCGCGCAAATCTTTCGGCGGGATACCTTCAAACGTCTGGCCGATAAACTCGAACCCGTTAATGTTCTCTTTCTGAACACCCGCCGCTCCACCACCCATCGCAGCGGATTTACGCGCATCGGAAAGCGCTTTCTCAAGCTGTTTGCGCTCATCCAACAACCCTGCAATACGTTCGGGCAAAGCATCCGGAGTGGTTTTGAGTTGCCCCGCAAGCGCGGAAAGTAACCGTTCTTTTTGACTTAAATAGGCAAATGCTTCTTGGCCAGTAAGCGCCTCAATCCGGCGAATTCCGGCTGCAACAGCCCCTTCAGAAACAATCTTAAACAGCGCGATATCGCCGGTTCGTTCGACATGTGTCCCGCCGCACAGCTCAACGGAATAATTTGCGCCCATATCGACCACGCGCACTTCTTCGCCATATTTCTCACCAAAAAGCGCAAGCGCACCGTGGCCAATCGCCTCATCTGGTGACATCAAGCGCGTACCTACTGGCGTGTTTTTGCGGATAAGCGCGTTGACTTCGCTTTCAATTGTCTCGATTTCTTCTTCTGAAATCGCTTTTGGATGACTGATATCAAAGCGCAGGCGCTCTTGGGCTACTAATGACCCTTTCTGCGTCACATGATCACCCAACACCTTACGCAGCACGGCGTGTAGCAAGTGGGTTGCCGAGTGGTTGCTCCGGATTTTATCCCGACGCGCGGTATCCACAACAGCCGCTACTTCCTGGCCCACTTCCGCTTTGCCTTTTACCACCGTTCCCTGGTGGATATGGAGTTTGCCGAGGATTTTGCGTGTATCAGAAATTGCAATCTCCAGTCCCGCGGTTTTCAATGTCCCACGATCCCCTTCCTGACCACCCGATTCGCCATAAAATGGCGTCTGGTTAAGCACGACTGAAATCGTCTCACCCGCAGATGCCGAAGGCACTGTGTTGCCATCGCGCACTAATGCAACGATTCGCCCTTTGGCCTCCGTGCAGGCATAACCTAGGAATTCCGTTGCACCATGTGTGTTATCAATATCAAACCAGACCTCATCGGTCGCTTTCTCGCCTGAACCTTTCCATGCCGCTTTCGCTCGAGTCTTCTGTTCTTTCATGGCAGCATCGAAGCCGACTTGGTCTACACCAATATTGCGCGCACGCAAAATATCCATCGTGAGATCGATCGGGAAACCATAGGTGTCGTAAAGCTTAAATGCCGTCTCACCCTGTAATACACCACCAGAAGACATCGCACCTGTTTCTGCTTCAAGCAACTTTAAACCACGTCCCAGAGTATCTTTAAACCGCTCTTCTTCGAGCTTCAACATCTCCGTAATCAGTGCTTTCGCGCGGGTGAGCTCAGGATACGCCTGCCCCATTTGCTCAACTAATGCTGGCACCAAACGGTACATTAACGGGTCTTTACAACCCAATTGATGTGCATGACGCATCGCGCGACGCATGATACGTCTAAGTACATAACCACGGCCTTCATTGCTTGGCATCACGCCGTCAGCAAGAAGGAAACAGCTTGACCGCAGATGGTCTGCGATTACGCGGTGCGAGGTAAGATGCGCCGGATCGTTATTCTGGGAGGCATCTTTTGAGGCTTCAATCAAGTTCCGGAAAAGATCGATATCGTAGTTATCATGGACGCCCTGCAACACGGCAGAAATACGCTCCAATCCCATGCCGGTATCAATCGAAGGCTTCGGCAGGCTAATGCGCTTATCCGGTGTTACCTGCTCATATTGCATGAATACGAGGTTCCAGATTTCAATATAACGGTCACCGTCTTGTTCAGGTGTACCCGGCAATCCGCCTGGAATTTTATCGCCATGATCAAAGAAGATCTCGGAACACGGACCGCACGGACCCGTATCGCCCATCGCCCAGAAATTATCGTTGGTAGCAATGCGCAAGATTCGGCTCTCCGGTAATCCCGCGATTTTTTTCCACAAGGCAAATGCCTCATCATCCGTGTGATAAACGGTCGTATAAAGCTTATCCTTAGGAAGCCCCATCTCTTTGGTTAGGAATTCCCAGGCAAAAAGGATGGCGTCTTCTTTAAAATAATCCCCAAACGAAAAGTTCCCCAACATCTCAAAAAACGTGTGGTGACGGGCGGTGTAGCCCACATTGTCGAGGTCATTATGCTTTCCACCCGCACGAACGCATTTTTGGCTGCTGACCGCGCGGACATAAGGACGGCTTTCTGCGCCCGTAAAGACGTTTTTAAACGGCACCATCCCAGCATTCACAAACATAAGCGTTGGGTCGTTATGCGGCACAAGCGGTGCGGAAGCCACGACTTCATGAGTATTTTTGCCAAAATACTGGAGAAATGCTTCGCGGATGTGGTTTACGCTGTGTACGGCCATGGCTTTGCTCTTATTATTCCTTTTAGGTGGACGTTGGGTATAACATATTTACGGTACTTCCGAAAGTATAGATTTATGGGTTGCGTTTTGATAACTCAAAGGGTAGTGTGCCTTGATTATTAGGCACTTTGAGATCGTTAGAATCACTTCTATGCACAAATCGCTCGAACAGCTTTGCGAAGAAAAACACCTCAAGATGACGGACCAGCGCCGCGTCGTCGCGCGCGTCATTGATAGTGCGCAAGACCATCCGGATGTGGAAGAAGTCTATCGTCGCGCTTCGGCGATTGATCCGAAAATCAGCATTGCGACCGTCTATCGGACGGTACGGATTTTTGAAGAACATGGGATTGTCGAGAAACATGATTTCGGCGAAGGCAAAGCGCGCTATGAAAGCGTGACAGAAGAACATCATGACCATCTCATTGATATCCGCACCGGCAAAGTGATTGAGTTCGTGAATAAAGAAATCGAAGCATTGCAAGAACGCGTCGCACGGGAATTAGGTTATAAACTGATTGACCACCGGCTGGAGCTTTACGGCGTACCGCTTAAAGACAGCGAATAACAATCTGAATCCCTCACCCACCAATTGCTTTCCGACAAACAATTTATTATTATAGTGGGAGCAATGTAACAATGGGCATTAAGTAGCACATGCGTATCCCGAACATCCGACGTATTCGACGTTCCCTGCACCGCCCGCTGCAACATTACGCTCTGTCCGGCCTTTTTTTCCTCTGCTGCTACTTCGCCTATCATGTCGCAAGTGGCGATAGAGGCCTGCTTGCCCTTATCCGCCTACAGCACGAGGCCGAAGTGGCCCATGCACAACTGGAAAGCCTGCAAGCAGAACGTATCGGGCTTGAGCATCGTGTAAGCTTGCTTCGCCCAAGCTCGCTTGATCTTGATTTACTCGATCAACAATCCCGCAAATATTTAGGTTACGTCCAATCCAATGAAGACGTCTATTATATTGATGGACAAAAAGTAACAACCGTTCAAAAAACAGCCCCGGAAGTAAAACCCGTTGCAAAGCCCTTGCGCGAATAATGTTTCCTGGTATGTAGCTCTGTTAGCTAATGCTACTATGTCTAACAAATAAAATGAGAAATAAGGACACGTGATGGATCTAACAGAAGACAAATGCGTAGCATGCGAAGGGGGCGTTGACCCTCTCTCGCGTGAACAAGTCGAAGCCTATCTTGCAACGCTTGATGGCTGGGAAGCCTCCGACGATTTCACTAAAATCGGCCACCGGTTTGATTTTAGAAATTTTGCCCAAAGCCTGGCCTTCGTGAATAAAGTAGGCGCGATAGCCGAAGCCGAGAACCATCACCCGGATATCTTATTTGGCTGGGGATACTGCACCATCGTGCTGCAAACCCATGCCATTAAAGGGTTACACAAGAATGATTTTATTGTAGCGGCGAAAATTAATGCACTCCAAACCACTTAATACCATGAATTCTGAACCCCTCGTGCGCATTGCTCCACCGGCCTATGATGTGGAGATGTTCATTGCCTATGGCACCCCTGAAAACTTTACGGGCAAACCGCTTTATGCACGTGAGGAATGTTATTTACATCCCGATGCCGCAAAAGCCTTAACAATCGCGATTCGCTACGCCGCCGCGATGGGCTACCGATTTAAAATTTTTGATGCCTTCCGGCCACTCGAAATCCAAGAGCTGCTGTGGGAAGATAATCCGGATCCGAACTTTATTTCCGACCCCAAAACCGGCTCCGTTCCCCATTGCCGCGGGGTTGCGATTGACCTGACCTTAATCGATAAAGACGGAAAAGAGCTGGATATGGGAACCCCATTCGATAGCTTTTCCCCTCTTTCCTACCACGGAAATACGGAAGTATCGCAGGAAGCCCAACGCAACCGCGCGATTCTGATGGGCATTATGTGTGCGGCAGGATGGGATTTTTACCGCAATGAATGGTGGCACTATCAACTCTTCCATGCACGTAACTATACTGTGTGGCGGGATAAGGATGCTGGAAACCTGATGCTTTAGCACCAATTGTGGTCTTTTTGCATCACTTACTTCCTTTACTTCTTTTCTAAAATATGGTTTTTATAGTATTTGAGATTTCTTAATAAATATCTCCTATAGTCAACCCTGCGTCTTTATGTTCTCGCTTTTTTATATAAAAAGGCGAATGTCAGAGAAGCACGAGCAATAGTCCTTTAAGGAAACAGGCCTGCAGGCGGAAAAACCTTATGGTATTTGGAAATAAAAAGAACATTGAGAATACAGGGGGGCGACCATCCCCAAAATCGGCACCCGCAGATCAGCAACGGCGGAAGGTGGCCGACCCTGTCCGGACGGCCAAAAACTGGTATTCCGACCGCTATCAATCCATGGTAATCCAGCGTAATCTGCTTGGACTTGTGCTGATGGTTTCGCTTGTAGCGATTGCGCTCGGCGCCTTTGCCATCCAGATTATTACCAAGAACAAAACGATTGAACCTTTTGTGATCGAAGTTTCTGAAAAAACAGGGATCGCGACCGTTGTTGATCAGCTTTCTGTCCAGCAATTCGTGGCAAATGATATCGTATCCCGTTATTTTATCGTGCAGTATATCCAAGCCCGCGAAGGCTACGATTTCAACACCTATTCCTATAATTACACGCAAGTGGTCCGCCTTTTCTCAGGCCAAGATGTGTATGCGGCATTCCGTAATTATGTGAATCAATCGAACCCTGAAAGCCCTCCTACAAAACTAGGATCTTCCGCAAAACGGGTCGTGAAAATAAGTTCAATCAACTTTTTACAAAACCAGAATGTCCAAGTTCGCTTTACGCTGACAGACATCGGACGCGGCGGCGCTATTCGGGAAACTAAACATAAAGTCGCGGTGCTGCGCTACAACTTCGTACAGCTCCAGCTCGATATTGAACAACGTTACATTAACCCGCTAGGGTTTGTGATAACCAGTTATACAGTAGATGATGAAGCCCTGTAACCAGAAATGACGGGGATATAATAAAGGTAAAACTATGAAAACAACACATAAAGCTTTGGCATATATCGTTGGCGCATTAGTGAGTCTTGGCCTCATCAACGCACACGCGGCAGAACCAATAGCAACCGATAGCCGTATCCGCACGTTTGTCTTTAACGACAACGAAGTGTTTCCGCTGACCGTCCATTTTGGCTATCAATCTTATATTGAATTTGCGAATAACGAACAAATTGAAGCAATTTCCCTCGGCGATGCCTTCCCTTGGCAGATTACACCGGTCAAAAACCGTCTTTTCGTCAAGCCGATCGATGCCTATTCCCACACGAACATGACGGTGATTACGAATAAACATACCTACCAGTTTGACCTCGAATCGAAACTGCCGCCGAATGCTCCCGATGCTGACCTCACTTACGTTGCGCGCTTTTATTACCCCGACAACAGCTTTGATCGCGTAACGCTTGCCAATGGAACCGCCGTGGCGCCAACAACAACCGAAACACCGATGTCAACCCAGAAATCCTACAATTACAACTATACCATGGTCGGATCGGATGCCATTGCCCCATTGAAAGTCTTTGACGATGGGAATGTAACCTATTTCCAATTCTCCAATAATAACGCGGTCGTTCCTTCATTGGCACTTAAAGATCCCTCGGGAGAAACCACACTTCCTACACGCAAATATGGAAGTTATGTCGCGGTAGATCGCATTGCTTCGCAATTTACACTTCGGGTTGGCCCCGACACGGTAGAAATATTCAACGAGAACGCATATTAGCGGATCGGCTTAAGGTGCCAGGATATGTCAAAAAATTACTCTCAAGATGACGCCCCCTACGACAACCAACAGAATTTTAGCGCGAATAATGGCCGCCCCGGCGGAGGATATTATGACGAGCAAGACGAGGGCGGCTATGGACAGGATGATGGGCTAGAAGTTCAGCACGGCGCGTCTGCCGTTGCCACCGCCCAAAGCAAAAATATCTTTATTATTGTCCTTCTGCTCGGGGGAATGGCTTTTGCGATGTATAATATTTTCTTCAGCACCCCCGAACAAAAGAAAGAAGGAAAAGACGGAAAAACCGAACAGGCAGCACCTGTTACAGGGCCAAAAGAAGCAGAGCCGGAACAAATGAAAAGTGCGGTACTTCCTCCTGAGCCTGCAGAAGATTTAGTCATTGCATTACCTCCAGAAATTGTTCTTCCGGAACCCCCTAAACTCGTTGAGCCTGCGCCGCCACCGCCGCCGACACCAACCTCTTCTATGCCCACAACATCGGAGCTTCCGCCACTTCCATCGCCTGAAGCGGCACAGCCTATTGGACCAATTATTTTGGGGCAGGATGAACATAAAGAAACCAGCAAAGAAGATCCTACCAAACAACGTAAAGCTGCCAACAGCCTTCTGGTCAGCGGTGGCGGGGATGCAGGTGGATTAGGGTTGCTCGGTGGAAGCAAAGGCAAAGGGGCCGGGAATGCCCAGGAATTAGAAAGAATCTTGAACGTACAGCGGACCGAAGACCTTCCTATTACCTCCGCAGACCAAGCCTATGCTACCCGCGTAGGGGATTTAAGTGTGACTATTGCACAAGGAAAAATCCTGGATGCAGTACTTGAAACTGCGATCAATACAGACCTTCCCGGTATGCTCCGCGCCATTGTAAGCCGAGATATTTATTCCGAAGAAGGCCGAAGCGTCTTAATCCCCAAGGGATCACGTTTAGTTGGAAATTATGAAGCATCCATCGAACGCGGACAACGCCGTGTTTATGTGATCTGGGGACGGGTGATCCGCCCCGATGGTATTGATATCGCTATCGATTCTCCAGGTATAGACCAGTTGGGCCGTGCAGGGGTTAGTGGTATTGTAGATAACAAATACCTCGAAATCTTTGGAAACGCGTTCCTCTTAAGCGCCATCACCATTGCCACCGGCATTGTGGGAGATGCTCTTGATCCGAATGAGGGGAAAAACACGAAAGAAACAACATCAACGGGTACGACAGAAACCTCAAGTAATACTAGCAGGTCCATCGACAAGGCGACTACTAATCTTACGGATGTCGGAAAGAAAATAGTGGATGGATTCCTGGGGGTTCAGCCCACTATCTATGTCCATCAAGGCACTCGTATCAAAGTATTTGTGAACCGGGATTTGGTGTTCCCTCCGTCAGCGGCGGATAAAGTTAATTATATTCGGTAATCGTTACCTCATGACAAGCAGTATTACCGCACTACAGACATACCTAGGCCCGCTTGAAGCGATTTTTGCGGAAGAGGGGGTGAGTGAGGTATCGATCAATAAACCGGGCGAAGTGTGGATTGAAAACCGGGGGGAAATGCGTTCTCAAAAAATCCCTGAGCTCGATTTTGAGCATTTAAAATCCCTTGCCCGCCTCATTGCCCAATCGACCGAACAAAAAGTGAGTGAAGAAACGCCTCTGCTATCGGCAACACTGCCCAATGGCTTTCGTATTCAGATCGTATTCCCACCCGCGTGTGAAGTCGGACATGTCGCAATGTCGATCCGGAAAGGCTCAACGCTTCGCTGGAGTCTTGAGGATTACGAGAAAATGGGGGCGTTTGACACCACTGTTGTCACTGAAGTGGAAGACGAAGATCTCAAATTTCTTAAAGGCCTGATTGCAGAAAAAAAGATTCGGGAATTCCTGCAAGAAGCCATTATCCGTAAAAAAAATATTATTATCAGCGGCGGTACCTCTACCGGTAAAACTACCTTTACCAATGCGGCATTGAAGGCCATCCCCGCCGATGAGCGCTTAATCACGTGCGAAGATGCCCGCGAGATCATGCTCGAAGGCCACCCCAATACTGTCCATCTGCTTGCCTCTAAAGGTGGCCAGGGTCGTGCAAAAGTTACAATCCAGGATTTGATTGAAGCTTGCTTGAGGCTTCGTCCTGATCGTATTATTGTAGGAGAGTTGCGCGGTGCAGAGGCCTTCGCCTTCTTACGCGCGATCAATACCGGCCACCCAGGTTCGATCTCAACACTCCACGCGGATACCCCCCGCGGAGCACTCGAACAGTTGATCATGATGGTGATGCAAGCCGGACTTAACATGACTCCTGAGCAAATCCGCAATTATATTTTACAAGTCGTCGACATTATTATACAGTTAAAGCGCGCCAAAGGTGGAAGGCGTTATATCTCTGAGATATACTTCACCAAAGCAAGCAGCGACTAATTCCCATGATGCAACGTCCACAGAAACTTTTTATCCTGACTACTCTGATCGGGGGAGCAGCCTTCCTTACCCTGTTCGTGGCAGCCGTTCTCGCGACCGTTGTTGTCTATGGATGGAGCAAAGTGTCCTATGACGCATCTGTGTTCCTTAACCTGTATAATCTATGGAAAACCTATCTCGCCTATTTTGACGCGATTAATAACTGCTCATCCATGACCTTAGCGCAAATACGAGCAACGCCTGCTTGCGCACCGTATCATAATTTTGTACCAAAGCTGCTGCTTTGTACCTTTGGTCCCGTCGTTGGAATGACGTTTCTTGGATTTGTATTACGCGCACCACTTGGCGATTTCCGTCCCTTCCAGAAAAAAGAATCGCTGCACGGGGATGCACATTGGGCTTCACAACGCGATATCAAACAAGCGGGCTTACGTTCTAAAAAAGGAATATTGCTGGGCCGTGACAGGGGAGGTTATTTCATCGCCGATGGTTACCAGCACTCACTGCTCTTTGCTCCAACAGGTTCCGGTAAAGGTGTGGGCTTCGTGATCCCGAACCTCCTCTTCTGGGAGGATTCGCTGGTCGTACACGATATTAAACTCGAGAACTATGAACTCACTAGCGGCTGGCGCAAAAAAATGGGCCAGAAGGTTTACTTGTGGAACCCTGCATCGCCGGATGGTATCAGCCATTGCTATAACCCGCTTGATTGGCTTAGCCCAAAAATGGGCCAGATCGTGGATGACGTCCAAAAGATCGCAAACCTCCTTTTGCCCGAGCAAGAATTTTGGCAAAACGAAGCGCGAAGCCTTTGTGTGGGCATTATGCTCTATCTCCATGCGGTGCCTGAACGCCCGACCACCTTTGGTGAAGTTGTGCGGGTATTGCGGAGCGATGACGTGGTGTATAACCTCGCAGTAGTGCTTGATACGATCGGGAAAGAAATCCACCCTGTTGCGTACATGAACATCGCAGCATTTCTTCAAAAAGCAGATAAAGAACGCTCAGGTGTAGTATCAACGCTCAACTCCTCGCTGGAACTTTGGGCAAACCCACTGATTGATTCCACCACCGCGCGAAGCGATTTCTGCATCGATAAATGGAAAAAAGACCGCACAACCGTCTATGTCGGTTTAACGCCAGACAACCTTGAGCGCTTACAGCCGCTCATGCAGATTTTCTATCAGCAGGCGACTCAGTTCCTCTGCAAGCACATGCCACGTCCTGATGAGCCTTACGGTATACTTTTCATGATGGATGAGTTCCCAACGCTTGGCGAAATGGAACAGTTCAAAAGCGGTATTGCGTACTTCCGGGGTTACCGCGTGCGTCTGTTCTTGATTATTCAAGATACCCAACAGCTCAAAGGCATCTACGAAGATTCCGGGATGAACTCGTTCCTCTCCAACGCCACCTTCCGTATCACCTTCGCGGCGAACAACGTGGAAACTGCAGAACTCATTTCCAAAATGGTCGGAAATAAAACGGTTAAACAACAATCACTCAATAAACCAAAATTCTTTGACTTGAACCCTGCCGCGCGGACCGTGCATGAATCCGAAACCCAGCGGGCGCTGCTATTACCGCAGGAAGTGATCCAGCTTCCACGCGATGAGCAAATTGTCTTGATCGAATCACAGCCACCGATTAAATCGAAAAAGATTTTCTACTTCAAAGACTCCTTCTTCACCCGCAGGCTCCTGCCACCGATTGCGATCCCACAACAAGAGCCTTACGATCCTCGAAAATTCCAGCCTAAAGGACCTGGAGGCGGGGCTCAGCCTGCACAACCGGTTGGACAACAACCGCCCCCTCCTCCGATTGATGAGGGCTTGTCTTCACCTGCGGATCCTTCAAGCTGGGATAATGAGGAGAGCTTATTGCCTCCTCCGCGCCCACAAGCGCCTCAGCCGCAGGTGGAAGAATTTGAAGCAATGAATGCATCTTATGAAGAAGAAGCTGAAGAAGAAGAATTCGCTGTTGAAGAGGACGACGAATTGGATTCTGAAGAAGATGCTTTGGAAGAAGAAGCTGATGAAACTGCGCTACTCCAGGATAATCGTTGGCTAGAAGAAGACCTCGACGAAGAAGAGCCTGAGGTAGAAGACCTCGATGAAGATGACGTTGCCCTAGACGATCCCGATGAAGACGAAGCAGAAGACGATTTAGACGAAGATAATTGGTGGGATGATGATGATGAATCCGATGAGGAAGAAGATAAAGCTTCCGAAGAAGAAGATGACGAAACACCCCCGCGTCAGCATTAATAGGATACAACATCATGGCTAATCGTAGTGGAAGTGGAGGAAATCGGCCGGGTGGCCGTCAAACCTTCACCACCGTCAAAACCGCCAAAGGCCGTAAACTTTCCTCGACTCTTTGGCTTGAACGGCAATTGAATGACCCTTATGTCGCCCGTGCGAAAGCCGAGGGCTATCGCAGCCGTGCGGCCTATAAACTCATCGAAATTGATGAAAAATATCCCTTCCTCACGAAAGGCAAAACCGTGATTGATCTCGGAGCTGCTCCCGGCGGATGGACACAAGTTGCCGTACAAAAAATAAAAGCCGGCGAGAAAGGTGGCGGTTCTGTCATCGGAATTGACCTCCAGGAAGTGGAGGCTATTGCTGATGCAGAACTACTCCAAGCCGATTTTATGGAAGAAGAAGGGCTTGCCCTACTCGAAAATATGCTCAAAGGCCGGAAGGTCGATATTGTGCTAAGCGATATGGCGGCATCCTCTTCAGGCCATACCCAAACGGATCACATCCGCATTATTGATCTATGCGAAGCAGCATTCCTGTTTGCCTGCAAATGGCTCTCTCCCGGTGGAACGTTTGTTGCCAAAATTCTCCAAGGAGGAACAGAACATACACTCCTTACAGGAATGAAAAAAAGCTTCCGCACCGTGAAGCACATCAAACCTCCTGCAAGTCGTGCCGATTCTTCCGAGATGTATGTGATCTGCCAGGGATTCCGTGGGGAAGGAAAATAATCACTTCCGCCCAAACAACCGTTCAATGTCACTGAGTTTGAGTTCGACATATGTTGGCCGCCCGTGATTACACTGCCCAGAATGCGGAGTTACTTCCATTTGCCTGAGTAGCGCATTCATCTCATGGGCATTTAACTTCCGCCCTGCCCGCACACTGCCGTGGCACGCAATCGTTCCGCAAATATGTTCCAGCTTTTCTTTGAGCGCCAAGGCCTCACCAAACTCTTCCAAATCATCGCAAAGCGCTTTGATCAAGCCTTTGACATCCGAATCCCCAAGCAATGCGGGAATCTCCTGCACCACGACCGCTTCTTCTCCGAAGGGTTCAATAACCAGCCCCAGTTCCCGGAATTCTTCTTTGCGTTCCAGCAACCGCTCCGCAGAGGCAAGTGAGAGCTCTACTATCTCTGGAATTAACAAACGCTGACGTGCGATACCGGATACCGCAATCGCTTCTTTCATCCGCTCATAGACCAACCGCTCATGCGCAGCATGTTGATCAACTATTACAATCCCATTCGCATTTTGCGCGATGATATAAGTATCATGCACCTGTCCTTTCGCCACACCCAACGGATAATCCGCTTCCGCAGCTTCCGCCGCTTCTGCCTGCTCAATGACACGCGCAGAAGGCAAGGGCGCTAAGGATACCGGCGCAACGCGTTCACGCATAGGCATGGGCGTGTAATCATGCTGCACTCGCTCTTGTGCTGTTTGCATCATCATCGGCACGGGAGCCGAGAAAAGGGGCATCCGAGGTTGAGCCGGAATACTTGGCGTTATGACCTTAAGCGCATCGCGCGCAACCGTTGTCGAGGCACGATGACCCGCCCCCCCAATCGCATCTTTCAAGCCCCGGACAATCATTCCGCGCACTTGTTCCCCATCCCGGAAGCGCACTTCTGCTTTCGCCGGATGCACGTTTACATCCACTTGTTCCATCGGAATTTCAAGAAACAGCGCTAACACCGGATGACGATCCCGCGCGAGGAAATCCTGATACGCCCCGCGTATCGCCCCCATCAGCGCACGATCCCGTACCGGCCTACCATTCACAAACAAATATTGGCCTGCCGCCGTTCCACGATTATAGGTCGGGATTCCTGCAAATCCGTGAATTATCATTCCACCACGCTCGCCCGATACTGGCACCGCGTTATCCATAAATTCTTTGCCCATTGTATCTTCCAACCGCTTGGCAAGCGCATCTTCGATCCCGCCTGCGCGCGTATCGAGCATCACCCGGTTATCCGCTTCAAAACGGAAACTAAGCTCTGGATGCGCCATCGCCAAACGCTGCACCATATCGAGCGCATGCTGCACTTCCGTACGTTCCGTTTTAAGAAATTTTAATCGCGCCGGTGTTGCAAAAAATAAATCGCGAACTTCCACTTTCGTGCCCTTCGCAAGCGATGCAGGCGCCGGAATACTTTTCTCACCACCCGTAATATCAATCGCCCAGGCATCGTCTTCGCCTTCCTTGCGGCTCGTGATGGTCATACGACTCACCGATCCAATTGAAGGCAGCGCCTCTCCACGGAAACCCAAGTGGGTAATGTTCAGCAGATTATTATCATCGGAAATTTTGGAGGTTGCATGGCGCTCAACGGCAAGTTCAAGTTCTTCCTTGCCCATACCGCACCCATCGTCGGTGATGCTGATATAATTCCGTCCGCCATTGCGCATCGAAACCGCAATAGAATTGCTCCCCGCATCAATCGCATTTTCGACGAGTTCTTTGACCGCTGACGCAGGCCGTTCAATCACTTCACCGGCAGCAATACGATTCACAATCGTATTGGGCAGGATACGAATAACAGGAGCCACTCTTCACATCCAAAAATAAAAATTAATAACGCTCTCACCTAAGCGTGGAACCAGTTTAGCGGAATAGTCCATAATGACAACTGCGAATGCTTGATTTGTTATCACAGTTGTACTAGTCTATGGATGCAATCCAACATCAGGACAATTTTCATGCACAAAACCGCACAACGTTTCTTTCTGCTCACCCTCCTCGCATTCAGCATCTCTGCATGCGCAGGCGTGAAGCACCCATATCTCGCAGCCGATCCACAATTGCCTCTCCTGCCGGTGGGCTCTGTAGCGCTGGCGGTAGAAGATGCACGTCCCTATATCATCAATGAAGACAAACCTTCTTCCTTCGTTGGCGTAACCCGCACAGGAACCAATGTATACGATGCCTATACCGCATCGGGCAAACCCTTCGCACGCGATGTGTATCTTGTGATTGAGCGCGCCCTTCGAGAAAAAGGCCTGAACGTCCACCAGGCAGATAAAGCATCGCTTGCAAATGGTGGCTTTGCTGGCGAGAAAGGCTTAAAAGTTACAATCAACGACTGGAAAAGCGATACCGCGATTAAAACCGACCTGACCTATAACCTCTTGCTCGAAGTGGTGTCTCCTACCGGAAGAACCATTTCAGAAAGCCGAATTTCAGGAAAAGAATACTTAGGCACGAACGTCGCGATTCCAACCAATGTGCCAAAAGAAAAAGCACCGATTGTACTCGCACGGAAACTTGAAGAATTGTTTGAGAGTTCTCAGGTGAACAAGGCGTTGCAGCAGCAATAAGTAAGAAATTACTTATTTTCACCGCTTGCAAGTGCTCTTAGCGCATAGATGTATCCATCCATTCCTAACCCACAAATAACTCCGCGAGCAATTGGGGAGATATACGAATGATGGCGGAATTCTTCGCGCTGATAGATATTCGACAGATGCACTTCCATCACAGGCAATGCCACAGCGCGCAGCGCATCATGGATTGCGACCGACGTATGAGTATAAGCCCCTGCATTGATGACAATCGCATCGTACTTATTTAAGGCCTTCTGGATCGTAGTGACGATCTCGCCTTCACTGTTACTCTGGAAACAGGTGACTTTTATGCCCAACTGCTTGCCTTCTTCCACACAGGCTTGCTCAATCCCTGAAAGCGTGACGGTGCCATAAATACCAGGCTCGCGCACTCCTAACATATTGAGGTTCGGTCCATTAATAATCAGGATGCTCAAAGGAGAAGCCATTTGCGTCTTACCATATTTAGGGCTATATTACGCCCATTATCATAACGTTGGAAATTACAATGACAATATCCCTTTCCATCAACGGGGAAAAGCGCACTTTTGAGGGCCCACTCACTGCTGAGAACCTTTTGGTTACCCTGGCGCTCGACACAAAAAAAGTGGCATTTGAACGAAATCTCGCGATTGTCCCTAAATCCGCCTATGCCGATACGCTCTTAAGCGATGGCGACCGAATTGAAATTGTCCATTTCATTGGCGGAGGATGAGCATGACCACTTTTTCCGCCCCTCTCATTCTTGCAGGAAAATCGTATCATTCACGACTGCTGGTTGGCACCGGAAAATATCGCGATCTTGTTGAGACCAAAGCTGCCATTGAAGCGAGCGGTGCCGAAATCGTAACCGTTGCCGTGCGTCGTGTGAACTTAGGCAATGATCGGAATGCGCCGATGTTGCAAGATTATATCGACCCCAAAACCTACACCTATCTCCCCAACAGCGCGGGCTGTTATACAGCGGATGAAGCGGTGCGAACGCTGCGTCTCGCGCGCGAAGCAGGAGGCTGGAATCTCGTGAAACTCGAAGTGCTGGGCGATGAAAAAACACTTTATCCCGATATCATGGAAACGCTGAAAGCCGCAGAGATTTTGGTGAAAGAAGGCTTTTCTGTGATGGTCTATACCAATGACGATCCGCTGATTGCAAAACGGCTGGAGAATCTGGGCTGCGCTGCGATTATGCCGCTCGCCGCACCGATTGGCTCCGGACTTGGCATCCAGAATCCCTTAAATATTCGCCTTATTGTAGAACAAGCAAATGTGCCCGTACTCGTCGATGCAGGCGTAGGTACTGCCTCCGATGCCGCCATCGCGATGGAATTGGGCTGCGACGGTGTGTTGATGAATACTGCTATTGCAGAAGCAACGAATCCCGTGATGATGGCCAAAGCAATGCGGCTTGGCGTGGAGTCTGGACGATTAGCGTACCTGGCAGGGCGTATGCCCAAACGTGATTATGCCAGCGCTTCTTCGCCTTTTGCAGGACGTGTCACCGCATGATAACATCCCGCTCCCTCCGTAATGTTCTGCTCTCTTCTTACGGTGTGGCGGCAGTTATTGTAGCACTCACCCTGTGGCGCATCACTTTCCTTAGCCTATCCGACCTCCCACTCTTTTTCGATGAAGCGCAATATTGGCTTTGGGGAAAGCAGTTAGCATTCGGATATTATTCCAAACCACCTGTCATTGGGTGGATTATCGCGCTCACCACCAGCATCTGCGGCAATGGAGAAACGTGCGTCCGTTTAGGCTCGCCCCTGCTCCATGCGCTCACTGCCTGGATCATTTTTCTGATAGGCAGAAAACTCTGGAACCACGAGATCGGAACCTGGTCAGCACTGACTTATGCCACGTTGCCGGCCGTCACTGTCTCTTCCGCGCTGATTTCCACCGATGCGCCTTTCCTCTTTTTCTGGGCGTTGACGCTCTATTGTTTTCTCCAGGCGCGGGAAGACACTCGCTGGCATTGGTGGATTGCAACGGGTGCCGCCGCGGGATTTGGGATGCTCACCAAATATTCCATGCTGCTCTTCTTTCCTTCCGTACTGCTTTTCTTATGGCTCTCCCCTCAAGACCGGAAGTTACTGACGAATAAAAAATTCTGGGGAGCCGTCGGGGTCGCCTTCCTGTTATTCCTTCCCAATCTCTGCTGGAATGCGATGAATGGCTTCGTGAGCTTCCTTCATACCAAAGACAATGCGGCACTTGAAGGATCGCTGCTACATCCGAGCAAAATGCTGGAATTTGTGGGCGCACAATTTGGCGTATTTGGGCCCGTATTATTTAGTGTATTGTTATGGCGTGTGATCCAGTTTAAGAAAACGATTCTCCAACCCACCTATGCACTCCTCATCAGCTTTGTGGTTCCGTTTCTAGGTACGATCGTCCTTGTAAGCTTCCTTTCCCGCGCGCACGCCAACTGGGCTGCGCCGACCTATATTGCCGCCACCTTGCTTGTCGTTGGATGGCTTTATGAGAAAGAACGCATCCACTGGCTTAAATTATCCTTAGGGTTACATCTTGTGGTGTTCTTCATCGCAACGCTATTTTCACCTGTCGTGAGAGCATTGCATATCCCATTAAGCGCCAAGCATACCGGATGGAATGAAGAAGGCACATTTGCATTACGTGATCCCTTTGAGCGCCTAAGAGGAATGGATCTGTTAGGAGAAAAAGTCGCAACGATACTCATGACCAATCCAAAGGCGATTCTCGTCACAGACGAGCGCAAAACGCTTGCGCCGCTTATTTATTATGTCGAGAAGGCCCAAGACTTCCCTAATATAATTGCCTTTGCCAAATGGAACCCGGAGCAGGATATCGACGACCATTATGAGCTGATCACCGACCTAACTCAGCATCGGGGAGAGGATATTCTTTTTGTGACACGCACCGCTAACCCTGTAAATCTGTTTGCAACATCCGCAGAATCTTACCAGCATCTTCCGTCTTTAGAGTTGCCACTTTATCCTGATAAAACTTTACAGTTTGAAGCCTACTACCTTCATGGATTTAAAGGATACCAACAATGAAATATATCATCTGCTTAATCATGTGCGGCGTGGTTATCCTAACTTTTTTCCCGGAGTGGGATATAGGGGTTTCCCAGTTCTTTTTTGATCGGATCGGTCGCTTTCTCCCCAAACATGACGGTGCGGCAGGATTTATTTATGATGCCACACGCTTTACGCTGGTTCCTACTTTTATTATGGTGCTGGTAGGATTACTGATACGTGATGTGAAATATCATCACAATTTACCGTTTTTTGGAAGGAAAGAGCTACTGTTTCTTCTTTTTACATTGCTGCTTGGGCCAGGAATTATTGTCCATTACGGATTCAAAGACCATTGGGGGCGTGCACGACCGGTACAGGTTCAGGAATTCGGCGGTATGAAAACCTTTTCCCCAGCACTCCTCCCCAGCAACCAATGCGAGGAAAACTGCTCTCTTCCTTCTGGTCATGCTGCGATTGGATTTTATTTCCTTAGCCTTGCATTTGTCTTGAAAGGACGCCGTAAAATCCTATCCAATAGTATTGGCGTAGTTGCCGGATTAGGAATTGGCTTAGTACGCATCTTACAAGGCGGACATTTCTTGAGTGATGTGCTGTTTTCAGGAGTTGTCGTATACGTGACAGCATATCTTCTGCACTGGATTATTTTCCGCAAGACTAATGCAATGTCGGTGTAGCAGAATCACCCTCCACCGAAGCAGCTCCCGAATCTCCGCTATCGCGCACCGGACCTTGACTTTCCTTCTCCCGGCGGACACTTGCACCACAGGCGCCAAGCTTCTGCTCAATCCGCTCATAGCCGCGATCAATATGATACACACGGTTCACCAGCGTATCGCCTTGCGCCACCAATCCTGCGAGCACCAATGACATCGACGCACGTAAATCCGTTGCCATCACCGGCGCGCCATGCAATGCCGGCACACCACGAACCGTTGCCGTATTCCCGTGAATCGCGATATTCGCGCCCATCCGTGAAAGCTCTGGCACATGCATGAAACGGTTTTCAAAAATCGTCTCTTCAATAATAGAAGTGCCTTCGGTCACGGTCATGAGCGCCATAAATTGCGCCTGCATATCTGTAGGGAATCCTGGATAAGGCTGGGTCACAATATCCACCGCTTTGAGTGGCCCTTTGCGGGCAATCCGCAATCCTTTTGCGGTAGGAGTCACTTCCACGCCTGCTTCCACTAATTTCTGGATCACTGCTTCCCATAATTCCGTACCAATGCCCGAAAGCTCGACATCACCACCCGTAATCGCCGCGGCAACCGCATAGGTTCCGGCTTCAATCCGATCCGGCAAAATCGCATGCGATGCACCATGCAGCGCCGCTTTTCCATGAATGGTAATGGTATTCGTCCCCACCCCTTCAATCTGCGCACCCATCGCGATCAAACAATGCGCAAGATCGCTGACTTCCGGCTCCTGCGCCGCGTTATGCAGCACCGTTTTACCTTCCGCCAAGGTTGCTGCCATCATGATATTTTCGGTCGCACCGACCGATATTTTTTCAAAATGAATCTCGGCGCCATGGAGCCTTCCTTTCGGACATACCGCATGGACATAACCATCTTCAAGCGTTATCACCGCACCCATTTGCTCTAAGGCTTTTAAGTGTAAATCAACCGGTCTAGCCCCAATTGCACATCCACCCGGCAAGGAAACAATCGCCTCCCCTCCTCGCGCAAGCAACGGACCCAATACACAGATCGATGCACGCATCTTGCGCACAATCTCATAGGGGGCCGTTTTATTCGTAATACGCGGCGTGCTGAGCTCAATCACCCGGCCAAACCGACTACTATCCTCCGGAATCCGCCCATCCACACGCAATTCCACCCCATGCTGCACTAATAAATGCGCCATAGTGGTAATATCACTCAAATGGGGTACGTTAGAAAGGGTTAGCGTCTCCGCGCTCAAAAGTGATGCCGCCATAATGGGAAGCGCGGCATTTTTAGCCCCTGCAATCGGGATTGTCCCCTCTAATGCTCCATTTGCGCGTATGCGAATTCTGTCCATGGGGATATCCAATTTTCTAATTATATCTTATAAAAAACTCGCTGCGGGGAGGCTTATGAAGTGCTAATCTAGTAAAAATAAACGGAGCGTACTTGAAGGTACGTGAGTATTATTTTTACTAGATTTGGTGCTTTAGAAGTCCACCGCAGTAGAATTAGCTATGCGTCTACGCGGAATTTCTGCGGATCTACGATCTGCACCGTCTTCCCGTCAATTTTTGGCAAGGTCACGCCCTGCTGCCCTTGGTATTTTCCGCCTTTATCCGCGTAAGACACTTCACATATCCCCGCACCCTGAAGGAACAGGAACTGGCACGCCCCCTCCCCTGCATAAATTTTGGCAGGAAGCGGTGTCGTATTCGAAAACTCAAGCGTCACATGCCCTTCCCATTCAGGCTCGAGTGGGGTCACATTCACGATAATCCCGCAGCGCGCATAGGTCGATTTTCCAACACAAATCACCAGCACATCCCGTGGAATCCGAAAATATTCCACTGTCCGCGCCAAAGCAAAACTATTGGGCGGAATGGTGCATACGGATTGGGTACGAGTCACAAATCCCTTATCCGAGAACTGCTTAGGGTCAACTACGGCCGAATCCACGTTGGTAAATATCTTGAATTCATCGGAGACCCGGGCATCGTAACCATAAGAAGAGAGGCCATAGGAAATGATCCCTTCGCGCTCCTGGGATTCCACGAACGGTTCAATCATCCCTTTTTCCTTCGCCATTGCGCGTATCCAGCTATCGGGCATTACAGACATGGGAGTTCCTTATTTTGGCTTAAACTGCCCGGATAATACTCCAAGAAACGACGGCTTAGCAAGTAGAACTTGGGGTTTAGGAGGATATGCTGCTTCGTACGATTAAATGGAAAAGCTGTAGACAGAAGGGTTTTTTTCTTTTATAAACCACACCTCTTTTAGGTTGCCTGGATAGCTCAGTTGGTAGAGCAAGGGATTGAAAATCCCTGTGTCGCTGGTTCGATTCCGGCTCCAGGCACCACTTCTTACTTCGTTTTTTAAAAACAGGTTCGAGTCCGGCTGGGCTATATTTCAGCAATTGCTCGACAACCAATTTGAAGTATATTGTATATTAGTCAGTAAGATCGGCGGTTCTAGCGGAATATCTAGCAAAAGCTAGATTAACCCAAAGCAAAGAAGAAGGCCCAAGATGTACATCATCACGCCAATCAATCGCTGAATAAAAACCATCGTCATTTTTTTCAGAAATTCATTCGCAATAACTACACCTAAGAACGACGCTATAATTGCCGTCCATATCAGTGTTGAGTGAGCTTCTACAGTAGCGAATTCAAAAGTCAGACCGTATATGCATATGCGGATGAAATCCACCATCGCCGCAACAGCCGCATTGGTTGCAACAAATCGTTGCTCGGAAAGATTCCCTTGCACCAGAAAGGCGCTCCTAAAAGCACCTTGATGACCTGTTAAGCCACCAAAGAAGCCACTTAACACGCCTCCAAAGGGCAGTCCAAATTTAAGCAGATTACTATTTTTTAGAAACGGCCACTGTTCAGCAGTAGCAAAAATAACAAGTAGCAATCCTGCCACCAGTTTGACGGGAGAAATGTAATAGGTGCTGCCAGATAGTTGGTATTCTGCCAATGCTGGCAATTGCGATAAGCTACCAAGTAACAATGCTCCCGGTATGGCCGCAATGAGCGCCGGAACTCCAAACGTTACCAATACTCTCGTATCTACATGCCGCCACAACATCATCAGTTTGAATACTTTATTGAGCAGATGCACTATTGCGGTAATAGCTATGGCAATAGGTACGGGCAAGAAAATAGCCACAACGGGCATTAATATCGTGCCTAACCCAAACCCCGAGAATAAGGTTAGACCAGAAGCCAGAAATGTCGTTACGCAAATCCAAAAAATATACATGTCAGCAAAATATTTTTGATTCCCTTGCTACGATAAAAGTATTATTGGTAAATTCAGTAAACTCCTAAATCCGGTTCGAGTTACTCCGCACTAGTGCACCACCTTTTATTTATTCAGCACCCTGTATTCCCCCACTACGCCACAAACAACCGCACCAACTTTATGGTGTCATAGGAATATTTGCCCTCGAACTTATCGTAAATGGGCTGAAGCTTTCCTTCTTCAGATGCACGCCATTCTGCCAGAATACACTCAAAATCATACTTAGGGAGCATCTTTTGTAACTGCGACATCGACGCATCATCCAGCTGTTTTAGGCCTTTAAGCTTCTCAAGATGGCCAATGACCGTCCCCACCGTAATCCCACGTTCATCCGCAATTGATTCAAGCAACCTCCCTTCTTTAAGCATAGTGAGCGTGGTAATATGGGTAGGAATGGCTTTCGTTTTGGGTTCTTTCGTGGATTTCTTGCCCGATTCCTTTGTTTTCCCCGCCTCAAAACGCTCATACAGCGTATGGTCCTGATCCACCGTTTTTTCTGCTTCGGATACGCTGTGTAAATACTCCACAACCGCCTCGGAACTCGCCTTAAATACCTTATCCTGCTCTAAGATTTTCGGATGCACCTTGAGTGCCATTTCATTTAAATTCATGAGCTTTAAGCCGCTCAAACTCCGCACCCGCGATAAGGCGACATAACCCATGCCTGGCTCAAATGCATCGCCTAAATCCATCTCCGCAGCATCGAGCGTCATGCCCTGGCTTTTATGGATCGTAATCGCCCACGCCAAGCGCAGCGGAACTTGGGTCAGGCTTGCGCGCACGATACCATTATCCTCATATTTCCACTCTTCCGGATACGCAATAATTGTATGGTTATCGGAGGTTTTAACGACAGGCCAGCCTTCTTTTTTATCAAAATTGACCACCACACCGCGGGTACCATTCACATAATTGCCCAAAGTATCGTTCTTGATGAACATCACCTCCGCCCCGATTTTGAGCTTCAGTTGCTCAAGCGCAAGACAGTTCTTTTTAAGCCCCTCAACTAACGCGCCGAAACCTTCTGTTTTCATCGTAAATGTCTTTTCTTCCCCCTGGATCTGGGAAAGCTCGTTGTCGTTAATTGCATCCACATTGATATTTCGCGAATAGAGTTTCGTCGCTTTAACATTCCCGAGCGGTTCTTTTTTATAACGCGTACGCAACGGCACTTTCGTATGCTCTCCCGCCGTACCGCTTCGTATATCATTTAACACCGTGAGCAACGGATCATCGCCTTGGCGATGCTGCTCATGGAGATAGCAGATATGAAAATCCGCGTTTTTCCACGTGATCGCTTCAAAAGCAAATTGTTTTTCCTCGGAGGAAGGCGCAGAAGAGACGGGCGGCAACTGGAAAAAATCCCCGCAGAGCACTACTTGTATGCCGCCAAACGGCGTTTCATTATGACGAATAAAACGGGCCACTTCATCCACCAGATCAAGCTGGTGTTTATGTAGCATTGATACTTCGTCAATTATCAGCACTTTGGTGTTTTTGTAATTGCGCTTGATGCGGGAATTCGCGAGTAACTTTTCTAAGTCTTTCTGATTTAGGCTATCCCGAACCCCTATCCCCGACCAGGAATGTATCGTCGTGCCTTGCACATGGGTTGCAGCAATACCGGTTGATGCCGTCACCGCAACACCGATATCGTGCTCTTTCAGATAACTGATATATTTATTTAAGAGATAGGTTTTTCCTGCGCCCGCAGCACCGGTGAGGAAAATATTTTTCCCCATTTTGAGTAAATCAAAGGCTTCATCTTGCTGCATACCTAAAGGGCTTTTCTTTTATGCACGAGGACATATCCGCGATTTTCTACCGTATCAAATGTCCGCATAGAGGCGATTAAATCCGCGGCACTTACCCACACCCAACCTGCAGCATTGGGATTCACATCGAGAATCAAGAACGAATCGGATTTTTTGTCATAAGCCCCAAGCGGAGAAATATGACCTGAGCCTTCCTGTTGTAAGGCTTTACGGGAGTAATTTACCAGCACATAATCGCCAGGATTTTGCATATTGGCAATCAGCTCCTTGCGAATAGTTTCATCGGGAACCGCATCATTTGCAACGCGCGCAGTAATATCCACATCGTTAGATTGGAGTACTGTTGCCAACTGCTTTAACTGCAAACCAAAATCGGCAACCGATTTTCCATTAATCACAACGGGCTTTCCAAGGATTTCCATTTTGCTCTTGGTACGAGAATTCAGCACATTTTCCTGGGTATAGCGTTCGAATATCGGGTTAAATCCGGCCGGCAAATAACGGCGCTCTTCTTTCGACAACGAATCATCCAGGGGCTTACTGATCTTGGTGTTCCCAAGTTTCAGCGCATTCAAGACCATCGCAGAAGACGCCAACCCGCAATATACCTTATTTTCCTGGCTCTCAAAATGATTTGCCAATACGAAAAAATCGGCCTTCGCTTCCGAGCGCTCAAGGCGTTTGATCCCTTCCGGGCTTTCCCATTTTACGAGCTCTGCAGCAAAAATGTCTGAGAATGGGGTAACAACGAGAAGAAGAGTAAGTAGAAAAACAATGCGCATAGAACTCCCTGACTGCTCGTATTCTTACTGGTTTATGGTGCAATTAATCTGATGCAAATTATCCGGTGATACGCCATAAATATGGAACGAAATCACCGGTGCAGCATCGGCATTACCAAGTTTATGGCAGTGCTGCTCTGTTGCACTATCCTGCGCCCAGGCACCGTGTGGATAATACCGTGTCCCTTCCGGGACAACACTATTAGCATTGGGTACATAGAGCGTTTCTGTCAGCGCCCCCTCATATATCCCAAAGACGCACCATGCTTTATGATAATGTATGGGGCTGAAGGTATTTCTCGGCCATATCAGCGCCATCAATGTTATTTCATATTTTTGACTGCCAAACAACACAAACCTATCATAATAATGCTGCTCGGTTTGCCAGTGGAACGCTGAAACCAAGGGAGCTTGTGTGTTTAAGAGATACGACTCGAGAACCTTACCGACTTTTTCCGAAGGCTCCTCTTTTTCGTTTTTCATCACCTGGGATATATCGTTAAATAACGCTTCCACATGCGAGGTAAACACCACCTCCTTATGCGGAGCGCTAAATTCCAAAGTATGTGAGAGATCTACGGCTTTCCAGATCGACATGTGTTTCCTATATAAAGTAATTATAATAACGTGAATAATCTTCGGGTTCTGACCCTAAAACAATCCGCTTTGCCGTATCCTCGGCATGTTGGCGAATATCCGGTACGGCGGTCGATTCTAATTGCTCGCCAACCAGCAATGCGCCTACCGCATGGAAAATATCCGGCGCCTTACCGCGCACCCTTCCATTGGAAGTCAATTCAATCCCCATCCTGAGTGTACCGACGCTGATAATCCCCTTATCCCGAAGTTTCAGCAAAAACGGATTCCGGCTCTTCGCAATATCGGTTTCAGGACCGGAGCAATTAATGACATAATCCGCTGCAAGAGAAGCAATTACGTCTTCTCCACGCTTACGATAGGACACCATCAGCGGGCCATTATTTCTGCCGCCGATATAATAAATAGTGCCAGGGATAATGGTCAGCGCACCCGCTGCTTTATCCGCCTCTAACAAATTCAAAACACTTTCAGGAATGCGATGACGGTGAATATTCCAATAACTCATGAGCCGTTTGGCAATATACCGCCGCTCTTCTAACGCAAGTGCCGCCCAGATGGTATTCGTCGCAGGCCGGAATTCTTGTAGTACCGCGCGCCAATCATATCCTGCTTCTTTCGCTTTTTTCACTTCGTTACGCAGCAATGTAAGCAATGCATACACCGATGTGGGATATTCTTTTGCATCAAGAAAGTTTTTATATTTTTGGAATGTGCGATGTGGCTGCGGCAGCTTTCCGTGGCGGGAAATGGCGATAATTTTCCCTTTATACCCTTTCTGACGGAGGCTCAAGAATGCATCGACCATCGTCAAACCCGTACCCACAATTGCGATCTGGGTGGATTCCGGTAGATGCGAAAGATCCTTGCGTTGAAGCAAATGCGCGGGAGTTCTCGACCACATATTCTCGATGTATTTCTCTTTGCATAAAAATATGCCATGTGCATTCGGGAAGGTTTGTACGGGCGTATTGCCTGTCGCAATCACGACATGTCGGGCTTCCGGTAAGGACTGTTTTTTGAGCCTGACCACCGCCGTACGATGGTCCGTGATATCCACATCCACCGCCTCATCCGCAATCGTCGTCACGCTTATCCCTTTGCGCGTTGCTTCCGCTAATGTCTCTTCAAAAAGCTTTTCGAGATAAACCCCATATAATTTTCGTGGATAATAGTAGGCAGGATCAATGGGGAGTGCAGTAAAAGCAGGATCTGCTGCTCGCCAAAACGCTTCATTCGCAGTGAGCCATTCCATAAAATGCTGGGGATTATGGGCAAATGCCCCCATATTTCCTCCTGGAACATTCAAAAGATGATAGGCTTCAGAGGTAGAATACGCGACACCTTTAGCAAAATGTCCTGTTTTCTCAATAAGAAAAAGCCGGATGGGGTTCTGTGCATAGCGAATAAGGTTTGCCACCACCATTATGCCGGAGAAACCACCCCCAATAATAATAACTGTTGGATTTACTGATTGTTCTACCATCGTTATGCCTTTAATATATACTAAATAGGTATATATAGTGATATTATAACCTCTGTCAAAGGGAAAGTCCAAACAAGCCAATAACACTTTGTATTATATACATTTACAAAAACATTTCCTGTAATGTCTCCTCATAAATAGTAGGAAAAAACTTCTTTTCCAGCCTTTATTACCTTTTTTTACGTCACAAAATCCTGATATTCCAACAAATATACCCTTTTTATATCACATACACTTAACATATTACATAAATATACCCTTGACTAATGTCTACTAAACATATATATACATATGAAAGTGTATATACATTTGAAAAATGTTATTTAGCGACACGACGTTTTTAGGAGAAAAATCATGTCAGGCAGGCAGACTTTTACACGCAGACACAGCATTCAGACGACGGTTGCCGTTGTTATGATGATGCTTATGTCTGCATGTGCTGCTGCCAGACCCAATGCTCGCCTGCTTGATCAAGCACCAGGGAATGCACCTGCAATTTATAAGCAAGGCTGGAGAGAGGGTTGCGAAAGCGGGATGGCTATTACGGGAAATCAGCTGTATAAAACCGTTTACCAAAACCGGATTAACCCGCAATTAGTGAACAATGTGCAATATTACAGAGGCTGGAACGAAGCGAAAGTCTATTGCGCGCATTATACGATGGCGACTCAGTGGGAAGGAGGTGTATTACCTCTCACTCCTTCAGAGGAACGGACGCTGCTGCCACAAGAACCACAGGGAATATTTACTGTGGTGGCAAGTTGGGGACCTCCGACCATGATTGGTTTCGGAAACGACCCAGAACCGGAATCTGATTCCAACAACGGCTTTGGAATATTGTCATTCTAGAACGTGCCGAGTGGAAGGGAGAAATATGAAATTTTTGCATATCCTTACCCTGCTGGCCGTAGCATCGACTACCGCATGCACGCTAGAACCCTTTAGCCCATTAGGGCATAAGCGCTTATTTTTATACGGCGTGCCGCGCGGAAGTGACCCTTTTAGCCAAGGATGGCGGGATGGTTGTGATACCAGTCTCGCCTCAGTTGGTACAGGAACACTGAGATTCTCAAGCCAGGAGCGGATTAATAACAGCACCACCTACAAAATGACGCATGACCCACTCTACGACAAAGGATTTAACGTTGGCAGCGGTTACTGCGGAAACTTCTTGGATTATAACTCAGGTTAGACTTATGCGATTTATTTCTATCGCCATTCTTTTAGTTATACTCTCAGCCTGCGAAAGGACATTGTCGCCAACCAAGCCGTTTGTGCTGGATACGAATCCTCCCAAAGGATCACGTATTTTCCAACAAGGCTACACCGATGGCTGTGAAACGGGGCTGTCAGGAATGGGGAACCAGTTCACAAAAGTCTTCCACGACTTCCAATACGACACCCAATATGCGGACAATAAAGTCTATAACCGCATGTGGGATACTTCCAATAACTACTGCCGGCTCTTCTTATTCGTAAATGATGAGCATCTAAACAGCCCAGATTTCGAACGCTATAACAAACCCTTCTGGTTTATGGGGGATGGCAAATGAGAAAGGTACTATTACTCCTTCTCTTTACGAGTACCATCACCGCCTGTTATGGTGGAAAACCTGCGATGTTCCCACAATGGCGGCAGGATAGCTTAGTACAGGGAATTCCAGGAGCTTCGAGAACCTTCAACATGGGCTGGCGCGATGGCTGTGAAAGTGGTGGCGCAACCGCGGCAACACAACTACAGCGACTGTATCATGGCTTCAAAATGAATGAACAAATGATTGAAAATGACGAATATTATAACGGATGGAATAAAGGCTTTAGGCACTGCCATCGTTATCTTTACCAATATCACAAAAAGATGTTTTCTGATTAATGCGCCACACTTACGTCTATATCATTGTCCTGGTACTATTGCAGCTGGCTTTAGCCTGCGCGCCAGTACCTGTAGCCATGACCAAAATACCGCCCGGCCCACCGGAATTCGTGGATGGCTATAAAGACGGCTGTGAAACGGGGCTGGCTGCTTTCGGCAACAGCTATTACAAGAGCTTCTACTCGTTTAAGAAGAAATTCAACTCTACGAACGATGTGCTATACCAAAATGGCTGGGAAAAGGGATATCAGTATTGCCGGCAGTACGCGATGAAATGGACACATAAGCCATTCTAACAACGCGGAGCCTTGCATTATCGCTATCCTGAGCCGTAGCGATATGCTATGAACATTACCCATAGTCCTTTCAAATAAAACGATATATATGCTCTCACAGAAAGCAAAATATGCACTCAAAGCACTGGTACTCCTCGCCCTTCAGGACGAGGGGAATACCTTGCAATGCAGTGAGATTGCCAAGCGTGAAGCCTTACCCAAAAAATTTCTCGATAACATTTTACAAGCGCTAAAAACCGCCAATATCGTGCAAAGTGAGCGCGGAAAATATGGCGGTTACCAATTAGCAAAACCCGCTACGGAGATCTCCTTTGGACAGATTATCCGGGTAATTGATGGACCACTCGCCTTATTACCCTGCGTGAGTAAAACCGCCTATCGCCGCTGTGAAGATTGCCTGGACGAAACCACCTGCGCTGTACGCAAAGTGATGCTTCAAGTGCGCAACAGCACTTCGGGCATTCTCGATAACACCACCTTGGCCGATGTACTGGAAGGGAAACGGACATAAATTTATGAAACACCTTCTGTTTACATTATTGCTGGTTATTGCAGGTCTCGCTGCCAATGCACAAGAGCTTGCACCCGAACCCGCGAGCGGCTTTACCGAAAGATCCGCTATCGAAACACGACAGTATATGGTTGTCTCCGGTCATGAACTTGCCAGTCATGCGGGCGATGCAATCCTTGCGCAAGGTGGAAATGCGATTGATGCCGCCATTGCAACACAAATGGTGCTGAATCTTGTAGAGCCGCATGCTTCGGGAATCGGCGGCGGTGGTTTCTTGTTATACTACGATCACACAAACAAAAATGTTGAAGCCTTTGATGGAAGGGAAACAGCACCTGCGGCTGCTACTGGGGACATGTTTTTGGACGAAGAAGGTAATCCACCCTCCTACCAAGACGCATTAAAAGGCGGGTTATCGGTTGGGACACCAGGATTACTCCGGATGCTTGAGCAGGCTCACAAAGCTCATGGAAAATTACCCTGGAAAGCACTGTTTACCCCTGCAATCGAGCTGGCAGAAAAAGGCTTCCCTCTTTCTCCACGACTGCACACGGTGATAAAATCCGCTCCCTATATCGCACAATCAGCGGAAGCCAAAGCCCTTTTCTTCACAGATAATGGTGAGATTAAACCCATTGGCACGATTATTCAGAATCCAGCGCTTGGCCAGACATTCCGCCTTATTGCGAAGAATGGCGCCGATGCTTTCTATAAAGGCCCAATCGCCAAATCCATTGTTGATACCGTCCGCAACAACCCGTTTAAACCTGGCAGATTGACCGAGAAAGACTTAAGCAAGTATGAGACAATCGAGCGCGAACCGCTGTGCGATACGTATCGAGGCTATCGCGTATGCGCGATGCCACCTCCTACCTCCGGCGGGATTACAGTGCTGCAAACACTGAAGCTGCTTGAGAGGTTTAATTTAAAAGCACTTAAAGTAAATTCCCCTGAAGGCATTGATGTCGTAATGCAAGCAGCAAAACTTTCTTTTGCCGATCGGAATGCTTATGTCGCGGATTGCGATTTTATCCCTGTCCCTATTGCTGGCATGTTAGCACCGGACTATATCAAAGAGCGCAGTGCACTTATTACACCGAAGAAACCTCTGCAGGTCGCAACCGCGGGGCAACTTCCCTGGGATAAACGCTGCGGCGAAACCCATTACGCCTATGAGCACCCATCAACCACCCATATGAGCATCGTAGACAAAGAAGGCAACGCCGTATCTCTCACCAGCAGTATCGAATTTTCCTTTGGTTCGGGCCTCATGACACGCGGATTCTTCTTGAACAACCAGCTCACCGATTTTTCCCTTGTCCCCAAAAAAGATGGCGTACAAGTAGCAAACCGCATCGAACCGCATAAACGTCCGCGCAGCTCGATGGCGCCCATCCTTGTATTTGATAAGAACGATGATTTGTATCTCGTGCTTGGTTCTCCAGGAGGATCGCGGATTATCTCCTATGTGCTGCAAACGCTTATTTTCGTAATTGATGAAAACATGACCTTAAACAAAGCCATCAATGCACCCCATTATGCAACTACTGGCGATGCAACGGAACTCGAACAGCTTACGCCGATCGAGAAGCTTGCCGATCGATTGAAAGGATTAGGGCATAAAGTCACGATAGGCGACTTAACCAGCGGATTGCACGCTATTGAGATAAAAAATGGAAGGCTTTTCAGCGGCGTGGATGCACGACGCGAAGGATCTGCCGTTGGAAAGTAACCTACTTTTTACGGCCGGGCTTTTTCTTCCCCGATAACGGAGCACAGGCTGCTTCCAGCCATTTCACCGTTTCCTTGCCGCCTTCTTTCTTGGAAAGCAATGGTTTCAACGCATCGCATACCCCCGCATGATACGCATCCACCCAAGCAATTTCTTCCTCAAGCAGCAACGCAGTATCAATCAAGTTCCGATCAAACGGTACACAAGTCAGAGTATCAAATCGGAGAAAAGCGGTTTTTTCAGAACTCAAAGCACCGTGCGGCACCACGGTGATAAGATTTTCAATCCGTATACCATATGCGCCTTCTTTATAATAACCCGGCTCATTGGAAATGATCATTCCTGGTTTGAGCGCCACAGAATTTCCAGCTTTGCTAATACGCTGCGGGCCTTCATGCACGCTTAAATAGCTGCCCACTCCATGGCCTGTGCCATGATCATAATCAACGCCTGCATGCCATAAATATTGCCGCGCAAGCACATCCAGCTGTGAACCCGTTGTCCCTTCCGGGAACACCGCACGCGCAAGCGCGATATGGCCTTTTAACACCTGCGTATAGCGCTCAATATGTTCTGCTTCCGGTTTCCCAATTGCTACGGTGCGGGTGATATCCGTTGTTCCATCTAAATACTGACCACCGGAATCGACTAAGTATAAATTCCCAAGTGCAAGTGTCGCATCCGTGCCTTCAATCGCACGGTAATGCACAATCGCTCCGTTACTGCCAAAACCTGAAATCGTCGCAAAACTTGGTTGCTGATAAAGCTCTTCTTCTTGCCGGAATGCTTCCAATTCCTCCGCAGCAGTACATTCCGTCAAAGCCTCAGGCTTCTTCTTGGCAAAATGCACATCCAGCGCATGCAAGAAGCGTGTCACCGCCACACCATCACGAAGATGTGCATTGCGCGCACCGACGATCTCTACCGCATTTTTACAGGCTTTTGCGAGTTGGCACGGATCCGGTTTCAAGACATAGTGGAGACCGTTCTTCTCAAGCTGCAAAATAAACCAATAGGGCGCTGACGTCGGATCAATCTGGAATACCGTCCCCATCTCCCGACAATTCGCGAAGAACATCGCCATCGGCTCACCCATTTCTTCGGGCTGCATATCGATGAGGAGTATATCATCTTTCATCCGCTCTTTGATCTCATCGGAAAGTTTTCTGCGATCGATAAAGAGCATGATATCGCCCGAACGATGCAAAATCGCACGCGCATGCACAAATGGCGTTGCAGGGACATCATTCCCGCGGATATTGAGCAACCAGCAAATCGAATCCGGCGAGGTAAGGATGAGTGCATCGGCACCATTGGCCTCAAGCTCCGCGCCCATCCGCTCGCACTTACTTTGCATGTATTCGCCCGTATAGGCATATTCATGCACAAGAAGTGGCGAAACCGGCGCTGCCGGACGGTCTTTCCATACCGCATCAATCGGACTCATTTCACACGGACGCAGTTTACATCCCGTATCAAAAAGCTTCTCGACCATTGCATCGGTATGAAGCCACGCATCAAATCCAAGCACCTTGCCTTCTTTCCCCATTACTTCTTCAAGCCATTCGTAAGGGGAAGTCTGCGCAAGATTAAAGCGATCAAATTGTTCGGCACTCACTTCACGCGCAGCCTGGAGCACATAACGTCCATCGGTGAAAAATGCAGCTTCCGTTTCGGTTACAATCGCAAGACCATTAGAACCGGTAAAGCCCGTAAGCCATGTCAACCGTTTGGCCGAGTCTGGGATATATTCTCCCATATATTCGTCCTGGGACGGGATAATAAACCCATGAAGTCCGTCGCGCTTTAATTGCTGGCGGAGTGCCTCAAGCGGCGCAAGAGGAACGGCCGGAGCCTGAACTTTTGGCTCACGAGAAGTCCGTTTTCTTGGAGAAGGCTTCTCTACATCCTCATCTGCTGATGGCGCATGTTCTTGTGGTTGACGAGACCCTTTGCCACGTCCGCGTCCGCCACGACGGCGTTTTCTTTTTTCGTGAGTAGCATCAGCAGCATCACTTGATCCTTCTATAGCAGGAGAAAAGGCGTGAACCGCTTCATGATGGGATTCCGGAGAGGAATGCGTATCGTGCAAAGGCTCTTCTGGAGCAGCCACCGCTTCTGGAGATGCACTTTCATGGCCCATTTCTGCAACAGCCCTGGTGTCCGTTTCCCTTTTTTTGCGGGTACGGGAAGGGGTTCGTTTATAGCGGCGTTTCTCGGGTGTGGTCATAAGCGTATAATTTTTTGACTGATAATACCGTTCCCACCAGGGGTGGCAAGTGTTTTCTAACAGGTTGGGAGGGTGCAAATGAAGGGAAAAGTGGTGATCCCGGCGCGGCTCGAACGCGCGACAACCTGATTAAAAGTCAGGTGCTCTACCAGCTGAGCTACGGGATCACTATACTATCAAAGAACCAAGAATATTAGGTTACTCTAACGTCCTTGAGCGCAACACCATAGGGAACAGGGGCTTCTGCGTCAATAGCTTTTCCACTGGGTTCATGTATTTTCTTCTAACCCCTCAACCAAGCACCGTTTAGGACGTCTATAAAAACACTTGCCAATCCCCCTTTCTTCTGGCCTATTATAGCGCCTTGTGGTAGGGTAAAACCAGGGCAACAAAGGGTCAGGAACACCGAATGATTACTATCCTGCGTGATGCCGAATCCAAGCTCCTTGAGATGGCACAAGGGCTGCGGGAACATGCTTCCGGCTATTATTCCATCCACTTCCACTTCTCTAAGCTCCAAGACCAGTTCAAGACGGAATACCAGCAAAAGATCGTTATAAATGTCATTAATGACCTCTTCAAAGCCAATGAAGGCGGCTTATTCTTGGCGCGGGATGCAGACCTTTTCCTCGTATACCGGGGCGAAAACAAGACGTTACTCGAGAAAATCATTTTCCAGCTCCGCTATCTTTTAATGGATGACCCACTTTCCTACAATAAACATGGCTTCGAGAACCCCGATTTTTGTGCCGTTTATGATTTACGCTTTCAATGGAAAGATTTCCTGAACGTCTGCGAAAATAAAATTAAGCAGGCGAAGAAATTCGTGGAAGAAACCAACCTGCGCGTAACCCTTTCTCATGAACGTCACGATACCGTATACCCATTACGCCCCTACCATCTGGCCCATATTGAATCCGATTTAGCCGATATTGACCTCACACGGGTCTTGCGCGAACAGGCGATCTGCGTTTCTCTTCCGGGTAAAGATCCAAAGCCGGTATTCCGGGAAATTTATATGAGCATTCGGAACCTTCGGCAGCTTTTAATGCCGAATGTCGATTTGCTCAGTAACCATTATCTTTTCCGCTACCTCACCAGCCTGCTGGATCTTAAATTGCTCGATCTGTTAAAAGCCCGCTCACGGCTGCTTTTGCAACAATCGCTCAGCATTAACCTGCATCTCTCGACCATTATTTCGCCGGCATTCCTGGAGTTTGACGCGGCTATTAAAGCCCATAAACGCGGCTCCATTGTGATTGAAATTGATGTCGCGGACGTATTTGGCCATATGGCGGATTATATCACTGCGAGAAATGCGCTCCAAACACTGGGCTATCGCATCTGTTTAGATGGCATTGACCCGCTCACATTCTTACATCTGGATCGGGAGAAGCTGGGCGCGAACCTCGCGAAGCTTCGGTGGAATGAAACGCATGACCAGATGGACACGTCCCTTGCCGCACCGCTTAAAGAAGCGATCCAGAATTGGGGGGCAAACCGGATTATCCTTACCCATTGCGAAAGTGCCAGAGCCATTGAACATGGAAGATCGCTGGGTATTGTGATGTATCAGGGATACTACCTCGATAAGATCCTGAATCCTCACTCCAAAGTGTTGAACTAAGATGCCATACTCCCTATCCAGGCGTTTTTTGCTTCTCACGCTGATTGTGCTCCTGCCACTGTTCCTCACCTCCTGCCGTACCTTTAGTAACGTAAAAGAACCCTCCAGCGGCGTACCGGAAGTCGTAGGCAGCTATAGCAAGGGCTGTGTCGGCGGTGCACAAATGCTCCCTGTGAATGGCTATGGCTACCAAGTCATGCGCTTAGAGCGGCACCGTTATTTCGGACACCCGACCCTTATTGCCTATATCCAGGAGCTTGCAGCAGACGTAAAAAACCAGTTGGATGGGCAGTTATTAGTGGGTGATCTTGCTCAACCGCGTGGAGGCAAAATGTCCTCCGGCCACGCCTCTCACCAAGTAGGACTGGATGCCGATATCTGGTTCTGGCATCCGAGCGATCAGCATATTATGGATACGAAAGAGCGGCGAGATACCTCCGCCACATCCCTGATTAAAGACCCTGTAAAAATGACGATTAATGAAAAAACGTGGAATAGTTTCACACCGACGTATGTGGAAGACCTTTTACAACGCGCCGCTTCGGACGAACGGGTTGACCGAATTTTTGTAAATCCGGGCATCAAGAAAAAGCTTTGTGCTACCCATAAAAATGAGGCATGGCTGCGGAAGATTCGTCCATGGTCAGGACATGATTACCATTTCCATGTACGCCTGCGTTGCCCTTTAGGGAGTCCGGAATGTGTAGGGCAAGGTCCGGTGTCTGATACGGAAGATACCTGTGGCAAAGACTTAAATTACTGGTTCGCGGCAAAGAAACCTTCGGGTCCCACTATCCCAACAGGACCGCAACCTCCTTCCTGGATACCTGCACGTTGCTACGGGATTCTGCTAGAAGACTAATCAGCTCTGCCGGACAACACGCTACTCCTTCACACCGAACCGCCTTTGATCGGAGAAGGAGAAGATGCCGCTGCCAGCTCTTGAGCATACCTCTGTGTCCACGTTTTTTCCTTTTGCAGAGGGGTACTGTACACCGGGACATCTTCTTTCGGCGCTTGTTTTTCTTTTACCGCCCCTTTACGCTCCAAGAATTTTACAATCTCCTGGTTTCCTGTTCTCTCTGCGATTTTTAAGAAGGGGGTGTTATTTACATTTCCCTCTAATTTTAGGTACTCTTTTATACCTATCTTTATGTTTTCCATTAAAGACTCGCGATACTCTTCTTCATTCTCGTCATAAAAAAAGGTTTTCTCAACCGCAAGCGTTCCTGCTTTATACGCACGTGCTGCTTCTTCCCTTTCTGCTTCTGTAGGGAAATAAACCTCGGATTTTAAGGATTTTGACGTCTCAATTGGCTCTAGATCCATGTCATCGTCATTTCCCCAAGGCAGGGTGTCCATGGAAGCATTTCCACTATCCTCAACAGAGTAATTGGATAATTCTATTACCTCTCCTTTAAATTCCTGATCTCTATGATCACTAAATTCTTTTTGAGCTTTAGCCCACAATCCCATAGCTTGTGAAACGGTATGTTCTAACTTATGCAGCGTCCGCTCCCTCAACTCCCTTTGTCTTTCTTCATTCCTCACAGGCTTCTCGGGCAATTGGGGTAATTCGAGAGCGCTATTTAAGAGTGGTAAAGGAGCAAATTCAAAGCTTTTCCGCCTCCTTTCTTCATATGTAAGATCATCGGGATGATCAAGAATTCCTAATTTATAACGCACTTCCCTTACTTGGCTTTTTATAACCTCCCGTTTTGCCCAGTCCCTTCCTGCTTTGTTTGGAGAAGAAGGTTCTTTGTGTTCAGTATCCACTTTTGGCTTTTTATACGGAGAAAATGAAGCGCTGTTTTCATCATCGAAACTTTCGGAAAATTTACGTTTCGTTTGAGCAAGCATCCCTGCTTCTGGGGCTTTTGCCGGTTTCACTGATGGATCCAACGCTCGCAGTCCCCTCATGTTTTGGTTGAATAGTCTCATTTCAGAAGCGGAGAATATCTTTCCAGAGTTCTCCTGTTGATCCAATAGCATCCGGTCTAACATGCCTTCGTTTAATCGGTTTATTTCAGAAGGGGAGTATAGGTGAGAAGGCTTCTTTACAGCCACCCCTCTTGTTTTCTGAGCTTTTTCCTGTTGCGCTGATGAATCCAATCCCAGCTGTTCTGGCATGCTTCTCCTTAATAGGTTCATTTCAGAAAGCGCAGAACGTGAGGACCGTTTGGAGTCTTTGGACATGGTGAATCACTTTATATATTAATATAATTGAATTGTTTTATTAAAATATATTATTAATTTTCTATTAACAATACTAATTTTATTAAAATTATCCCTACTTCTAGTAGGAAAATGGATGAAGACACACAAAATACAATAAATTCAGATAGTAAAAGGAAAGCGCGAGAACGAAAGTTTTTAAAAAGCGGGCACGGGGAAACGTTCACACTCCAACATGGTGAGAACTATAGATAGAGGATGTATCAGAATTTCGCCCCTGAAGGACGATGCAACGTTAGTTATTAAAGCGAAAATGGAAAATATCGCCGTCCTGGACGTCGTATTCTTTGCCTTCGAGGCGCATTTTCCCATTTTCTTTTGCACCTTGCTCGCCTTTGCAAGCAACATAATCCGCATAGCTGATGGTTTCAGCGCGGATAAAGCCTTTTTCGAAATCCGTATGGATAGCGCCAGCGGCTTTAGGAGCTTTTGCCGGACGTTTCACCGTCCAGGCATGCGCTTCTTTTGGCCCGATGGTGAAGAAGGTGATGAGGTTCAGCAAATTGTACCCTGAGCGGATAATCCGGCTTAAACCGGTCTCGGGAAGGCCAATGCCTTCCAAAAATTCTTTCTTTTCTTCCGCGCTTTCTAAGTTTGCAATTTCGGATTCAATCGCAGCTGAAATCACAACGCACGCTGCATTCTCACCTTTCGCCTTGGCAGCGACTTTTGCAGAAAATGCATTGCCTTCTGCCGCATCCCCTTCCGCTACGTTGCAGACATACATCACGGGTTTTGAGGTAATCAGTTGCAGCTGGCGAATGCGGCGTTCTTCGTCTGCATCGCTCGGTTGCACCACGCGCGCAGGCTTTCCTTCTTGGAGAACCGGCAAAATCTTAGCCATAATATCATACTGCGCTTTCATTTCCTTGTCGCCGCCCTTGGCTTTTTTCTCAACATTTGGCAAGCGCTTTTCAAGACTTTCCATATCGGCAAGCACGAGTTCCGTTTCGATAATTTCCGCATCGCGCAAAGGATCCACCGATCCTTCCACATGGACAATATTTTCGTCTTCAAAACAACGCACTACATGCACAATTGCATCGACTTCACGGATATGCGAAAGGAACTGGTTCCCCAAACCTTCACCTTTGCTTGCACCCTTTACGAGGCCTGCAATATCAACGAACTCTAATTGTGTTGGGATAATTTGCTTGGAACCTGCAATAACCGCCAATTCCTCAAGTCTGTCATCAGGCACGGATACGGTGCCGCTATTGGGTTCAATGGTGCAGAACGGGTAATTCGCCGCTTCCGCTGCCGCAGTGCTCGTCAAGGCATTAAACAGCGTGGATTTCCCCACATTCGGCAAACCAACAATTCCACATTTAAATCCCATCGTTTTTCTCCTTATTCATTTCCAATACACCAGGTGCAAGGTTCTTCTCTTTTTCCGGCTTCGGTTTCTTTGGCTCTTTGACCAATATCCCCGCCCGTTCACCATAGGTTTCAATAAATCGTCCCATATCATTCTTAAGTGCAGAGGGGAAACTTTCCGCACATGCATCCAAAAATTTCGGCAACTCCGCCTGTTCTTCTTTGGAAAACGGATTCAGCACATAGCGCGTAACCTGATCCCGATGTCCCGGATGGGCAATCCCAAATCGTATACGGACGTAAGGATTACCCACATGTTGGTCGATACTCCGTAAACCATTATGGCCTGCATGGCCACCGCCGGTTTTCACTTTAAGCCGCCCAAACGGGATATCAAGCTCATCATGGATGACGAACACCTGTTCCAGTGGAATCTTATGGAAACGTATGGCTTCCCCAACCGACCGACCAGACTCATTCATATACGTGGTAGGTTTCAGCAGGATCACTTTCTCGCTACCAATGAGACCTTCAGACATCTGTGCTTGAAATTTCTTTTTCCACGGAGAGAACCCATAGCGATCCGCAATCGCGTCCACCACCATGAAACCGACATTATGCCGTGTCATGGCGTATTCACTACCTGGATTGCCTAACCCTACTAATAGGAACATGGGAGTCTCCTAAAGCAAAAAAGAGGCGGAATGTTCCGCCTCCTAATTTCATTCTAGAGCGTTTTCGCTTTAGTTGTACGCAAGGCGTACGGAGTGAGGAGCGCGTAAGCGTAGTCAAACCTACGTGCGCAGCGCCGGACCTGAAGTACAACGCTGCGTACGACTAAATGGAAAATGCTCTAGGCGCTATGCCGCACCCCCAGCAGCAGGAGCAGCCGCCGCACCAGCAGCACCGGCCACCGCAGTTTTCTCTTCTTCTTCTTTACCACGTCCAGCAACCGCAGCCACCGTAAAGTCACGGTCACGGATCACAGGCTCACAACCCTCAGGCAGTGCGATATGGCTGATATGGATACTTTGTCCGATTCTCGTACCATTCAAATCCGCTTCGATAAAGGCAGGAATTTTTTCTGGGTTACAATAAAGCTCAACATCGTGACGTACAATATTCAGTACTCCACCGCGCTTCAATCCTGGTGAACGCTCAGCGTTCAAGAAACGTACAGGTACTGCCACACGTACTTTCTGACCTTTTTCAATCCGAAGGAAATCCACGTGCTCGATTTGGTCTGTCACTGGGTGAAGCTGTACATCGCGCGGAAGCACGGCAATCTTCTCTTTCCCAAGTTCAATCTGCAACAATTGTGATTGGAAGTGACCTTTCACGTATACTTTTGTGGTTTCACGCAGATCAACAGAAATATTCGTTTCGCCCCCTTTACCTCCGTAAATGATGGCAGGAAGACGGCCTTCGCGGCGAAGTGCACGAGCAGGACCTTTTCCAGTTTTTTCACGGGCTTGGGCATTTAATGTAGCTTGAGTCATGGTATTTTCCTCTATTTATTGACTATCTCTAAAGACTGCCTTCATCACATAATCCGATATTTTCGGTATATGAGGAACACCCCAGACACTCTGGGGAGGGTGGATTATAAGCAGGGACGAGGAAAAATCAACCATTTTCGCACCCTATCTCCTTTAAAACGAGGGGGATACGGATATTTCTATTGCCCAAAGCGCGGATGTTCCCTAAAAAGGAGGGATCCATCTAAAATTGAACTGATAAGTAGGAATATGGCTGATTTATTTGCTTCCGCTTCCCCTAACGCGTCGAAACCTGTGAAAAAAGATCCCATCCGGGAAGCTTTTGAAGCAACTCAGCCCGCTCCAACCACAAGCAGTTCCAGTGAATATACTGCTCAGGATATCGAGGTCTTAGAAGGGCTCGAGCCCGTTCGTCGCCGCCCAGGGATGTATGTAGGCGGAACCGATGAAAATGCGCTCCACCATTTGGTCGCCGAAATATTCGATAACTCGATGGATGAGGCGGTTGCTGGCCATGCGACCCGTATCGAACTCGAGATGCATGCCGATGGCTGCATTACCGTGCGCGATAATGGACGCGGGATCCCAGTCGACCCACACCCAAAATTCCCTGATAAATCAGCTCTGGAAGTGATCTTGACGACACTCCATTCCGGAGGAAAATTCAGTAACAAAGCCTATGAAACCTCCGGCGGTTTGCACGGGGTGGGCATTTCGGTCGTCAACGCACTTTCTGACCGCCTAGAAGTGGAAGTCGCGCGCGATAAAACCGTATGGAAACAGTCCTATTCCCGCGGAAATCCGGTCACAAAACTCGAGCAAATTGGCACCGCGAACAACCGCCGTGGCACCTCGATCACCTTCCATCCGGATGAAGAAATTTTCGATAAGCGGATTTTCTTTAGGCCGCATCGCCTCTATAATTTTGCAAAATCGAAGGCATATTTATATAAAGGCGTGGAAATTCGTTGGATTTGCGACCCGATCCTTTTATCTGGCAAAGACGGCATCCCCGCAAAAGAATCCATCCACTTCCCAGGCGGTTTAAAGGATTACCTCACCTCCCAGCTTGAGGAATTCAAAACCGTCACAGAAGAAGCGTTCTTAGGTGAAATCCAGTTCCCCGACAATCAAGGCCGCGCTGAGTGGGCATTACACTGGATCGAAGGCGGGGAAGAAGGCTTCATCCGTTCGTTCTGTAATACCATCCCCACCGCCCAAGGCGGAACGCATGAATCTGGCCTACGTTCCGCTATTTTAAAAGGCTTGCGCGCCTATGGTGAAATGACCAACAATAAAAAAGCGGCGAAAATCACGGGCGACGACATATTGACCTCGGCCTGCATCATCCTTTCGGTCTTCATCCGCGATCCACAATTCCAAGGCCAGACGAAGGAAAAACTGGTGAGCCACCATGTCGTGCGGCTCGTCGAGAATGCGATCCGTGACCATTTCGACCATTGGCTCAGCGGCAATACCGCCAGCGCAGAAAAACTCCTCAATTTTTGTATTGATGCGGCAGAAGAGCGCCTCAACCGCAAACAGCTCAAAGACGTCAACCGCAAGTCTGCAACCACGCGCTTACGGCTTCCAGGAAAACTTGCGGACTGCAGCAAAGAAACACCGGAAGGCACTGAACTCTTCATCGTAGAGGGTGATTCGGCCGGCGGTTCTGCGAAAATGGCGCGTGACCGTGCGACCCAGGCGATCTTACCGCTCCGCGGAAAAATCCTGAACGTCGCCAGCGCTACCGTTGATAAGATTCGCGAGAACCAAGAGCTTGCGGACTTGCTGCTCGCTTTGGGATGCGCAACCGGCAATAATTATGAAGATGGCCAGCTCCGCTACGAGAAAATCATCATCATGACTGATGCGGATGTTGATGGCGCGCATATCGCCTCTCTCCTCATGACTTTCTTCTTCTGCCAAACGCCAGAGCTTATCAAAAATGGGCACTTATACCTGGCACAACCTCCGTTGTTCCGCCTCACACAGGGCACACAAACCCTTTACGCAGCGGATGAGCAGGAGAAAAACTATATCCTCGAAAAACTCGGCACGAAAAAAGGCCGCGTTGATGTAGGTCGTTTCAAAGGACTCGGAGAAATGACAGCAAAACAGTTGAAAGAAACAACGATGGATCGCTCCACCCGGACGCTTCTAAAAGTATCTTTTGATCAAGAAACAGGCTGGGATCAGGCAACCACGTGCGTCAATGACCTCATGGGCAAAAAACCCGAGCTCCGCTTCAAGTTCATTCAAGAACGCTCGAAAGCGGCGCAAAATCTGATTGATAGTTTGGATGTGTAGTCTTTATCGCTACCGATTTGCATTCTGTTTGTTTCAGTTGTATATTCCCTAATCTGTTATTTAGATGAGGAGAAAGATATGTCCACTGCCACCACAGATGCATTAAAAATCGTATTGGCTGACAGCTATACGCTGTACCTAAAAACTCAGAACTATCACTGGAACGTTACCGGCCCTCAATTTAAAACGCTGCACCTGTTGTTTGAAGAACAATATACCGATCTTGCTGCAGCTGTAGATGAAATCGCCGAGCGTATCCGCGCTCTTGGATCAAAAGCACCCGCAAGCTTCAAGAACTATGATAATCTCCGGACGCTTAAAGACGGGAATGAGAACGCATCTGCGCCACAAATGATCCAGGAATTAGCCGCAGATCAAGAGCTGATTGTAACCTGTTTAAAAACACTACTGACAACGGCACAAAAAGCCGGAGATGAAGCAACTGCTGATTTGGCAATTGGACGCATCGCGTTGCATGAGAAAAACGCTTGGATGCTAAAGAGCAGCTTATAAAAAACGAGAGCATTTTCGCTTTAATTCTAAACAAGGCGCACGAAGTGAGGCGAGCGTAAGCGTACTAAACGTACGTGCGCATCGTCGAATCTGACGTGCAACGCAGTATAGGATTAAATAGGAAATGCTCTATTCGACCTTTTTCTGCTCTTCATTGGCAGCGCTGAGCGCATAAACGCAGAGATCTTCAAAAGGTACGCCGTTCTTCTCTGCTAAATCGCGAAGCTTTGAGATACTATCCATTACTTCTGCAGGGATGCTACCGCCACGCTCGCGGGAAAGCCAGCTTTGCTGATTCTGCAATGGATGATTATCCGGTTTCGGCTTTCCGATATAAATACTAAAGGGTGCTTTTTGCCCACCAAAATCGCAAGGTACTGTAAATTTTTGCATAGCTTACTCTATCTCTCTTGCGTCTTTCCTTGTTGTTTTCCAGCGCCCGCCGCCAACTCTGGCGCTTTGGTCTGCGCGATATACGGATGCACTTTCACCGGCACAGTTGCTCCCGCTGCAACGGCTTGCGCACCATAACGAAGGGCTGTTTTGGCATCTTGGATATTCCCTTTGAGAAACCGCACTAAATCATCAAAGGTAAAGCGTGGGACTTCCGCCAGAAACTGCTGGTCCTGACGAATAAGATTCGTCGAATCCCCTTCCTCATCTTCCTCATTACCCACAGGGAGGAAGCGATCGAGATCGGCATTCGACAAAAACTCTTGCTGCGTATCCTTTTTAATGGCGGGTTTCGGTGCCTGTCCAGGCTTTTTCTCTGCCATGCTCTCCTATCCTCTAGAAATTCCGTATTATCTGTACCACCCCTTATAACTTAATACAAGAAGAGGTTACCTGTCCCGTCCATCGTGGGTTCCCTTCTTCCGACGCTCAATATCAATCACGTCTTTCCACTCGCGCTGCTTTTGCTCATCACGGGTCATTTTAACATAAGTACCCCAATAACCGCCACGCTGCTCTCCTTGGAACATTCCGGTCACACGTTGGATTTTTTCGCCCAAGATTTTACGCGTCCATTCACCTAAAATCCGCGCCAGGCCAATGACCCGTACATCATCCTGCTTATCTTGATTCTCAGGCTCCGCATCCCCATCCAGACGTGTTACATCCACATCGATAATATCATCTTCTTTTCTGGCATCTTCTTTTTTGGCAGCCTCCTCCTCATAAAGGATCCGCGCATCAGCATCGGAATTTTGATCGGATTTCTTTTTCTTTGAACGCTGTGCTTTCACTTCCTGCCACGGCGTTATCGGTCCAGGATGGCCACCGCCAGAAAACATACGCTGCTTATTAAATTCGCGCATGCGTCGATCGCCCGATTTGTTAAAGCGGGGGAACTGGTCAAGAAAATCTAGCCAAAACATGTGTAGCCAGTTCATGAGTAACAATCAGTTGTTATTATGATTTGGGAGCATTCTTTAAATATACGTGGCACACCACTTCATTGCCACCCCCTTTATATTCCATCCGGTCAAATGCCATAATATTCGCCTTAGCGATACCACGTCCATTGGGATCCGTCATACGGACCGGGTCAAAATCAATATAGCGCTTCCAATCGAAGCCTTTGCCACAATCTTTCATAGTAACAATTACTTCATCGCCGGTATTTTCGAATAATACCTCCACTTTTTTGGAAATATTCTCGTCTAGCGCCAAGCGTCTGACAATCTCTTCTTCCCAACGACCTTCGACCATTAATTCGGATTTGGTGTGATACCCCACCCCCAAGTTTCCATGCTCCACCGCATTGGTAAGCAACTCAATCAGGCCAATGACCACACGGTTTGGATCCGGGAAATAACCTGCCAATACCGTTGCCATCGTACGGGCTTCATCAAGCGTCCGCACCTCGAAAGTGCCATACTTAATCATGTTCAGCACCGAGCGGCTTTCCTGGACTTTACCTAAGAGCGAGCGCTGCTGTGCATATTCACGTACCGCGGCGTTCACTACCGATACCAACATCTGGTCTTCAAAGGGCTTCGTGAGATAATAATACGCACCCGCCTGGATACCTTCCACGACCTCATCGGTACCGACGGAAGCCGTTTGCAGGATTACTGGAATATGGCTAAATGCGGGGATATTTTTAATCCGGCGCAATACTTCCATACCGTTCATGCGCGGCATCATTTTATCGAGTACCACGATATCAATATCGCCTGGATGTTCTTCAAGATACTGGATCGCCTCATCGCCATCCTGGGCATTCGCAACCTGATATCCCTGGTTTTTCAGTATGTAAGCCAACGCTTCAAGATTAAGGGTGTCATCATCGACCGCCAATATTTTAAAATTGCTTGGCAACAAGCTCTCACCCATGACCATTGTATCCCTCGTAGCCATACATCTCCCTTATAGTAAATATTTGTAATACAGTACGTTATATTGTTTTTCCAGCATGCAGGGCGTAAGAGCCTATCTTGCATTGTGGAGGAATAACATTAATATTTATATAATTACGCCTTCTTAAAGCCTTCCAGCGCCTTAACGACCGCCTGATTTTCTTTCTCCGTCCCCACGGTGATGCGCAAGCAATGGCCTAGACCATAACTTGCCACCGCCCTTGGGATAATCCCCTGTTCCATAAGAAATTTGTTCGCACCTTCCGCATCTTTCCCTGCTTCTTTAGGGAATTCCAGCAAAAGGAAGTTGGCAACAGCAGGATATACTGTAATTCCAAGCGCCCGGATGCTTTGCGTCAAATAGGCCAACTGACGGGTATTATGTGCACGGGAGCGTTCAGTAAACTCGGTATCCCGAATCGCCGCTACGCCTGCTTCCTGCGCCGCGCCACTCACGTTAAAAGGTCCGCGCACTCGGTTTAAAATATCCGCTATCGGTTCCGGGCAATAAACCCACCCTAAGCGTAAGCTCGCCAAGCCATAAATTTTCGAGAAGGTACGCAGCATCACGGTATTATCACCGGCATCAACCAGTGCGGCACCGGAATCATATGCCGATTCTTCGACATACTCCGCATAAGCCGCATCAATCACCAGAAGCACATGCTCCGGCAATCCCGCACGCAAACGACGCACTTCATCTTTGGAAATATAGCTTCCCGTCGGATTATTGGGATTCGCAAAAAATACGATTTTCGTGCGCTCTGTCACCGCCGCAAGCAGCGCATCGACATCGGTACGCAAGTTTTTTTCTTTCGCCGTTACCGGAGTAGCTCCGACCCGTTTTGCCGAGATGGGGTACATCAGGAACCCGTATTCAGGATATAAAATCTCATCACCCACGCCGGCATAGGCTGCGCACAACAACGCAATCAATTCATCGGAACCCGCTCCGCAGACTATACGGCTTGGCGCAAATCCATAAACTTCCCCAATCGCATTACGTAACGCTTCAGATCCACCATCGGGGTAACGATGCAGGCGCTCTGCCGCCTTTTTATAAGCTTCAATCGCCTTCGGGCTCGCACCAAGCGCATTTTCATTGGACGAGAGTTTGATCACCTCGCGCACTTTATCGCCTGTCTTGGAAAGTCCACCGACATAAGGCTTAATATCCGTAATCCCTGGACGTACTTTTAATGCCATATAATACCTTAAGCTTACTCACATGCATTTGATTATTGCGATCATTGATAGCATAGGCACGCACAGAAGTCGATCAAAGCTTTATATATAGACTCATTCCCTCAAGGGCAATTGTCATTTTTAAAAGAACACCTTGTCTTTTCACGATTTTTCCTGGCATTTTAGTCCGCCTTCCGCTATGGATGGAAGAATCTCATCCGAAAAACATTAATGGCACAATGGCACTGATAAAACGCTTAGTCCCAGAATCACTATTGGGGCGTTTTTTGTTAATCATTCTGATACCCGGCATCATGCTGCCGGCTGTGACCACTTATGTGTTTTTTGAACGCCACTGGAAAAGTGTTACGCGCCATATGACCAGCTCGCTCGCAGGCGAAGTCGCTCTCCTGGTGGATGCCGTTATCGTCGAACAACATAAGCTTCATCCTTCTAAAACCCTTGGGAAACACGCCACACCAGATATTGATGCCGAAATTGCCGGGCCTCCCGTGCCCTCGCGGTATTTCCAAGAAGCAAAGGATTTCCTCTCGCTCGATGTAATGTGGGAAAAACCCGGCCCCTATATCCCCTTTGTCCCCACAGAAGAGCCGAGTAACCATACGGAATTTGAGGAGCTTTTTCTCCAGCTCAAAGAGCGCATTACCTACCCGATTACTTTGGGATATGCGACGCCAGAAGCCGATGATATTATGATCCGGGTACAGCTTCCCGATAACCGGGTGATGGCCATTACTACCTCCCGAAAACGAATTGAAAACCCAACGACTGCAGTATTTGTGGTGGTTATCGCAGGGACTTCAACGTTGCTCTTGTTGATCGCAATCCTCTTTACCCGGAACCAGATCCGTTCGATCGTTACCCTTGCCGATGCCGCCGAGCAATTCGGGCGCGGCAATGACCTTTTATATTTCAAGCCCAGCGGTGCAAAGGAAGTCCGCCAGGCCGGTCTTGCGTTCCTCGACATGAAAGAACGCATCTTACGCCAGGTCGAACAACGCACGGCGATGCTTGCCGGTATTTCGCATGATTTACGCACCCCGCTCACCCGCATGCGGCTCCAGCTTACCTTGATGAAAGACGCAAAAAACCCTACCTCCGCACCTTCCGAAGAGATCCTGTATCTTGAAGAAGATATCGATGTGATGGAACAGATGATCCAGGAATACCTTGATTTCGCACGAGGTGATGGGCAGGAACAGGCCGTACCTTCTGTGTTACGGGACTGCTTAAAACAGATTATCGCGGGCTATCGGAACCACCGCAACAACGTAACGCTGCACATGGAACAGGACGTCACTTTACCGCTTAAACCACGCGCCTTTGGCCGGGTGATGACCAACTTGATCGATAATGGCTTACGCTTTGGCAAGCATGTGGATATACAGGTGAGCACCCGCGAGCAGGACAAACACGTGACCCTTTTCATCGACGATGACGGCCCCGGCATTCCAGCGCTTGAGCAGGAAAATGTTTTCCGACCGTTTTATCGCTTAGAGCGTTCCCGTAACAGCGATACCGGCGGGGCAGGCTTAGGCATGAGCATTGCGCGCGATATCGTCAATAGCCATGGCGGGCACCTTTCGCTTGATCAAAGTGCAAAGGGAGGGCTTCGTGTGAAGGTGACGTTGCCGTTGTAAGCAAGCGGAAAATGGTGTATAGAGAAGCTTAAGGTAAGTGTCATTCTGTTAGGTTTTGTCGGAATTCAAAGAAATCATGGAAGGATTTCTAGGAATTTTTGCACGCAGAACCGCAGCGTACCTAAAAGTACATGAGGATTCGAGTACAAAAATGACGCAGAAATCAACCATGAGAATTTGAATGCCGATAGAATCAATGAAAACTCTTTTCAAAGGCGTATTTACCGCCCTCATCACTCCTTTTAGCAATGGAAAAGTGGATGAAACCGCATTCCGTAAACTTGTCGAGTGGCAGATTGCAGAAGGCATCCATGGGCTTGTTCCCTGTGGTACGACCGGTGAATCCCCAACGCTCACCCATGACGAACATAATCGTGTGATCGAAATTTGCGTAGAAGCCGCGAAAGGACGCGTGCCTGTCATTGCAGGAACCGGCTCGAACTCAACGGATGAAGCCATTTTAATGACACGTCATGCCGAAGAAGTCGGCGCAGATGCTGCATTGATCGTCTCCCCTTACTACAATAAACCTACGCAAGAAGGGATCTACCAGCATTTCAAAGCCATTCACAATGCGACCAAACTTCCGATTATTGTGTATAATATTCCCGGTCGTTCCGTGGTTGATATCAAAGACGAAACCATGGCACGACTTGCTGAGCTTCCACGCATTGTGGGTATTAAAGATGCGACCGGCGATTTGGCCCGAATCAGTAGCCTTCGCGTGTTGCTTAAAGGCACCCCCTTCTCTTATCTTTCCGGCGAAGATGGCACCGCGGTTTCATATAACGCACAAGGTGGGAATGGCTGTATTTCCGTAACCGCTAACATCGCTCCGCGTCAATGTGTGGAACTCCAAGAAGCAACTTTTGCCGGCGATTACGCCAAAGCACTGGTTCTGCATGAGAAACTCGTGCAACTGCATCAAGCAATGTTCTGCGAGACCAGCCCATCACCGGTGAAATATGCGGCAAGCGTGCTAGGCTTGTGCGCAGCGGACGTTCGCCTACCACTTGTACAACCTTCTGATGCTGCGAAAGCACGTGTTAAAGACGCACTTGAACAAGCAGGAATCGTTGCAAAATCTCCTGCCCTTGTTAAAAACAAGGCATAACGCTTTACAGCGGCACACGTTATGACCAAGCCCAAAGGCACCAATTCTAAAAGATCGGATACGACTGCGCACAACATTGTGGCGCAGAATCGTAAAGCGCGGCATGATTTCTTCATCGAAGAAACCTTCGAGGCGGGCATCATGTTGCTCGGGACGGAAGTTAAGTCGTTGCGCACCGGGAAAGGGAGCATTATTGAAAGCCATGCGAGCTTCGATGATGGGGAGCTTCTTTTGCATAATTGCCACATCCCGGAATACAGCAAAGCCAGCGCGTTTTTTAATCACAACACCCGCCGCCCTAAAAAACTCCTGATGCATAAAGGAGAGCTGAAAAAACTTATCGGCAAAATCGAGATGAAGGGCTATACGCTCGTGCCGCTTACGATTTATTTTAATGCAAAAAACATCGCAAAAATTGAACTTGCGCTCGCCAAGGGTAAAAAACAGCACGATAAGCGCCAAGCGGAAAAAGACAAAGACTGGAAGCGCGAACAGGCGCGCGCGTTGAAAGAAGACTAATCTGATGTAATTTTACAACCCTCCGGTTACTTCTCAAAAAAATTACCCCCACCCTAAAAACATTTCATTGACGTTCTTCGCTAAAGAAGGTATGCAGTGACAAGGAGGCGCCCTTTTTTAGTATTGAGCTAAATCATACAACGTCCCTGTAGAGAAATTGGAGAATAAATATGGTACGCAAAATTTTTGCTTTGGTATTAGTAACTTTTATAGCAGCAGCGTGCTCATCCAGCGATAAGGGTGGGTTGCTATCGGGTGATAAAGACGGCAGCCGTGATGGCTCTATGTCTGGCAATGTCAGCGTAACACCTGGCTCACAAGAAGATCTGGTAGTGAACGTGGGTGACCGCGTATTCTTCGCATTTGACAGCGCAGTTGTTAGCAGCGAAGGCCAAAGCACCTTGTCTCGCCAAGCAACCTGGCTTGCAAAATACCCTAAATTGTCAATTACCATCGAAGGCCACTGCGATGAGCGTGGCACACGTGAGTACAACATCGCCCTTGGCGAGCGTCGTGCTGCTGCTGTGAAAAACTTCCTGGTAAGCTCTGGCGTTTCTGCTGACCGCGTTGCGGTTATCAGCTACGGTAAAGAACGTCCAGAAGTACTGGGTTCTAACGAAGACGCGTGGACACAAAACCGCCGTGGCGTTACCGTGCTTAACTAAGCCGGGATCACGATATACTTAAACAAAAGGGCGGGTTTTCCCGCCCTTTTTGTTTTTAGTTGATTCTTCGAGGCGAAACCGCTATAACCCCGCCTATCTAAGGGTACCTTACTTATTCCTATCTGTTTGCCGTCTTAGCTCAGCTGGTAGAGCACCGCATTCGTAATGCGGGGGTCGGGTGTTCGAGTCACCTAGACGGCACCACCCCCCCTTCTTTCTAATCCCCCAACGACTCCGCATGCGCATCATGCTCTCTTAAGAGGGGTAAGGTATTCGTTGCAAATGTACGAAGCACCTGGGTTTTTCCCTTTTCTCCATAACGCTCATAAAGCTTAATCGCTTTTTCATGCTCGTCCTCCTGGAGGCTGATATATTCCTTATCGAAATTTTTATCCGCCACTTCGCGCAACTTATCGATTTTCTTCCGATACGGCTTATCGAGCGCCGTTAGCATCAGGTCAGAACGAAGTTTGGCGCCATCAAGCGCAGATTTCATCGATTTCTTGAGTTCCGTATGATCCTTGATCATCCGATCCGCAAATTCCCGGACGTCTTCATCTTCCGAACGTTGCAACGCCACTTGGCTTGATTCAATTTCAAACAAGTTGCTAAGCGAAGCCTTATTCACAAACTCTTCATCCGAGATATCCATCCTGAGCGCTCCATAGGCAACGGAGCTGAGAAGCAACGTAACAACAATTGACGTAAGTAGTGTGACCGGTTTGATACTCATAACTATTCTCCTCTTATAAATGTGCCTAGAGTGAATTCTTTCTTCTAACTTCAAGCGGAAGGAAACAGCATTCACGAAGGTGCATTTTCCATTTCTTCTTTCAATTTTTCCATTTTAGTAACAAGGCGTTTTGCCTCCTGATCGCTAAGTATGTGCTTAGCTTTCTCAAAAATTCTTTCCTCTTCCTCTTTAACGTGATGCTCCACTGCATGTTTGAATTCTCCAAATAACTCCATCCATTTTTCATTATCTGCTGGCATTTTGGAAAGCTTGCTCAAATACTGTTTAATTTCATCATGCTCTTCTTCTGCCTCTTCAATAGGCTCTTCTGTTTCACGTTTGTGCTCTAAAGCGGCATAAAATGTTTTTTGCTCGGTTTCAGCATGTAACAGCAATGCATGTTGAATCTCTTCCAGAATTTTTTCCCTACGCTCAGGATTATCGGTATTTAAAACCTCTTTCATGAGGTTGCTTACATTCCGATGATCTTTTATCAAATATCCATAAATATCCATGACACATACCTCTACATATCGCTTGCAGAAAAATAGGAGAGAGAAGATTCTCTCTCCCTTTCGACTTAACAATTACCGGCCTCCTTACCGATGATCCCTATCGCGGCCTCTCTCCCGACCACGATCGCCTTCTTCTTCATAGTCCCGCCGACGCCGTTGATTGGCATGTCCGCGTTCCCATCCTTTGCGTGCCGCTTCTGAATGGCCTTCAGAATCCCCAAACCATCCGCTGGGGCGATGTTCAGGATTATCCCATCCGCGTCGTGCCGCTTCCGAATGGCCTTCAGAATCCCCAAACCAACCACTTGGGCCATGTTCGGGATTATCCCATCCGCGCCGTGCCGCTTCCGAATGGCCTTCAGAATCCCCAAACCATCCGCTTTGACCATGTTCAGGATTATCCCATCCGCTGCGCGCTGCACGCGAATGGCGCTCTGGTTCACCATGCCATCCACGTCCGCCTTCTCCAGAAGTGCCCTCTTCCTCTTCTTGATACCGGCTGCTTCGGCGCGATGAGGTACCCATACCACGGCCGGAAGAAGATGAACGATAGCCTCGTTCGCGGCCTTCTTCCTCTTCATAGCCACCTCGGCCACTACTGCGGCCTCCCTGACTACCTCGAGAACCCCGATCTCGCTCTTCCTCTTCATAACCCCGGCCGCTTGAACGCGATGATTCGCTTCGACCACCTGCCCGCGAACCCCTTCCGTCCTCTTCTTCATAGCCTTGACTACCTCGACCTCCTCGGCTGCCACCGCGTGAGCCCATATCCTCACTCTCCTCTTCCTGGCGACCACCACTCATCCTGCTCCCTGAAGATGAGCCTCTCGAGGAAGAGCTTCTAGAACGCGAACTTCTGCCATCGTCTTCTTCGTAACTCTGACCTCCTCGAGCGCTACTCCCCCTGCTGCTTCTCGAGGAAGAGCTTCGAGAAGAGCCGCGTGAACCACTTTCCTCCTCTTCACTCATGAATTTTCCTTCTTCATCGCGCGGAGGCATATTCCGGCTATGACCGTTTCCCATAGATTCGTCTTCTCTCATTTTTCTTGCCATGATGGCCTCCTTACATTTTCAATGTTGGATTAAGCCCGAATGGGCTTGTGAATAGTTCCTAAAATATTGTAGAAGAACCCATTGTCTCGGCTGGTTGATAAATTATCTATGTGGAAATAAAGGTGAGGATTTAAAATCGAGAAGACGTCACACTATCTCGGGAATATCGTATCCATAATGTGTGTAGATCTTATCCCTGAATTGCGGATCCGCCATATCCGGCCAATCCTCCTTATCAAACCCTGGTGCTTTTTCGAGACATTCCTTCTTCACATTCAGGACAAAATGTTTTTCTTGTATATTCAATTCTAAAGCCTGCCACGGTATGGCAAATAGTTTGTCGCCTAAGCCTAAGAACCCTCCAAACGAGAGCACAGCATATTCAATCCGTCCTGTATCCGGATCAATCATCAACGCAGTGATATTTCCTAGATCATCTCCTTCGAGATTCTTCACCGGATTGCCGGTCATGTCAGAAGCAGATAACACGGTACGATTCGTTGCCATAACAGCTCTTTTTTTTGCGTTAGAGAGTAGAATTCTCTTCCGTATGACATAAAGCTTCTATCGTATTTTCCATAAGAGGCACTTTTTGGAAGTAAAGTATGCGCGCAGGGCACGCAAGCGCGGAGCCTGCATCTATCACAATGTTCTTCATTTTGATCAAAAACATTTCTTGCAGTTCTAAAAAGAGATTCCAATCTCCCGTATTCACATACGCCCACACTTCGATCACCTGCGCATTATCGCTAAAATCAATCAGCCTCACACGAACAGAACCGCCCACAATATGTTCATGACTTCGTAGCAACGTCTCTATATGGGTACGAATTTCCTGTAATGCTTCACCTCCCGTCTCATAAACAAGATTAAGTTTCTTCGTGAATAAAATTTGCTGGCGAGCGGAGAAATTTTCGATCACCATCGACGCAAGTTGAGAATTCGGGATACTAATTTCCGTATTTTGCACCGTGCGAATACGCGTCGAACGCATGCCGATATCAATCACCATTCCCATCAACTCACCAAATTTTCCAAACTCATCCACCCGAATCGGTTGATCAAGCGACAGCATGATTCCGCCAAATAAATTCTCTACACTCTTCTGGCTCGCCAGCGCAATGGCGATACCACCAATCCCGAGCGCTGCCAACATCGAGGCAATATCAAATCCCCAATTTTGCAAAACAAACAACAGCGAAATAATCACAATCGTTGTTGTCGCCATTTTACGAAATAACGGAATAAGCGCCGCCGCGGAAACATTTTTCTCTTTGATCCAGTAAGTTTGAAGATTAACCGTAAGCCTTGAAATCACCACCATCAAAAACCAGCTGATCGCAACGGCATAGAGAAAAATTTTCAAATCATCGAGAGCAACATGTACACTTCCCAGCGGCAGCATCGCTTCGATTCCATTAAACAAGACCGCCGTAATAAAAAGCGTAAGCGGATGCCGCACTTCAAAAATATAGTGTTTTAGGAAAAACTCGCGGCCACTGATCTTGCACAGGAAAATATAAAACACACCCACGACTAAACGCACTAGCGCATATACCGCGATGAAACTCAGCGGTAACACCAACCATATCCAAAGTGCAACGCCTCCAAGCGTCACTTTTAGAAAAGAAAAATGATCCACTACCGCCTGCAACGCATCACTCACATGGATTCTTCTTACATGGTAATCGCAAATTTATCTCTTCACTGATTAAGTAGAGTTTAGACTCAAATTACCATCAGCTAAGGATACTACCCTCATTAAAATCCTGTTAACGACATGTCACGTTAAGGATACTTGCCATGACGACTTCCGAAAAAATTGCACGCTTTGAGAAACAGGCGCCTATTCTTATCATTGAGGGGGTGGCAAGCTCCATGATGGATGCGCTAACAACGGGGACATTGCTCGTGGGCATTGCGCTCACACTGAATGCTTCCTCGCTGGTGATTGGGATATTAGGTGCGCTTCCCTTCTTGACCAGTATCATACAAATTCCAGCGATTTTTTTGGTGGAAAAGTATCGCAACCGCAAACAGATCGTATTAATTGCCTGCTGGATTGCTCGCACGACATTGCTCGGCGTTGCAATTCTTTACTTCATCCCCTCCCCTTCAATTGCACTCATGCTTTTTCTTGTATTATGTAGCGTGCGATTTATGGGAAGCGCGGTTGCTGCATGTGCATGGAACTCGTGGATGAATGATGTTATTCCGAAAGATCGCCTGGGAAAATATTTCGGCTGGCGAATGCTTTTCTCTACCATCGCAAGCACCGTGCTCATGTTTGCAGCAAGTGTTTTTCTCGAATGGTGGGAGCAACATTACCCCCGGGAAAACCTCGCACCGTATGCGATTCTTTTCACCCTCGGATTTGTTTGGGCACTCGTGACAAATTCGTTGATCAGTAGATTATACCATCCTCCCATTCCCGAGTCGTCGATTGATCGCTTCACGCAACATTTCACGTTGGACGATTTATATGTTCCCTTACGTCATGAAAATTTTCGACGCTTAATTATTTTTATGGCGCTGTGGTCATTCTCCGTGAACTTGGCATCTCCCTTCTTCGCCGCCTTCATGATACAATCGCTTGGCTACACAATGAGTGATGTAATCCGTCTTACGGTTATCACCCAAATTATCTACACATTCACCTTACATATCTGGGGCCATTACAGTGACCGCTTCAGCAATAAAGCGATCATACGCATCTGTGGCCCGATCTTCGCATTCTGTTTCTTAGGGTGGACTTTTACGACCTTCCCCACGGTACATTCCTACACGTGGACGCTTATCCTTGTGCTCCACATACTTATGGGACTCGCGACATCAGGAATTAATCTCGCATCCAACAACATCGCACTCAAGCTCTGCCCGGACGAGCATTCCACATCATTTCTTGCAGTAAATAATTTGATCAGCTCCATCAGTGCGGGGCTTGCCCCTTTAATCGGAGGCGCTGTGGTATTTTGGGTGAAAGAGGTGAACCTGGAGACCAACATCCATATCAGCACACCAAATTTTTCTTTTATACTGCCGCTTCTGTCGCTCACCGGTTGGGATTTCTTATTTTTACTCGCTTTCCTGCTCGCATTTGTATCTCTGGCCTATCTCTTCCGCCTTCAAGAAGAAGGGGATGTGAATCGTACCGTTTTGCTGCGGACACTTATCTTTGATACTGCACGGTTTTTGTATAATATCTCAACGGTCACCGCATTTCGTACCCATGCGGGAATTCCTCGTTCCAAAAAACCCCGCTCACCCAAACATCATCCTTAGTATTTTGCGATCGGGTCGCTGGCCGGAAACGTTTCCTCCACTTCTTCATCCCAATGTTTTTGCTCTTCTTCTCGGATTTTCTTATCTTCATGGATGACTGCTTGAATTGGTTTTCCTGCTTTAGGCTTTTGGCCTTTTTTGGGCCTATTTCCTTGTGTACCGGTCGTAAAACGGACAACATTTTTATAGATAAACGGGGTAACTGCTACGGGGGAAACGATCATAAAACACTCCTTTTTTAAAATGATGCCTCCATCTTTAGCCTATCACTTCTCAGAAAAAGATAGGTATTGCGGCCAAATCTATAAAAATCCTATAAATACCCCTATGTAATGTTTTGTAATAAAGCGTGACTTGCCAAAGCCCGTAATGCTTGGTAGTAGTTCCAAATAGTCTTTAACATGCGGGCAATTTATGTGCGGAATTATTGGTATCATCGGGAAAGCAGAGGCGGCACCGCTCCTGCTCGACGGCCTCAAACGGATGGAATACCGGGGCTATGACTCTGCGGGCATTGCGACCCTCTTTAAAGGGGAAATCGTATGCCGCCGTGCGGAAGGAAAACTCGCTGCCTTGGCGAACGAAGTCGCCAAAAACCCTGCCGCAGGCACACTCGGTATTGGCCACACACGATGGGCAACTCATGGTTCTCCTACCACCAACAATGCGCACCCGCATAAAACCGATAAAGTAGCGGTGGTACATAACGGTATTATCGAAAATTTTCGAGAACTCCGTACAGAACTGGAAGCCGAAGGGGTGGTATTTACCACCGAAACCGACACAGAAGTCATCCCACACCTCATTACGCGTTACTTAAACCAAGGACAATCGCCGCAAGATGCGGTACGCGCCATGTTGCGTAAAATTCAAGGTGCATTTGCGCTCGGGATTTTGTTCTCCGGCAAGGAAAATTTTCTGGTTGCCGCCCGCCATGGCTCGCCGTTGGCGATTGGTTATGGCGATGGCGAAATGTACTTAGGATCCGATGCCTATGCGCTCGCACCACTTACCCAAAAAATTACTTATCTCGAAGATGGTGACTGGGCAGAACTCAGCGATAAAGGCGTAATTATCCACGATGTGAATGATAAAATTGTGGAACGCCCTGTGGTGCTGACCGCGCTTTCTGGCGCCGCTATCGGGAAAGGCAATTACCGTCATTTCATGCTCAAAGAAATCTATGAGCAACCTGCCGTGATCGGGGATACGCTGAATGCCTATTATAACCCGGTCACACGGACCATACAGCTACCGAAATTTCCCTTTGACCTTAAGGGAATCAGCAAGGTAACGATCGTTGCCTGCGGAACCTCTTTTTACGCTGGCATGGTTGCGAAATACTGGATCGAGGAACTCGCACGCATTCCGGTTGAGCTCGATATCGCCTCGGAATTCCGTTACCGCGCACCGGTGATGCAGGAAGGCGGAATGGCATTGTTTATTTCTCAATCCGGCGAAACTGCCGATACGCTTGCCGCACTTAAATACGCAAAATCGCAGAAGCAGCATATTATTAGCCTCGTGAACGCCGAGCAAAGCAGCATGGCGCTGGCGTCCGATCTCATCTTGCGTACCCATGCAGGACCGGAAATCAGCGTTGCCTCGACCAAAGGCTTCACCACCCAATTGGTGGTGCTCGCTTGCCTTTCAATCGGTATTGCACAGGCTCGTGGAACGATTAGCAAAGAGAAAGAAGCCGCACTTTGCGAAGCATTGGCGGAAGTTCCTGCTCGTGCTTCTGAAATCTTGAACCACGACCAGGCACTTCAACGCTTGGCAATGGAATTAGCCGTTGCACGGGATGTGATCTATATCGGACGCAACACGTCCTACGCCATTGCACTCGAAGGCGCGCTGAAACTCAAAGAACTCTCGTACATCCATGCCGAAGGCATCGCCGCAGGAGAGTTGAAACACGGCCCCATCGCACTTATCGATGAAAACGTACCTGTGATCGTTATTGCCCCCTCCGATAATCTGTTCGAGAAAACCGCTTCCAACGTGCAAGAAGTCGCTGCGCGCGACGGACGAGTGGTGTTTTTGAGTGATGCGGCAGGTGTACGAAAACTAAAAGATATCTCGCGTGAGACGATCGAACTCCCGACGGTAAACCCATTTGTGACCCCGATCCTCTATTCGATCCCCGTGCAGCTCCTGGCGTACCATGTCGCAATCCAAAAAGGAACGGATGTAGATCAACCACGGAACCTCGCAAAATCGGTAACTGTCGAATAAAACGCGACAACTATTTTCTTTCTCGATATAGTCATTTCCGTTGGTGATCCTTATCAAAGGCATACTGCATGGCAAAGAAAGCGTTGCGCGCGCTCCCTATCCGTTATCCTGAATGGCTATTTCCTTTGACGCGACTTATCAAGGTTGCCATCTTCGTATCCCTTCCTGCCGGCACCGTCTTAAGCATTTTCCTCATTAACGACCGCATCACCGTAGGAGATGCACTTTCTGGCTTCGGGATCATTTTCGTACTGACGTTTATCCTGGTACGTCCTTATGTGTCGGATCTTACCGCGCTGACACACTACGTAAAACATCTGGCACTTGACCGAAAAGAACGCACCGCACCTGCTTTAAGTTTTTTAAGTAACGTGGAAGAACTTTCGAAATCGGTCGGTTATCTTCAAACCTCCTGGCAGGCACGAAACCTCGAGCTTGAAGCCACTTTGACCGAGAGCCGGATCATTTTTGATACGCTTCCTGACAGTATCATCATGTTAGACAGCACCATGCGGATTGTCCGCACCAACCGCATGGCCAATACGGCACTGCGCTATAATTTTCATGAGCGCCGCCTGGAAGATATTTTCCACGATGAAACCTTGCTGGAGGCCGCGAAAGAAGTGGTATTGGGTGGAAAAAACCGCCGCGTGCTGGAGTTACATCTCACGGAAAAATCACCGAGACATTACATCGTCAGTATCGAGCGCTTCCCGATTGCCTCATCCGCAGATCTAGCTGCAATTATGGTGCTGCACGATGTGACGGAATCCAAACGCAACGAACAGATGTTCGTGGACTTTGTGGCCAATGCGAGCCATGAAATCCGGACTCCCTTAACAAGCCTAGTAGGCTTTATCGAAACACTTAAAACCTCTGCCAAAGACGACCCTCAAGCACGTGAGAAATTCTTGGGCATCATGGAAGAGCAAGCCGATCGCATGTCACGGCTTGTGGAGGATTTACTGTCGCTGTCCAAAATTGAACGCAATGTCCATACCGCGCCGACCGAGCAGGTCAATATGGAAGAAGTTTGTCAAAATGCGATTGCCCATCTAGCATGGATTGCAGAGGATCGAAAACTCACTCTCCATTACGAAGCGAAAGGCACGATCCCTTCCATTATCGGCGATATGAGCCAGCTGATGCAAGTCTGCGCTAACTTGCTTAGTAACGCGATTAAATACAGCAACGAAGGCCAGAATATCTACATTACCTTACGCTGCACTAAGAAAATCCCCTTCGATGCCAAGCTTGGCGATGGGGTGAAAGAGGCGCTATGCTTTTGCGTCCAGGATGAAGGTGAAGGCATCGCAGCAGAACATCTTTCCCGCTTAACCGAACGTTTTTACCGTGTCGATACGGCCCGTTCCCGCAAAGAAGGTGGCACAGGGCTAGGGCTTGCGATCGTAAAACATATCCTAAACCGCCACCGAAGCAGCCTTGTGATTCAAAGCACGGTCGGAGAGGGAAGTACCTTCTGTGTATATTTCCCTTTACATAACAGCGGGATTTAAGTAGTTTCTGCACGGTTGTACAATCACTGACCTAAGGAACGTAAAGATTACGCTATGGCTAAAGAAGAACTAATTGAATTTGAAGGGAAAGTCGTTGAAATGCTCCCTAACGCCATGTTCCGGGTTATCCTTGATAATAACCACGAAGTCTTGACTCACACCTCCGGTCGTATGCGCAAAAACCGTATCCGTATCCTTGTGGGCGACCGCGTTACCGTAGAAATGACTCCGTACGATCTCTCCAAAGGGCGGATCGTAAAACGCCATAAATAGCCATGCAGCTGATACTTGCCTCTGCTTCTCCGAGACGCTTGAGCCTGCTTAAGCAAATAGGGTTGAATCCGCATGCTGTTGTTCCTGCTGAAATCGACGAGACTCCTCAAAAAAAAGAACTTCCGCGCGTGTACGCTGAGCGATTAGCGAAAGAAAAAGCCACCGCCGTCGCCTTACGCAATACCCACCCCTCCGATACAGTCATCCTTGCTGCTGATACAGTCGTTGCCGTTGGCCGGCGTATATTACCGAAAGCTGAAATTTTGGCACAAGCTCGAGAATGCCTGAAACTTCTTTCCGGCAAACGTCATCACGTCTATACCGGGATTGCGCTGATCCACGGAGGAAAACTACTTTCCCGCGTAGTCGAATCGACTGTGAAATTCAAACGACTCACGACTCAAGAAATTGATGCTTATCTGGCCTCAGGCGAATGGGAAGGCAAAGCAGGAGGCTATGCGATCCAAGGAATGGCTGAGAGCTACATTCCCTTTATCCAGGGCTCTTACAGCAATATCGTAGGACTGCCACTCCATGAGACCTACCAGATACTCCAAGGGATAGGCTATGTCCGCTAGCACCAGCCGCTGCCCAATTTGTAGCAAACCGGCTACCCTTAACTACCACCCCTTCTGTTGTCGTCGCTGTGCCGATGTCGACTTAGGCCGTTGGTTTATCGGATCTTATGCCATCGAAACAGACGATGACCCCCGATTTGATACCGATGAAAGCCCCGAAAACAGCCCTTCTTAAGTTTTTCCCCTTTCTTTTTGCTTGACCTTTGATCCCTCTTTTATTATTAATACGTTACATTAATTGATAATGATTATTACACTCAATGCCAAAGCCTCTTAGCCCCGTTGAAATACGTAAACTCCATATCGAAAACTATCTAAGAGATGTCTGTAAGGATGCCCTCCCAGAGCAACCCTTAATGCACGAGCTTATTAGCGAAGCCTTCCACCAAATAGAGCGCTTAAAAAACATTTTCCCAAAATCAAACGATACCTTTCGCGATGCTCTTACGAAAATGGGCCTGGATGCTCTCCCCCAGCTCCTTATCCCCAAAAAGCTATCTCGTTTCGACCCGCGTCGCTTAGTAAAGAGCTATACTCCTTATTATGTCCTCGATATAAAGCAATGCCGTGCTTATATAGAAACACAACGTGGCGATGGAAGTGCTGCTAAAATAGGGGCGAAGAACATCTTAGCAGGACTCTCTGCCTGCTGGTTTGAACATTACATAGAGCAGGCAATCGAACCCCTACTGAAACCACAAACCGCCTATGTACTCTATCATGAGGGAAAGCATGATTGCCCCCCCAAAGATACGTTATCGTGTTTTTCTCCGCATTTACAGCGACATGTTTCAAATACCTTGATGTCTTTGATTCGCAGGGAATCTAATGTGTTAAAAGAAGAAATAAAACATAACAATCAATTAGATAAACCACCTCACTACGCAGGGATTGGCATTCAATTCGAGCCCACACTCGGGCAGGGCCTGCTTATAAAGAAGATTTTCAAAAATAGCCCTGCAGAAAAAGCCGGTTTATCTCCCAATACCTTTATTACTGCGGTAAAAGATGACACAGGAAAATGGGTTGATTTAACAACCCACGATGCGGCGGCTAACACAAAACAGTTTATCCGTGGCCTGCCTGGTACCCGCCTTACCATAAAAACAGATACGGGATCAGAAATAACTCTCCGACGTGATTATATCGATACCATCAAGGAACAGCGCCTTGCCTATACGCTGGACAATTCTCCCTCTCACCCCAAAAAATGGCAAAAATATATTGCAAGGGAAGACTCCGCGCCAATCGCTAGCCCTGCTAGGTAATGTGCAATTCTAGAGATGCAATAGAGCATTCTTTATGCTAAGGTGCATCCTATCTAATCGCCCTAAACAGAGGAGTTTTTATGACATACGCTTTCCACCGCCATACCAAAACCAACTACCCCACTGCTGTTAAAGGAGAGGGATGCTATATTATCGATTCTACTGGCAAACGGTATTTGGATGCATCCGGCGGTGCAGCGGTCTCCTGCTTAGGCCATAGCCACCCGAAAGTGCGCGAAGCGATGCATGCACAGATCGATACTCTCGCGTTTGCCCATACCGGATTCTTCACCAATGAACCACTCGAGCTACTCGCAGAAACCCTTGTTAAACAATCACCTGACGGCATTGGCAAAGTGTATTTCGTATCCGGTGGATCGGAAGCCGTCGAAGGCGCACTGAAAATGGCGCGCCAATATTTCGTGGAAACCGGTAAGCCCGAGAAACACAAAATCATCACCCGTTGGCAGAGCTATCACGGGAACACACTGGGCGCTCTTTCTGCCGGTGGAAACCGCTGGCGCCGCGCACAATTTGGTCCATTATTGCTGGAGATGTACCACATCTCTCCATGCTACGAATACCGTGGCAAACAAGACGGGGAAAGCAGCTTCGACTATGGCCAGCGCGTGGCGAATGAATTAGAAGCCAAAATCCTGGAACAAGGCCCCGAAACCGTAGCAGCATTCATCGCAGAGCCGGTCGTGGGTGCAACAATGGGCTGTGTCCCTGCGGTCGAAGGTTATTTGAAACGCGTTCGTGAAATCTGCACGAAATATGATGTCCTCTTAATCCTCGATGAAGTCATGTGCGGCATGGGTCGTACCGGCACGTTGTTTGCCTGTGAACATGATGGCGTATCGCCTGACCTCATCACTATCGCAAAAGGCTTAGGCGGTGGTTATCAACCAATCGGTGCGATTATGGTTGCGAGCAAAATCTTCGATGCGATTTCCAAAGGCACCGGCTTCTTCCAACATGGCCACACCTATATGGGCCACGCAACGGCGTGCGCTGCGGCATTGGCAGTAAACCAAGCAATCGTTGAAGAGAAGCTGCTTGAGAATGTAAACGCCCAAGGCGCTGCCTTCCGCAAAGCACTCGAATCTGCATTTGGCTCACATCCGTATGTGGGCGATATCCGCGGTAGAGGCCTTTTCTTAGGCGTTGAGATCGTTGCGGATAAAGCGACGAAAGAAGCTTTCGATCCATCGCTTAAAATCAATGCGAAGCTTAAAACCGAAGCGATGAACCAAGGACTGATGTGCTACCCGATGGGCGGTACGATTGATGGACAAACGGGCGATCACGTGATGTTCGCTCCCCCCTTCATCATCAATGCGTCGCATGTGGAAGAAATCGCGCAAAAGTTCGGAAAAGCGCTGGATACAGTGTTTCCACAAGAAGCAGGGCTGGCAAAGGCGAGTTAATCTCGCCTTACCAGGCTACGGCAACTCGCAAATTTGTCGCCCGCGTGCCGCTGGTATTAAACCCGTCCCGCTTGGCTAGAATACTTGCTTTTTTACCATAATACTCCCCAGGAACCGGATATTTCCAGCTTGGTGCAACATCCGCAAAGGGAATAAGGGCAAACGCACGGGTCAGAAGGCCTTTGTGCGGAATCGAAAGCCGCTCCGTCTCCATCACACGATTGCCATAGCTCAAAATATCGATATCAATCTCGCGCGGCCCCCAATGCCCGCGATCTTGCCGCCCGATTACCTTTTCAATCCGTTTTACCGACTCGAGCAACCCCTCCGGCGTTAACCGGCATTCGCCCTTCACCACCATATTATAATACGGCACATCCCATTCTTTTGGCGCATCCTCGGGCAATAACGCATCCGTTTCATAGACCGGCGAACATTCCATTTTTAATAAAATCGTCTCGCCATGTATCCCAGCCAGCAATTCTGCTGCCTGATGGAGATAATCCAACCGATTTTCAATATTGGAGCCTAGCCCGAGTATGACTTCCATGGTATAACGTGCCCATAACCTTGATGAATAACGATTTCATACCATGCCTATGGCCAAAAATACATATATAAACGGAGCTTTCTTACCTCAAGACCGTGCGCTTGTATCGGTGGAAGAACGCGCATTCCGTTTTGGCGATGGGTGTTTTGAGACCATCCAGGTAATCGACGGCGTACCTTATCGCTTTGAATCGCACATGAAACGCCTGGAAGCAGGACTTAGCGCGCTTCGCATTGCCTATGATACACACACGCTGAAAACCGCCTGCAAAGAACTTCTTATCCGAAACACTTTAAGCAACGGCACACTCCGCCTGTCCGTCAGCCGCGGCATCGGCAGCCAAGGCTATTTGCCAAAAGACTGCACACCCACCGTCGTGATTGAAACCTTACCGCCTTCGGCACTGCTTCCGGCTTCATTTACACTTTATGTCAGCGGGTACGAGAAACCTTCTCCGAAATCCTACCCCACCGCGTATAAAACTATGCAGGGCCTAAACTCTACGCTTGCGCGCATGGAAGCCGTCGAACAGGGTTGCCAGGAAGCATTGCTACTTTCCGCATCGGGAATGATTGCAGAAGCCAGTTCCAGCAATATCTTTTGGCTAAAATCGGGCACACTTTATACGCCCTCGCTAGAAACCGGTGCACTCGCAGGAATCATGCGCGAAGCGGTGATTTCTCTAGCACCTTACACAATAAAAGAAGGTGAATGGCCTCTTGAAACGTTAAACGATGCTGAATCAGTGTTTCTTACCAACAGTAATATCGGTATCATGCCCGTCTCGAGCCTCAAACCTTTAGGTCTAAAATGGGAAACAAATGAGATTATCCAGCAGTTACAACAACGACTTGAAAACGATAAAATAGCCTATGTCCAAATCCATGACGAATTCTGGCGAAATTAACGCCCATTCGCTGCCTTGGCGCGATCCGCTGCCGATGCTAGAGCAGCTCGTCCGCGAACATCGTTTTGTTGCCTGCCTGCATTCTGGCCTAGATGTTGGATTTTCGGGTAAAAAAACCCTCATCGCCATCGGTGATGAAGCCCACGTGAAGGCCAAGGATTTTTCCCTTTTTGCACAAGTCCTAAGCGAGACAGAACCCGCTTTCACCAACGCCTGGTTTGGATATCTGGGATATGAGTTAAATCATAGCCTGGAATCCTTGCCAAAAGCCGCTCCCTTTGGGTTTGCGCTGCCTAAACTCTGGATGATACATTACCAAACAGTGCTCCTGTTCGATCACCCAACAAAAACGCTGACCGCCTATACTAAAAATGCAGACAGTGTATCCACATTACCTGAAGCCATAGCTCTCCAGGATTCAACACTCCCAGCGATTGCTTCCCTCTCCTCGCCTATGACGAAAGAAGAGTATTTCACAAAGGTTGGGATCATCCGCGAGGCCATCTTGCGCGGCGATCTTTATCAAGCCAATCTTACCCGGAAGTTCCAAGGAGAATTCGCCGCTCCTCCCTGCCCAATTTCTGTGTTTACCCGGCTTTGTACGATCAGCCCAGCTCCTTACAGCGCATTCCTGAAATTCAAAAACACCGTGATCCTTTCCTCCAGCCCCGAGCAATTCATGCATGTGACTCCAAATGGCATTATGGAAACACGCCCCATCAAAGGTTCCGCACCACGTTTTGCCGATAAAACGAAAGATTCCGCTTCTCGCGATGCACTGGCAAGCAGCTCCAAAGATAAGGCCGAGAATCTCATGATCGTGGATCTTATGCGAAATGATTTCTCACGATCCGCCGAAACCGGCACGGTACAAGTGCCAGGATTATTCGATATCACAAGCTACGCCACCGTCCACCACATGGCCTCGACCATCCAAGCACATAAACGCGCGGAAATCAGTACACTCAGCGCCGTCACCGCCTCCTTTCCTCCAGGCTCCATGACCGGCGCACCGAAAATCAAAGCAATGGAACTCTGCAGCCAACTGGAGGGCATTGAACGGGGGATTTATAGCGGCGCCATCGGCTGGTTCGGCGGTGATGGAAGTTGCGATCTTTCGGTCGTCATCCGCACGATTATATTAGAAGGCACACGGTGGGAATTCCAAGTGGGCGGCGCTATTGTGGCTGATTCGACTCCGCAGGGCGAATGGGAAGAAACACTCACTAAAGCTAAAGGCATTTCTCAAGCACTTGGGATTGAAGAAAGCGCACTGCGAGCGTTATAGGCTACTGCACTTTAACTTTATCTCGCTTCTCTATCACTGTCTTACCTTCGCGTAGCAAACGAATCGTAGCGCTATACGTCCCCAGAGGAATAGCACTCGCAGTATACGGCTTTCCGATATATTGGTAATATACCGCTTGGTTATTATCAAATAGCGTCTGTTCTTGGGCAAGCAACATGCCCTCAGGCGTCGCAATCGAAAGCAATAACCGGTCTCCTTTACGCACCCCCATCAGATATGCCCAAAATATCAATTGCTTGGAATCTCTAGAGAGCGTTTGGCTTCTCACCATCGCTTTTTCTAGATCCTGTTTACTCACAATAGTCCCGCTAAACCCAAACCCTAGCGCAACAGGGCTGTGATAGGTGAGCAGTGCCGCCGTTTCCTTATCCCATAATCCACTTGTCGTCGAATGCGGCGTATTTCCACCTGCGCATACCCCACCAAAGCTGCCGCCTGTAAAGGGATCGATCGGAGTTTTGTCTTTCCGGATCGAAAGATCCAAATGCGGAAATTCCGTCATTCCAGAAAGTCCAATTTGGCCCAGCACCTGGCCACGGGCAACCCGATCTCCGGCTTTTACCTTAATACTCCCGCGCTTCAAATGGCAATATTGCACCTCATAACCACCTTCATGCGTGGTCACGATCCCATTTCCACATTCTTTATTCCGAATGGCTTCACGGGTTTCTGCGGTGACGCGCCGATCTACTTCTCCATCGCGCACTCCCCGTACGGTTCCTTCAATAGCCGCGATCACATCAACGCCATGTTCCATCGCCACATCATCTTTTATGCGAAAATCCGTCCCCTTATGCCCGTCATAGCTTAACGCCCCGCAATGGTAATCCTGCCAACCTGAATCGGTATCATGATCCACATAATTTTGGATAAAGCACTCCGTGCCATAGTTACATGCCACCGGCATCGAAAGCGCAAATGCCATCGCACGGACCGGCATAACGAGCAATAGCAGAAGAAGGAACAGCTTATACTTCACGGCCTCGACCTCTGCATCTCCTCGGGCGTATGTAAGACGAGTGCGAGCGCATGCACGCCGTTTTTTAATTCGTTATCCAGTAACGTATGGAGGATCCGATGGCGATCCACACGGCTTTTTCCTTCAAACGCAGTAGAGACAACGGTCAACCGCAAGTGCGTCTGGACCCCCTCACGATAGCCTGCATGCCCTTTATGGAGATACGACTCATCCACTACCTCCAGATGCAGGGGGTGCAGCGTTTCTGTAACCAGATGCGTAATACGTTCTTTGGCGGTCATTTTCTTCCACGTGGAGGTGTTGAATTTGTATCATAGCGGCACACGTCCCAAAAGGGGACATACCAAAACCGGACGATCCTTAAATTAAGGTGCTAAGGGCATCTATTCTACTCAACCCTAAGTCTCCTAATCTTCTGTAAACCCACAGTTTTCTTTTCCCACAAAATAGGCACAAAGAAGCCCTATACTTGGCATAACCCTTGCGTTACTTACCCTATGGGACATTACCGTATATTACATGAATTCGATAATACACCAAGACTAAAACTGTAAAAGCCAAGGGAAAGGAAAAAGTTATGATGGAAAAACCGCATTTTAGTACCAATCCAGGGGTGAAAGACGCCGATGAGCTGGACCGGAGAATTGGAGCAAAAATCCAAGAAATCCGTATCGCCATGGGCATGTCACGCCACCAATTAGCCGAAAAAATCGGCGTAACCCACCAACAAACCCAGAAATACGAGAAAGGCATTAACCGTATTTCCGCAGGCCGTTTGGCCTCAATCGCCGAAGCCCTCAATAAACCAGTAGGGTATTTCTTTGATGATGCAAGCGATACCGATCCGGTATTACCTACAAAGCACCAACGTATGTGCATTGAAGTCTCAAGAAACTTCCTTCGGATCGAAAATCCTGCACATCGTGAGGCCGTAAATATCCTCGTGCGTACACTTGCTGAAGGCAGCTTGCATGCCAGCAGCAGCGAATATGAACAATAATCGACTGTGAAATAAATTGTATCCAACCCCTCCTAAAGCAATTTGGGAGGGGTTTTTGCTATATGCAGCTTTTCATTCGTGAAATATTGTTGATATTATAAATATGCTTACTTAAACTGTTTCCCAACAGCCTTTCGTAATTAACAGAATAACGTGGGAAAACCATGAGCAAGAACACCAATAATGAAGTTGCGCTTACACCGGAACAGCAAAAAAATCTGAATAAGCAACTGCTGCTAGCTGCTCAGAGGAAGGACAACCTTTCCAATATCACCTCACTTTTCAAGCAGGGAGCGGATATTAATGCTAAAGATGACGAGGGCCGAACCCCACTCCACAATGCAGCTCTTTTCAGACGCACGGAATCCGCAGAATTCCTACTCAAACACAATGCAGATATCAATGCCAAAGATGACGAGGGCCGAACCCCGCTGCACAGTGCGGTTTCTAAGGAGAATGCGAAATTCGCAAAACTCTTCCTTGCTTCCGGTGCGATTTTCCAACCGGATTTGGTAGAAGGAATGCAAGACCTCCTTGAGATTGATAATACGGCCTTTATCAACCTGTTCGATCCCCACGATGATAATGGGATCATCCATTACGCCTTAAAAGACCCCATGCGACAAAACTGGCAAGAAAAATTCCGAACGGGATTGCAGAAAGAAGCAAGCGATGAAATATCCAGTATTATCGTCAAAGCAGGTGGTCAGTTTTCGCAAGCATTATTTGATATATTTACAGAGGATAATCGGCTTTCCAAGGCATTGTTCAATGAGGAGAATAATACAAAAAACCTCTCAACCCTCAATACGCTAAAAAGGGTTGCTCGCCAGGAAAAGGGGGAGCCTTTCACTCAAGAATCCGCAAATTTCATAAACAGCTGGATAGCCACTGTGCTTAACTTAACCACCAATCGCTTCACCCAGAACATCGAAGCCGAACGGGCACGGGCAGCGGCAGAACGGGATAATCCAGACCAAGGACGGGGGTAATAAATACCCTCTTCCCTAGCCCCTCCTAAAGCTCTTTAGAAGGGGTTTTTGCCTTTCACCTTTTAATTCCCTTATGCTTTTAACAACTCACCCTAAAGTTTTTAATTACTCTCCTGCAATAAAACTAGCTTTTTTGCCAAAATCTGTTACAATAGGGGATGTAGGCAAGTGTTTGTTTCAACCTTATTTGATAGGTGTAATCATAAAAACGCAACCCGACCGTGCCAGGGTGCAAATGAATGTCAAAGACCGTATACTGTCCTCACTTGAAGACAGCAAAGCGGAAGACATCGTTGTAATCGATCTGGCAGGCAAGAGCGATATGGCAGATTTAATGATTATCGCTTCTGGCCGTTCTGACAGGCATGTAGGTGCCATCGCCCACCATCTCACCCAACATATGAAAGATGCAGGATTTTCACAGCCAACTGTGGAAGGTTTGCGCGATTGTAATTGGGTATTAGTAGAGACGGGCGGCATCTTTGTGCATCTCTTCCGGCCTGAAGTCCGGGAATTCTACAACCTCGAAAAAATGTGGGCGGTAGAATTGCCAAAATCAGTGAATGAAGCCGCTTTTGCCTAAATAAGGCTAAATAATAGCTAACGGCATGGTTCGGTGCCATCCGGAATTAGGGACTGGCACATGAAAATTACCGTAGCTGCTGTAGGAAAGGCGAAAACATCGCCTGCGCTCTCCTTATACCACGATTACACCGCCCGCACTCCCTGGAAAATCTCGTTGGTAGAAGTCGAAGAAAAACGCCCACTTCCTCCTGATCTCCTCGCCCAAAAAGAAGCTGAATTGTTGCTTAAAGCCATTCCCCAAGGCGCGCGCTGCGTAGTGCTTGATGAGCGTGGGAAATCCCTCGATAGCCCTGCTTTTGCCCGCACCCTTTCCTCCTGGGGCGACCAAGGCCATAGCTCGGTTGCTTTCCTGATCGGAGGCGCCCAAGGCCACGGAAAAGAAGCCCGTGATCGTGCAGATCTCCTCCTTTCCTTTGGCACCATGACCTGGCCGCATATGATGGTGCGTGCTATGCTTGCCGAACAGCTTTATCGCGCCTATACCATCACCAGCGGACATCCTTATCACAAAGTTTAACTGCGGTTGCAGTTTGCTTTTCCCAAAACCTTGTTTATAGTGCATGACACTTTCGCATCTCAGGGAGAGTGCGACCTACCTATTGTTATTCTTAAAATACAATAGGTAAGAAGGAAAAGGGAACTAAGGGATAACATATGACTTACCATTTTTCACTGGAACGCTGCTTTGATACTGCCATTGGGGAACGTGGCATGGCACGGATGACATGGGAACGTGTCCTTCAAGACGCCAAAAAAACCGTCGCACAACTCAAACAACAACGCGAGGAAGAAAGCCTGCCTTTGCTTACCATTGGAAGCAGAAGGGATGACCTTGCAATGTTCCGCTCGATTGCGGAACGAATTCGCGAACAGTTTACCGATGTAGTGGTGCTCGGGACCGGCGGCTCGACCTTAAATCCCCAGGCCGTGACGAACCTCCATGCCGATACGCAAGATGCGCCAAAGCTCCATTTTCTGGATAATATCGACCCCATCACGATGGAAGGCCTTCTCCACTCGCTTAACCTCAAAAAAACCGCGTTTTTGGCGATCAGTAAATCCGGCTCAACGCTCGAGACCCTTACACAAACCTTGATCGCACTGGATGTTCAGCGTCATGTGGTGGGTAAGTCCATCAATAAACATTGGTTCTTTATTACCGATCCGGGGAAAAATGTCCTTCGCGATATCGCAGAGTCGATCGGCGGCACGATTTCTGACCATGAACCGGCTATTGGTGGACGTTTCTCGTCCCTCACCAACGTCGGGCTCTTGCCACTCCTCATCCGTGGAGGCGATGCGCTCGCATGCCGGGAAGGCTCTATTGAAGTCGTGGAACAGGTGATGCAATGCGGTATCGAATCAGCACCCGTGGCCTCAGCTGCAGCGGATATCGTCCTTATGCAACGTGGATTCCCGATTAAGGTGATGATGCCTTATGTCGACCAACTTTCTGGCTTTGCCACCTGGTATCGCCAAACCTGGGCGGAAAGCCTCGGCAAACAGGGCGTGCATACGTCAATCATCAAGGCCATGGGAACGCTCGATCAGCACAGCCAGCTGCAGCTTTACCTTGGTGGCCAGCACGACAAAGCCTTCACGATCCTGTCGCTCGATACGACCGGAAAAGGCCCGAATATCACGCTGGGTGAACTTCCTCCGCATCCTGGACTGACCTATTTAGAAGGAAAAACACTGGGAGACGTGCTCGAAGCCGAGCAAAAAGCAACGACCGATACCTTCACCCGCAATGGCTGCCCGGTCAAAACCATTCGGCTAAAGGAGTTGAATGACTACACCATGGGTGCGCTACTGATGCACAGCATGCTGGAAATCATTATTATCGCTGGGCTTCTTCGGATTAATGCGTTTGACCAGCCTGCGGTAGAAGAGGGGAAAATTCTTGCCCGTGAGCTGCTTCAAGGGAAAGCACAGCCGGCAGTGGCTTAAATCCCCATACAGATGTACTTGGTTTCTAGGTATTCTTCGATCCCGAGGAACGACCCTTCACGCCCTAACCCGGACTCTTTAATCCCACCGAAGGGCGCGACTTCAGTAGAAATCAGACCTTCATTGACCCCCACAATCCCGTATTCCAGCGCCTCGCTGACCCGTATCGCGCGGGCGAGATCCTTCGTATAAACATAGGATGCCAAGCCAAACGGCGTAGCATTCGCTATCCCTGTAGCCTCTGCCTCGGTCGTAAACGTCATGATCGGTGCGACTGGGCCAAACACCTCTTCGCGCGCGATCCGCATATCCGGCTTCACACCAGTAAGAATCGTCGGCGAGAAGAAGTATCCCTCCCCTTGCACCGACTTTCCGCCGCATACAAGCTTAGCACCGGAAGCCACCGCCTCTGCGATCATTCCTTCCACCTTCTGTCGTGCCTGCTCGCTAATAAGCGGCCCCTGGTTAGTATTCACCTCCATGCCATTGCCCACAACAAGCTTATCCACTGCCGTCCGGAGCTTCGCCTCAAACGCGCTCGCAATCGAAGATTCCACCATAATTCGGTTCGCACAAACACAGGTTTGCCCGCTATTGCGGAATTTTGAGGCAACTAACCCCTCCACCGCCTTATCGAGATTTGCATCAGCAAAGACAATAAACGGCGCATTTCCACCCAATTCCATCGAGACTTTCTTGACTGTATCCGCCGATTGCCGCAGGAGAATTTTCCCCACCTCCGTGGAACCCGTAAAGCTCAATTTCCGCACCTTTGGGCTCGCGGTCAGCACGCCCCCAATTGTCTCAGCTTTGCCGGTAATCACATTAAACACACCGGCCGGAATTCCCGCTTCTTCCGCCAATTTCGCCAACGCCAAGGCGGAATATGGGGTTTTGCTATCGGGCTTGGATATAACCGTACAACCCGCCGCCAGTGCTGCTGCTACCTTGCGGGTAATCATCGCACTCGGGAAATTCCAGGGGGTAATCGTCGCCACGACTCCCACCGGCTGCTTTATAACCGTAATCCGTTGGTTCGCTTTGGGTGCGGGAATCGTCGTACCATAGGTACGCTTCGCCTCTTCCGAAAACCATTCCACAAAGGCCGCCGCATAGGCAATTTCGCTCTTCGCTTCAGCAAGCGGCTTGCCCTGCTCTAAGGTCATAATCGCCGCCAAGGCATCGGTATGTTCGGTAATGAGGTCAAACCAAGTGCGTAAGAAGTGGGAGCGCTGTTTCCCGGTCAAGGCTGCCCACGTCGGCAAAGCTTTCTCAGCCGCATCAATCGCACGGACAGTATCCTCACGTGTCACGGACGGAACATTCCCAATCCCCTCTCCCGTTGCGGGATTATGGACTGTCAGGGTGGCCCTATCGGATGCACCTATCCACTTCCCCCCGATATAACACAGCGAGGGAGCCAATGCGGAAAAATCATGCTTTTGAGTAAATAGCTTCATGACGCTACTATGGCACAGTTATCGTATCGCAACAAGCGGTACCCTATGAGAAAAAATCATAGAGATTCAACATGATGGAGCAAAAATCCTGTATTTTTAAGAACCGTACTGCAGCGTATGTAAAAGTACGTGAAGCACGGAAGCGTAAAAATGCAGATTTGCAGCCCATCAGGGGAATGTCTAGTTCAATGCACCATACTGCGAATTACTATCGGTGAGGTACTGCTCAGGATCCAAGGCTTTCTTGCCCTTACGGATACCAAAATGCAGCTGTGCGGTATCTATATTTCCGGTATTGCCAATATGCCCGATTAAGGTACCGCGACGAAGTTGGTCGCCTTTTTTCACCATCATATCCGCCAGATGCGCATAGGCGGACATATAGCCTTGGTCGTGTTTCACCACCAAAAGATTCCCATAGCCTCGCAACTCATTGCCAGCATAAACCACCGTACCATCCGCTGCCGCGCGCACAGGAGAGCCATACGGCGCTTTGATATTGATCCCATCATTATGCAACCCGCCTTCTTTCGGGCCAAAGCGAGAAATCACTTTCCCGTTGGTTGGCCAAATAAAACCATACTGGCTTGGCGTAAAGAGCCGCGCCGTGTTTGGATCCGGCACAAGCTCGCTAGCAATGCGGCTTTCCTTAATATCCGGCCGTAGAACTGGCGTAGGAATTTTTGCCACTTGCGTTACCGGTGCAGGCGCCGTTTCCGCCGTATTCAGGACCACAGGAACCGCCTCTTCCGATGTACCCTCAACCGCCAATGCGGTATCAAGTTCCGCCGGTTTTTCTGGGCCAATGAAGGTTGGGGCAACCAAATCCGCTTTTTCTCTCATCATTTCATTCGATGCCACCTCATTCGACACAGGAGCCGTTGGGAGCACACCTACCAGCACCTCACGTAAAATCGGTGTTGGGATAACTTTCGGCTCAGCGCTTGCCGTATCTTCTGGCATAGGCCCAACCAATTCATCCATATTTTTTGCTTCTTCCACCGTCTCTTCTATAGGCTTTTTTACGGGAAACACAGGTACAAGACGGTGTGGCGGGATGGTAGCATGCGCTTCAGACAAGACGTTTGCATGTTCTTCTTTTTTTGAAACAGGCGCCGGAAGCGCCAAAGTTTCCTCAGCATTTTGCGCTAACTCCCGGGAAACGGGGACAGGAACCGTGTGCAGTGCCTCCTCAGGCGCAGTGCTCGCTATTGCCGTAACAGGTACTGCAGGCAGCGGTGTACGAATCTCTTCCTTGGTGACGGGAATAGACGTGTTGCTTAAAAGCTCCGCCTCTTTTTGCGTGGAAGCTGCGGTAGCTACAGGCGAGGCAGAAGTTGCCGCTAAAGCTTCTTTACGAAGCTCGAGTTTGGGTTTTTCAACAGGAGCTGCAATTGAAGTGCTAACGGGCGCAAAAATCGCCGCAACTTCGGGCAAACGGAGCACTTTCCCGGCGGGCAGAACATCGCTTTTAAGCCCATTAAGCGCCTTAATTTTATCGACGGTCGTGTTATAATCGCGGGCAATGCGGTGGAGCGTCTGACCCGGTTGGACAAGCAGCTTCACTTCCGCATGCGCATCGGCAGAAATAATTGAAAAACTTAGGCAAACCGGCACTATCCATGCTCTGATGGATGTGGATAATAGTGACGGTATACGAGGATACATGCGTAGCGTTCCCAACTCAAAGACTTATACGACAGAGAGTAAAACAAAGTAAGATTCTTGGCAAGGCAAACCTGCATTTTAACACGTTGTTTATGCAGAAGGCAGCTGCTTAAATCCATCCTCAATATGCTCTGGATCGGGATAAGGAAATTGCTTTACCTTCTTCACCGATGCCGTTGGAGGTCCATAATAACAGGCCTTAACGATCTCCATCACATCTTCTTCTAACCCCACCAATACGGTCTCTACCGACCCATTTGTACGGTTCCTGACCCATCCATTGATTTTTAGCTGTTGGGCACGATTGGTAAGCCAATTCCGGAACCCTACGCTCTGAACCTTCCCTTCGATGAGTAACCGCATAGCCACAACCGTGCGCTTCTTGCGCCGTGCGCCGCCTAATGTTCCTTCGAAGTCAAAATACATAAATCCCCAGTATATCGATACTTTCTGAGAAAATTGCGCTAGCGCGTTAGCGAAAACACTCGGTTGCGAGAATCGCAGCGAAATGTACCTTAAACGTACATGAGCAGCGGAAGCGAAACAAGCTAGTGTTTGGAGCAAGCGATAGTAGCAATTTAGGAAGCTTCGGCAAGAGGGAGGGGTTCAAATGCCATCAATTGCTGCCCCACATTCACATTATCCCCTTCCTGCACAAGCAAAGCACTTACCAGCACATCGTGCTCGGCATAGATAATATTTTCCATCTTCATGGCCTCTAGGATAAGCAGCGGCTGCCCGCGCTTCACCTGGTGACCCTTTTGCACTTTGAGTGCCACAATTTTACCCGAAATTGGGGCATTAAGCGAAGCGGCATCATCAGCGTATTCTTTGGCTGGCATGAATTTCTCAAGTTCAGCCACGCGCGGTGAGCGGACGGTTGCCTTCACACGACGTCCGCCATAGCCCAACCACATTCCACCGGGGCAATATTCCACATGGACGCTAAACGGTTCACCGTCCAACGTTCCTTGGAGCAGACGGTTCCCGAGTACCCATGCCGTACGGATCGAAAGCCGCTCACCCTCAAACGTGATATCATGCCCATTGGCTGCTTCGCGGGTGTAAACCGGGAAGCGTTCATTATCAAGCGAGACCACCCAACGTGTCCCGATTTGACGCTCACGTCCACGTGCCTGGCCCGATATTCCGGCAGCACGCTTAGCATCGGTGAGGTAAATATGCAATGCGGTCGAGAGGAAAATACGGCTATGCAAGGTCGTCAATTCCGCGCCTGAGAATCCGTCCGGATACTCGTCTGCAATGAAGTTGGTGGAGATATCGCCTGAACCAAAACGCGGATGGGAAATCAAAGCTTCGAGGAAGCTTAAATTGTGGGAAATTCCGCGGATGACATAGCTCCCCAGCACCGACTGCATCTGGCTGATCGCTTCTTTCCGATTTTGCCCGTAAGTAATCAGTTTCGCGATCATCGGGTCATAGAACATGCTGACTTCACAGCCCTCATACACACCGCTATCGACCCGCACTGTTTTCGATGCTTGCGGCTCTTTATATTCGGTAATCCGGCCACTCGATGGCAAGAACCCGCGCACCGGATCTTCCGCATAAATCCGGGATTCAATCGCCCAACCTTCTAAGGTGATATCGGCTTGCGTGAAGCTCAGTTTCTCACCCGCAGCGATACGGATCATCTGCTCCACGATATCAATACCAGTCACAAATTCCGTAACGCAATGCTCCACCTGAAGGCGGGTATTCATCTCGAGGAAATAGAAGTTTTTCTTCGTATCCACGATAAATTCCACCGTACCAGCAGAGTAATACCCCACCTTCTTGGCCAAAGAAACCACCTGTTTATACATCTGTTTGCGGGTTTTATCGTCGATAAAGACGCTTGGCGCTTCTTCGATCACCTTCTGGTGATGGCGCTGGATCGAGCATTCGCGCTCACCCAAACAAACGATATTCCCATACTTATCCGCAATGACCTGGATCTCGATATGGCGTGGGTTTTCGATATATTTTTCGATAAAGATTCGGGCATCTTTAAAGCTGTTACGCGCCTCGTTCGTCGCAGAGCTGAAGGCTTGTTCAACTGCCTTCTCATCATAGACTACTCGCATCCCCTTACCACCACCGCCGGCAGCGGCTTTAATCATCACAGGGAAGCCGATTTTCTTGGCAATTTTGGTTGCTTCTTTGGCGTCTTTGATCACCCCCATATAGCCAGGAACGGTATTTACTCCGGCTTTCTCAGCGAGTTTCTTCGCCTCAATCTTGTCACCCATGGCCTTAATCGCATGAGGCGACGGGCCAATCAGGACAATACCTTCTTTCTCTAAAGCCTCAGCAAATGCACGGTTTTCGGATAAAAATCCGTAACCCGGATGCACCGCTTCCGCACCAGTTTTCCGGATGGCATCCAAGATATTATCAATATTCAGATAGCTCTGGTTTGTAGGCGATGGCCCCACAAACACGGCCTCATCGGCTTCTTTCACATGAAGCGCGTTAGCATCCGCTTCCGAATAGATCGCCACACCGCGTGCGCCCATTTTCCTGACAGATCGCATAATCCGGCAGGCAATTTCCCCACGGTTTGCAACCAGAATTTTTCTGAACTTCTTAGACATAGATACCTTTATTTAGGTTAAAACCAGAACCTACTATTTTGCAGCTAGGCATGGATTATAATGGTAGATTGTCGTGTTTCTTCCACGGACGCGTCACCTGCTTCTTATCGAGCAAGGAAAGCGCACGGCACAAACGGAACCGGGTATTTTGCGGACGGATCACATCGTCAATAAACCCACGGGAAGCCGCCGCAAATGGGCTTGCAAACTTCTCGCGGTATTCATCGGTCAGCGCCTTTAATTTCTCCGGATCATTCGCATGCTCACGGAACAGGATTTTCGCTGCCCCTTCAGAGCCCATCACGGCGATTTCGGCATTCGCCCAGGCATAGTTCATATCGCCTTGCAAATGCTTCGAATTCATCACGATATACGCACCACCATAGGCTTTACGGGTAATCACGGTAATTTTTGGCACGGTCGCTTCCGCATAGGCATAAAGCAGCTTCGCACCGTGTTTAATGATACCGCTTTGTTCCTGGTCCATACCGGGCAAGAAGCCTGGCACATCCACAAGACTTACGATCGGGATATTAAACGCGTCACAGAATCGGATAAACCGCGCACCTTTCCGAGATGCTGCGATATCCAAACATCCCGCCAAATGCATTGGCTGGTTGGCAACAAACCCTACCGTCCGGCCTTCCATACGGCCAAATCCAACGAGGATATTTTTGGCATAATCCGGCTGTATCTCGAAGAAATCCCCTTCATCGACAATCCGAAGAAGCAATTCCTTCATGTCATATGGCTTATTCGGATTTTCAGGCACCAGTGTATTAAGCGAGAAATCCAGGCGATCCGCTGGATCCGAACCAGGCCGTACAGGCGCTGCTTCACGGTTAGAAGACGGCAGGAAGTTGATCAACCTCCGAGCCTCTAAGAGCAGATCGACATCGTTATTAAACGCCAAGTCCGCCACACCCGTTTTCTTGGTATGCGTTCCCGCACCACCCAGCTCTTCTTGGGTTACGTCTTCATGGGTCACGGTTTTGACGACATCCGGCCCCGTTACGAACATATAGGACGTGCCCTTAACCATGAAGGTAAAGTCAGTCAGTGCTGGCGAATACACCGCACCACCGGCACATGGGCCCATGATAAGGGAAATCTGAGGAACCACACCGGATGCAATTACGTTGCGCTGGAAAATTTCCCCGTAACCACCAAGGGAATCAACCCCTTCTTGAATCCGCGCACCGCCGGAATCATTCATCCCGATAATTGGCGCACCAACTTTGATCGCCATATCTTGAATCTGGCAGATTTTGCGCGCATGCGCTTCACCAAGCGATCCACCCAGTACCGTGAAATCCTGGCTATATACAAACACAAGGCGGCCATTGACCGTCCCTTGCCCAGTAACCACACCATCGCTTGGGAACTTATTGTTCTCCATACCGAAATCGGTGGAGCGATGCTCGACGAACATGCCGTATTCTTCAAAAGAGCCCGGGTCCAGGAACACTTCGATCCGTTCGCGTGCGGTCAGTTTTCCGCTCGCATGCTGTTTATCAATGCGCTTCTGCCCACCCCCCAGCCGCGCTTCCTTGCGTGTCCGCTCGAGTTTGGCAACCACATCGGGAGTAATAGAGAGCTTACTCGGAGGAATAACCGGAAGAGTGGAGCTTTCCACGTCCTTCTTCGGTGCTTCTTTTCCTTTGGATTTTTTCTGATTTTTGTCTTTCTTCATCGGAGTCTTCCTCTGTAAGGTGTCGATGGTCATGTATAACTCCCAATTCGTAAAGCGAAGGGGTACTTCTAAAATTCGCTTTGGTGAGGTTTATGTGGCAGGTTTTCGGAGTACAGAAACGCAACGTACTCAAACGTACGTGCGGATTCGAACACCGAAGCCTCTCGCAGAAATTTATCCAAAGTAGAATTTGGCAAGTACCTCGAGGGGTACAATTACCAGATTTTGTAGTAACTAGGCAACAAAAAGAACTTCATCTTGATAACCGACTGTATATTTTCCATTATCCTGCGTCTTCTAATCGTAAAGACATTTACGACCGCAACCAGATCGCGAGCGGCTGCCATAACTCCTGCTTCGCCGCCCTGCCCGCGACCATCCGCACATGCCCTGTTTTAGGCGTCAATGTATCCACCAACGGCAGCGCATCGACGAGCGGCACGCTGCTTTCTTTCGGCACAATTCGATCATAGGCTGGCATCACCACAAAGGAGGGTACGGTCACTCGTCCAGGATCAATCGTGACTCTCCCCACCTTCCACTTCCCTCGCGCCAACGTATTATGATGCACCCAATCGATAATACAGCTCCGCGCAACCGCAGAAGTGAGTGGCATCCCGTCATTCGCCCATTGCTCAATTGCCACCTGCAAGGTGATCTCCTCCGAGCCCTGATCATCCAATGCGGCAAATTGGATATATTTCTCATGAATGCTAAAAGGCTGCGTATAGTAGAATAGGAGCTGCACCCATTCCGGCGCGCATGTCGGTACGCTTTCCAAAATACCGCCCAATGTCGCAAGCGTCTTATCATCCACCGCGATCCGGCGATACGATGGGACATGGAAATCCCAGGGTGTTGCAAGCAGCGCTATGCGTGAGACAAGATCCGGCCGCAGTTGCGCCACCGCCAATGCTAGAATTCCGCCCATGCAATATCCCGTCAGCGCAATCGGTTTGCCACCTTGCAACGCCACGACATGCTCTAACGCCCGAATAAGACGAGCGATAAAATCCTCTAGCGTAAATCCTTTCTCACTCCCTCCTGGCATACCCCAATCCAGGAGATACGGAGTAAACCCGCATCCCGCAAGATAGCGCATGAAGCTCCATTCCTCGGATAAATCGAGTATGTAAGATTTATTGATAAGCGATGGCACACAAAATACGGCGTCCATTTTTGAGGAGGGATTCCCATATACGGAATAATCAAAAAGGCTTGACCCCCCTTCCTCCCAAACTGCTTTCGGGGTATCGCACACACGGCGATACGGATGCTGCTCATACGCCGCAATACCCTTAAAGAGCGTGGAGATACGATCCGTCATCACCCCATAAAGCCCTTCGGAGGTGGGGAAGTCGTTAGGCGGTCTTCTTTTTGCGTTTGGATGGCTTTCGAGGAGAGGGTTCGAGAAAAGCGGATTCAAGCCGCTGGATGCGAGATTCCAACTCTGCAATGCGAAGAATGAGCTCATCCCTTCCATCGCCATCATGTGCTGGACGAGCAGCGGCGGCACGTGAGGAAGAGGAGGCTTTGGTGACGTCTTTGTCATGGGAAGGCTTCGATTGGAATTGATCAGAGAACTCAGCGTAATGTGCGGCGTAACGCTGCTGCATCGTTTGGAACAGATCCGTCATTTTCGCAGTCACTTCCGGATTTTTCACAAAACCGGCGCTCTGCTCTTGCCAGAATTTCAGCCACTCTCGCGTGGTTTTCTCCATCGTATCATCCACTTGGGCACATCCTCCTTGCCTTGAAAGTTTTTTTGAGTACACTGCTATATAATCAGAGTTACTTCTCGGTTGCAATGAAAACTCCGTTTCTCAAAAAGGTGAAGATATGGCGCATAAGCAAACTGAGATCGTCATCATCAAAAAATATCCCAACCGGCGGCTCTACAACACCCAAACCAGCTCCTATATCACACTCGATGATTTGCGCGAGATGATCCGCCGCGAAGAAGAGTTTGAGGTTCAGGACGCCAAAACCGGAAAGAATCTCACCCACAGCGTGCTCGCCCAGATTATTTTCGACCAGGAATCTAAGGGATCAAGCTTACTCCCCACCACTTTCCTACTGCAGCTTGTTCGCTTTTATGACGACAACGTGCAATCGCTATTGCCTAACTACCTTGAAACCACGATGCAGTATTTTATCCATAACCAAGAGCAACTGCAAAAATTTACAAAAACTCCATTTCAAACACCTTTTCCTTCCCCATTGCAGGGCGTTCCTGGGTTTGACAAAGTGCTAGAGGGAATTGCAAAGCAAAATATGGCGCTGTTTGAACAGACCATGGAGATGTTCGCTCCCAAGACAAAGAAATAAGCTTACGCATTAGTTCGTGATGAACCCATAGCTCTCAAATACTTTCTGTGCTTCCGGGCTTTTCAAGTATTCCACAAATTCCCTTGCCTGCTCCATATATTCCCCCGCAACCACCGCTGCTTGATAGGTGATTGACTCATGCAAGGAAGGATCAATCTCCGCAATCACTTTCACTTGGGTGTTATTATACGCGTCACTTGCATAAATAATGCCTGGATTCTCTCCCTGGGCAATCAAGTAGAGCGCCTGAGCCGAATTAATGGCCGGAAGCAACACGGGTTTTAGTTTTTTGAGCAATCCAAATTTACGCAACACTTCTGCCGTATAGACCCCAAGCGGCGTATCTTCGGGATCCCCCACCACCAAAATCGCAACCGGCACTTCCTTAGTAGTGATTGCGTTTAGAAATTGTTTCGCATCCGTTTTTTCTTTATAACGCTCCGCCAGAACATGGCGCGTCGGCACAGCAAACACCAATCGGTTCTGTGCTAATGAGGTGAGCGTGTAGACATCAAGCAACCCCAACTGCTTTAAGCGTACGATCCACGTGCTATGCCCGCTAATAAATACATCCGCCACTTCCCCTTGCTCGATTTGCTCGGCAAGCTCGGAAGAAGACCCATATTCGGCCGTCACGGAAATATTATGTTGCCTCGAATACGTCCGCATAAGCTCGGTAAGCGGATGGGTAAGGCTGGAATCCGCTAACACCGTTACTGAAGGAAGGCCACGAATATCGGCATGGGCCGGAACAACGCTCAACACGCATCCCAAAAGAAGCATTGTGCTAATCAGGAGCTGTCTTCGCATACTACTCCTTATAAAGGGTATCGGGGGATATTTGCACTTCCTGATTCGTCGTCAAGGTGGCATCGTCGTGGGAAGTACGATAAAAGCAACTACGCCGCCCGGTATGGCACGCCACACCTTTTTGGTTCACCAGGAGCAACAACGTATCACCATCGCAATCGATTCGTAAAGATTCCAACCGCTGCACCTGACCGGATTCTTCCCCTTTGCGCCAAAGCTTTTTGCGTGAACGCGACCAATAGCAGACCTGACCGGTACGTAAACTTTCTTCGATGGATTCCCGGTTCATCCATGCCATCATCAGCACTTCGCCCGTATCATATTGCTGCGCAATTGCCGGGATAAGCCCTTCCGAATTAAAGGAAATGACATCCCACAATATCTCCGACGATAAATTTTCAGGCGTTTTTCCCGGCATCACGCTTATTCTTTCTTTGCTTTCGTAACACCGTCTTCAAGGCGAAGATCCACAAAACATTTCACCAAGTTATTCCCGATATTCTTCAATATCGTCTCGTAAGCACCCTTACCCGCCGGCACCGAAAGCCCAAGCGGGTCAATCTCGCCCATATTCACAGAGGCCTGCTCGGCTAAGAAGATCACCGTCGAAGGCGACATTTGCGGTTCGGTAAATACACACGCCACGCCCTGGTTTGCAATCAGCTCTTTAATCTGCCGAATACGCTTCGCACCCGGCTTCATCTCGGGCGTAAGGGTGATTGCCCCAATCGCATTAAGTCCATAATGGCTCTCGAAATACTGGTACCCATCATGAAGCACCATATAGGGCGTCTTGGTGTAGAAGCCCAATTGCTTCTTCAACTCCCCATCGGTCGCATAGACCCGCGCGATCGCATCGGCAGCATTTTTCTCATAAGCGCTCGCATTCGTAGGATCCACCTCTTTCAGCACAGCCGCGATTTCTTTTAGCATCGCAATCGCATTATTGGGCTCAAGCCAGATATGAAGGTCATCTTTCCCCCGGTGCTCATGACCGTCATGGTCGTGATCTTCATCATGGGCCGCTTCTGTATGGGAAGACTCCTGCTGTACCGTCGTCCATAAATTATTCTTCCGGCGAGGCAATACCGTGACCCCTTTTGCGTCAATCAAACTAACCACCCGCGCCTGTTTGCTTAAGCTAGCGAGCGGACGCTCCAAGAAAGTCTCCAAATCATAGCTCACCAGAAAAACAAGATCCGCATTGGCCAAGGCCTTCGCATCAGAAGGTTTCAACGTATAATGATGTTCGGATTTTTTGCCATCCAACAACAACACAGGCTCCGCCACCCCATCCGCGACAGAGGCCACCAACGAATGGATCGGCTTGATACTGACGACGATACGCGGCGTTGAATCACCCGCATAGGCAGGCGTCACCACCAACAATGAAAGGAAAACAACAATCAGGCTTGCAAATCGACGTGTTAGCATTAAAGTACCAGAATTCGAGGAATGTTGCAGGTGTACCTGATGGAAGCATACAAAAGCAGTTCAGCCGGGGCAACCCCTATTATTTCTCTGGAAAATATCTCCCTTGTGTTAGAAGGGAAGACAATCCTATCCCATATCAGCCTCTCGGTGAGCGCGGGCGAAATCGTCACCATCATTGGCCCTAATGGCGGAGGAAAGACAAGCCTGCTCCGTCTTATCCTGGGCGTTCTACCCTTATCGAAAGGAACCATTTCCCGTGCAGCCAACATTGCCATCGGGTATATGCCCCAAAAGCTAGTGATTGACCCTGTCATGCCAATGACGGTTGAACGCTTTCTTAGGCTTTATACTTCTTCGGGTAATAAAAAAAGCATCCATGACGTCATGGAAGAAACCGGCATTACACGTTTACGCTCTCAGCAGATGCACACCGTTTCAGGCGGCGAGATGCAGCGCGTACTCCTTGCTTCCGCATTGCTTTCCCATGCACCGGGAAAGGATTCTCCCGATCTCCTCATCCTTGATGAGCCTTCGCAAGGAATGGATATACGGGCACAAGCCGAATTTTATGGATTGCTCGAGCGGATACGCAACCACAAACATTGTGGTATCCTGATGGTGTCGCATGACTTGCACACGGTGATGAAAGCTGCGGATCGCGTATTATGCATCAACCGGCATATTTGCTGCCACGGAAAGCCCGAAGATGTCACACAGCATCCTGAATATCTAGCGCTTTTTGGAAAAGAAGAAGCACGCAAGCTTGCTGTTTATACTCACCATCACGATCATGCCCACGATATGTGCGGGAATGTAGTGGAAGAGAAATCCCATTCAGGCAATAAGGAATAGAATATGACCGTCAAGACGCCGCCTGTGGTTACGCTTCCCTCCCGCACCACAACGGCTAATGCGGTCAATACCGTCGAGGCCTGCCTTGCTCATGGAAATACGCTTTATCAGGAACGTAAATTCTCCGATGCTCTCAACTACTACACCAAAGCGCTGCAATTACATCCGGAGCATCCCATCTTGCTTGCCGCGATGGCAACCACCTACGCCGCCCTTGCACAGCATGATAATGCTGCAAGTTTTTATAACCGCTCCCTTTCCTATGACCCTTTTAATATCACCACACTGGTAAAACTGGGGAAACTTTACGACACGATAGGAAAAACCAAAGACGCGCTCTCCTGCTTTCTGGAGGTTATCGAGAAATCTCCCAAGACCGTCGAAGCCTATGTGCTATCCGCCGAAGTCATGGAAAAAATGGGATTAACCAAGAAGGCCCTATCGCTTATCATCCGCACAAAAATCTTATTGCCTGCCAATGCGAATCTGCTACTCATCCAGGCCAAGCTGCTCCGGCGTTTGGGAGAACACAAGAAAGCCCTGTCGCTTTTACAGGAATCATTATCAATTACCCCGCCCTTGCCCGCTGCGCGGCGTTATATAGCGTATGCAGAACTCGCAGCGTTGCAGGATGCACAAGGAAATTACGATGCGGCCTATACCGCAAGTGTCAAAGCCAACATTTCGCTCATCAAAGAAAGTGGCTTACGCGAAACTCCTGCTTTAAGCGTGGAACATGTGGCAAACGGGATACGCAACTGGCTTCCCACACAAAATACCGCCAGCTGGGGTGATGTGCCGAAAAGTCCCTGCAAGACACCTATCTTTATAATAGGCTTCCCCTGTTCGGGCCAAGCAGCCTTGCATGCAGCACTGGCTTCATCTCCGGACATTGTCTCAACTCACGAAGCACCAATTATCGAAAAGCTGATCCATGGAATCCCACACATTCTGCGCACCACCGTGCGTTATCCCCAAGATATCGGAACGCTTGATCAAAACCATATTTTGCTCTTACGCCAGGCATACCATCAATATGCCAAGCAAATTACCGGCATTGCCACCGAGCAACGCCAAGTGCTTGATAACCATCCGTTTAATCTCATCCATCTCCCGTTGATTTACCGCATGTTCCCGGAGGCGCTTATTATTTTATCCGTACGCGATCCTCGAGATGCAATTTTGCAAGCTTTTTTCCAACTCTATAAGCCCGACACGAACACTACACGGCTCGCTTCCTTACATGGCGCTATGATGCTCTATGTCCAAATGATGGAAACACTGCATCTTGTGCAACAGCATTTGCATATACAGTTAGAAGTGGTGCGCCACGAAGATCGCATTTCTCATCCCGAAATTCTTCCTTCATTACTTAAACAATTGGGCTTGCGTTCGGATACTCTTTCTCCCTCTCCTATTATACAACACTCTCTTTACCGTCTGACACTTGACCCTCTGTTCCCGGATACCTATCGCGTTGAAGATTACAAAAATTATTTTCACGACCTGGTTGAGCACATAAAACCTTGTTTAGATGCATACGGATATGCATCTGCATAATACGCTAAAAAATATAGCATTTACATTTGTGCAGTATTCTGGTAGAGCCAGCAGTCTTGAATAATTGTCCCTTAACTCGATACTACGACCGGAGGTAGTTACTATGAAAACATACTTACAGGCTCTTTCACTTGGATGCGCTTCTTTTGTTATAGCCATGTCTGCAGGCGAAGCTTATGCGCAAGTAATTGCTCCTTCGGTACAACCGGGACAAATTCAAAAACGTTTCCAGAAGCCCTCTCCTTTAAAGGTTGCCCCGGAACTTCCGATGCCAGTGCAAGGTGAAACTGCACCATCGAAAGAAATGCAAAAAGTGCGCTTCACCTTAAAAGGCGTGACGATTAAAGGTGCAAAAACCATCAGCGATGCAGAACTCGCCTCTTTCTATAAAGACCGTATCGGCAAAGAAACAAGCCTTGGTGATTTGCAAGGCGTTGCTTCTGCGATTACTGCACATTACCGCAATGAAGGTTACATCCTCTCTCGCGCTTATATCCCTGCACAGCGCATTGAAAATGGCGTTGTACGGATTGAAATCATGGAAGGTCGCATTGGAAAAGTAACCGTAGAAGGTATTCCTAACGACAGAAGAAGCCTGATTCAAGATTACGCCGAAAAAATGAAGCGCGCTCCCTTAAGCGCACGCGATTTAGAGCGTTACCTCCTCTTGATCGATGATCTTCCTGGCATCACTGCACGTGGTATCTTGAAACCTTCTGCAAGCGAGCGCGGAGCAGCGGACCTCGTGGTGACCATCGAAGAAGACAAATTTGAAGGCGCTATCGGTATTGATAACCGCGGCACGAAATATGTTGGTCCATTCCAAACTACTGCAATGGCCGCATTTAATTCGGTACTTGGTTTGCATGAACGTACAACCGTTCGCAGTGTTATCAGCAGCCCAACCGAAGAGCTGCAATACTTCGATATTACCCATGAAGAAACTGTCGGCACGGAAGGAACACGCGTGATCGGTACGTTTGCTTATACTCACACCAAACCAGGCTTTATCTTAAAGCCTCTGGAAGTCGAAGCAGAAAATATTTCTGCAGGATTAGAAGTAAGCCATCCGTTCATCCGTTCGCGTAACCAAAACCTTTTTGGGGTAGTAGGCTATACCTATAGCGATGCGGAAGTACGTTTGCTGAGCACAGAGTTCACCGAAGATCGCCTGCATGTGATCAATCTTGGAACAAGCTATGATGTCAAAGACCGCCTCGATGGAGTAAGCCGCATTGAAGGACGCGTGCATCAAGGCCTTACAGACGAAGGTCAAGGGCTCCGTCGCTCGCGCTTTAACGGGGAGTCTGATTTCACCAAATTCACTGCTGAAGCATTACGCCAGCAGCCAATCTGGAGAAATATTGGCGTGTTAACCGGCGTTCGCGGTCAATATTCACTCGACCCGCTTTTGGCTTCCCAGGAATTTGACTTAGGCGGTGAAGAATATGCTCGCGCTTACGATCCTTCTGAAGTCACGGGTGATCACGGTCTTGCATTGAAAATCGAGTTAAACTACGGCAATTACGTGGGTCATAAATACTTCCAGTCTTACCAACTCTATACGTATTACGACTTAGGCGCGGTATGGAATGAAGATCCTTTAGCTGGTGAACCAGACAAGCAAAGCCTTGCTTCTACAGGTCTCGGGATTCGCTCTAACGTAACAGATGCCGTATCAGGTTATGTGGAACTCGCATTCCCATTGACCCATAAAGTCGGCACCCAAGGGGCAGATGATGGACATGATCCTCGCCTGTTCGTTGGACTTACAACGCGGTTTTAATGTGTGATTTTTGTTAATCTTTTGCTTTTGGATTAATTAAGTTTTGGCCGAAAGCATGACTTTCGTTCGTTAGGTTTATAAAAGGTGAAAATATATGGTTACCACTTTTGCTACTTCTCGCTCTTCTGGATCGCGTAAAACATTTTACGCAACCATCAGCGCTTTTTGCGTCTGTACAACCTTCCTTACCACTCCGGTAGCATTCGCAAACCCAACAGGTGGCGTGATTGCTTTCGGTGGCGGAAGCATTAACACCTCTGGAAACAAGGTAACCATCACCCAAACCGGCACTGATAAAGGTATCATCAACTGGAGTACCTTTAACATTGACACTGGCCAGACAACGGAATTTAAGCAAAAGAATAGCAACTCCATCTCCCTTAACCGTATCGGCGATACCAATCCTTCCAGCATTCAAGGTACCTTGAAAGCAAACGGAAAGGTGATCCTAATCAATCCAAATGGTATCGCATTTGGCTCTAACGCCTCTGTGGATGTACAGGGATTGATTGCGACCACGGCTGGTATCAGCGATGACGATTTCAAAAACAGCACCGGTAGCTACAACTTCAATATAGCAAGTCCTAACTCAAGTGCTGCCGTTACCAACCAAAGCAATAACATTTCGATCAAAAACAACGGCCTGCTTGCTTTCGTAGCACCTTCTGTTGAAAACTCCGGTACCATTACCGCAAACACCGGAAAAGTGTCTCTTGCTGGTGGCGATACCTTTACGATCGACTTAAACGGCGATGGATTAGTCCAACTTGCTGTAGGAAGCTCGAACACGGATACGAACGTAACCAACACCGGCAATATTTATGCATCGGGCGGCACTGTCCAGATTTCTACCCAAACCGCAAGCAATGTTGTCGACAACCTCATCAACATGGACGGTGTTGTTGAAGCGAAAACCGTAAAAGTTAGCGGCGATGTTATCGTATTATCCGGCGAGACGGATGCAGCCAATGGTGTGGATGGTGGCGCAGTCACCATTACGGGAACAGACATTACCGTTAAAAGCACGGGTTCTGTGAAAGCCGATGCAGCACGAGATGGCGGCACTGTTACGATTAATGGAACACACGATGTTCTCATTGAATCTGGAGCAGAAGTCAGCACGGCAGCAGTCCGTGATGGTGGTTCTATTAGCATCACCGCAGGTGACGATTTATTCATTGAAGATGATGCGAAAGTTACTTCAGCAGGCCTAAGAGACGGTGGAAGCATTGCACTTAGCGCAACTGATGACCTCCTTATTGGAGAAGACGCACAAGTACTTGCGAGTGGCGTGCAAGATGGTGGTACGATTGATATCACAGCAGGCGATGAATTGACCGTCAAAACCGGTGCTAAAATCGATACAGCAGGCTTACGTGACGGCGGTTCAATCACTCTAGATGGCAGCGATGTTGTCATCGAAGGTAGCGTTCAAATCATTTCAACAGGCCTAAGAGATGGTGGAAATATTGCTATCGACGGCGATAACATCTTAATCAAAGATTTTGCTACTATTGATGGTTCTGGCCTCCACGCAAACGGAGCAATCAATGTTGGAAATCCAGAAGCAAATGTTACGATTGAAAAAGATGTCGTTATCCGAGGTAACCTCACTGTAACTCCATCGAATAACAGCTCTCCTTACCAAGGAAATGGTGGCATTGATCAAGGTATTGATGATGACACGACACCAGGCGGTGGCGATGATACGACTCCAGGCGGCGGTGATGATACGACTCCAGGCGGCGGTGATGATACGACTCCAGGCGGCGGTGATGATACGACTCCAGGCGGTGGCGATGATACAACACCAGGCGGTGGCGATGATACAACACCAGGCGGTGGCGATGATACAACACCAGGCGGTGGCGATGATACGACTCCAGGCGGTGGCGATGATACGACTCCAGGCGGTGGCGATGATACGACTCCAGGCGGTGGCGATGATACGACTCCAGGCGGTGGCAACGACGGCAATGGCGGGTCTGGTAACCCGACCCCAGGTAACGGGGGCAATGGCTCTCCAAATAGCAACGGCAACCCAAATCCTGGCTCAAATGGCAACGGCGGTAATGGAAATGGCGGAAGCTCCTCCAATGGCGGCGGATCTGGCGGTGGAAACGCCTTCAGTGGTGATTTCGATTTCGGCTTCTTAGAGCAAGATGAAGACTCTACGGATGAGCAGCTTCTGACGGCAGCAGATCAAGCATTACCACAAAACCCAATGGCAGAGCCGTATAACCTGACGGAAAATGAGCAAGAGTTAAGCTTGCTTCCTTCTGGTAATGAAGGCAACGGCGAAGGTTCTGAGCCTAACTTGGAACCAGCAGCTGGTGGGAATCCTAACGGTGGAAACCCTGTCCAATTTGGCAATGGTTACTTAGGGTACAACCAGTAACACACTGCATTACTAAAATAAAAAAGAGGGGCTATTTAGCCCCTCTTTTTTTGTAACGACATAACAGAAACGCTCTTAAGAGTAATAACGCCACCATCCTTTTGTATTAATGGCATAAATGGGGCGATAACGCCCGAGCGTATGGTATACCACGACATCGGGGGTTTGGTTATCCAAGAGATAGGTCTTGCCGTCGATATCCACACTCAGTGCAGCATGAATCACTCCTTTTCGGCGGTCATTCATAATCACCAGTCGCATATCCTCTTCACGCACACCTAAAGCAAGCAGAGAGAAATATTTGGTGATCGCATAATCTTCACAATCCCCCTGGTGTGAGAGAAATTCGCGCGGCGTTGCCCAATAATCGCTTTTACCCCAGACATCATTATCATCCGCATAGGAAACCCGATTAACATAGCTATTGACCGCTTCGGCCTTCTCAAGCGTAGAGAGGTCCTTTTCATCAATTCTTTCTAGAAACCCCCTCCATTCATTAAGCGCATCACAGGTCGCAGAACGTTCGGTACAGGACTGCCGGCTTTGTTCACTATAGCGGCGGAGCATCGCATTCCATTTCGTAAACTGGCTAATATCCTCGGAAACCCGTTTAGCTTCCAAATAGCGGGGAGATTTGGCATAGGCAGCGGGTACGGCACATACCGCCCAGAACAGCATCACACACCCTGTAATATACCAATATCGCATTGCCCATCACCATAAGGAATAGGGTTACTATCTCCATATAGTATACGGCTAATTCTATAAAATATTCATTAATAGGTTCATTCAGGAAATTAAGGCACTATAAGTTATTGATTTATCAATAGGGCCTACGAAAGCCCGAAGATAGGTGAAACCGGAGATCCCTCCACCTTATTCGCATCTAAAATGTTTAATAATGGATCCTTTGTCCCCTTGCAAAACGGCCCGTACTTAGCTATACTTATTATAAGCTAGCTTACTATAAATACACTTATTACTCAAAGACAGGTACTTATGCAGGATGATCCGAACCAAAGCTTTGGCTTTGTCATACATGACATCGCACGGATGTTACGCAGGAATTTTGACCGGCGAGCACAATCGCTGGGGCTTACGCGAGCACAGTGGTCGGTATTGCTCCATCTGCGGCGCCAGGATGGCATGCGTCAAACAGATTTGGCATGCCTGCTAGAAGTGAAGCCTATCTCACTTACCCGACTGATTGACCGTTTGGCAAAGAATGGCTGGGTAGAACGGCGCAGTGATCCTGATGATCGGCGCGCCAACCGTATTTTCCTTACCGAAAAAGTTAAACCGTTAGTCGGACAGTTACGCGAAATTGGAAAGGAAACACGAGAAGAGGCGTTAATAGAGATTTCGCTCAAAGAGCAGGAGGCTTTAATGAACATATTGCTGCGTATTCGTGCAACCGTGATGGAGCAGGCTTCTCCTGTCGGAACAAAAGCAAATAATAAGGGGAAAATATGAGCGAGAAAAAACACCGGTGGAAGCAAGATGGGAAGCCCGTTAGCCGGAAAATGGCGTTACTGATTTTGGGGCCAGCGCTGCTTATCCTTCTGGGCGGAGGATTTTACCTCTTGGGAGACCGTTATATTACTACCGATAATGCGTATATGAAGGCGAAAAAAACCTCCATTAGCGCAGAAGTCTCCGGAAAAATAATCAAAGTAAATATAGCGGATAATGCACGGGTGAAGGAGGGCGATGAACTGTTCCAGATTGATCCTGAACCATTCCAGATTGCGGTCAATCGCGCAGAAGCAAACATGAATAACGTACGCGCTGAAATCGAAAGCATGCGTTCCGATTATTTGCAAAAAGTCGCCGAGCTTGCGCGTGCCGAAGAAAGCATGCGTTACCGCGAAAGTGAGCATAAACGTTACAAAGATCTCGCAGAAAAAATGGCCATATCGAGAGAGAAAAGCTACCAGGCGAACCATGATTTCAATGCTTCAGAAAAAGAACGCGATGCCGCCAAGCAAGAGGCAGAAGCAACGAAGGCAAAGCTGGGAGGTGACGATAGGATAGCGACAGAAGAACATCCCAATTTTAAGCAAGCCAAAGCGGATCTGGAAAAGGCGCAACTGGAGTTATCACGAGTAACGGTAACCGCCCCCTCCGATGGTATCGCCGCGAATGTGACTATGGAACCGGGAGAATTTACCGCAGCAGGCCTTCCACTATTCATTCTGGTCAATGACCACGCCCTTTGGATTGAGGCCAATTTTAAGGAAACGGATTTGACCCATGTACACCCTGGGCAAGATGCAGAAATAGAAGTAGATACCTATCCCGGCGTAACATGGCATGCGAAGGTAGTGAGTATCACCCCCGCAACGGGTTCAGAGTTTTCTATTCTTCCGGCGCAAAACAGCTCTGGCAACTGGGTAAAAGTGGTACAGCGCATCATGGTACGCTTGGAACTGGTGGATAATAATGCCAATCTTTCCTTAGCATCGGGTATGAGCGCACGTGTCACTGTTGATACAGGCGCAAGCCGTTTGGCCCGTTTATTCGGCGTCCACCCCGACGAGCCAAAGAAGTAAGGTAACTCTATGTCTGCAGCACAGGCGCATCCGCACGTTGCTCATAAAGGTATGATCACGATCTCGGTGATGCTGGCAACGATTATGCAGGTGCTCGATACGACCATCGCCAATGTTGCGCTACCCCATATGCAAGGTAGCCTTTCTGCAACACAAGATCAGATCACCTGGGTACTGACTTCCTATATTGTCGCCTCGGCCATCATGACATTACCAACGGGCTGGCTTGCAGGGCGATTTGGTCGAAAGAAAGTGCTGCTGATTGCCATTGCAGGATTCACCGTGGCCTCCGCCTTATGCGGGCTTGCGACGTCTATCGGGGAAATGGTAATTTTCCGGCTCGCACAGGGCGCATTCGGCGCGGCGCTCGTACCGATCTCCCAAGCGGTGCTGCTTGATATCAACCCGAAGGAAAAACACGGCTCCGCGATGGCGTTATGGGGCGTGGGCATTATGATCGGCCCCATTCTTGGCCCAACACTGGGTGGCTATCTTACGGAATATTATAACTGGCGCTGGGTGTTTTATATCAACCTACCAGTTGGCATCCTCTCTCTGATGGGAGTATCGGCATTCTTGAGCGAAACAGACCGGCATGACCGTCCTTTCGATATGTTTGGCTTCCTTACGTTAAGCCTCACTATTGGTGGGATACAGCTCATACTTGACCACGGCCAGCAGGAAGATTGGTTTGAATCCATTGAAATCATTATCTTTAGCGGCATTGTCGCCGGTATGTTTTGGATGTTTGTGGTGCATACACGTTACGCGGCTCATCCGTTCTTAAGCATGGAGATGCTGCTCGATCGTAATTTTGTGACGGCGCTGGTTTTTATATTCTTTGTTGGGATTATTCTGCTGGCCACGCTCGCACTGCTTCCCCCCTTCATGCAGAACTTGATGGGCTATCCGGTCATGGATGTCGGCTTGTTGATGGCGCCACGGGGACTTGGCACAATGCTTTCCATGATCATTGTAGGCAAGACTTCCGGAAGAATTGATCCACGCCCGCTCATCTTTTTGGGGTTGGTGTTAACTGCGATTTCGCTGTGGGAAATGACACAATTTGGCACCTTCGTACCTGCCGCCTGGATTGTCCGAAGTGGTTTTACGCAAGGAATGGGGTTAGGCTTTATTTTCGTTCCCTTAAGCACCATCGCATTTGCAACGCTCAATTCCAAATACCGCACCGAAGCAGCAGGGCTGTTTAGCCTGACGCGCAATCTCGGAAGCAGTATCGGTGTTTCAATCGTTATTGCCTTGTTGGGCAAAAGCATCCAAACCAACCATTCCTACTTAGCAGAAAGCATTACACCGTTCAACACGGGTCTTGCCACGCACTTTATGCCACAAACAATACAAGGAAGCACCGCAGCCTTAGGCTTGTTAAATGCAGAGATCAACCTGCAAGCAGCAACGATTGGGTATATCAATGATTTTTTCATCATGATGTGGATCGTCATCCTGGTGATGCCAATGGTGCTCCTACTCCGCAATCCCCACCGGCGAAAGCATGATGAGAACGAACTGCCTGTGATCGCGGAATAACAGAAGAGTGGCTGCGCTATAGACTTTTAATCACTTCAACCATTTGCGTAAAGGCCGTACCCCAACCCTCATGGAAGCCCATTTCTTCGTGCATCTTCATCTGCTGCGGGGTACTATGGAGTACGTGCGCCGTGTATTTTGTGCCACTCCCCTTGCTTTCCAGGGTGATAATGCAGGTAAAAATAATTGCAGCGCAGGCTTTATCCGCCTCAGATGCGGGTGCCGCGGGACGGAAGCCAGAGTTAAGAGCGGCAGTCCAGACAAGGCGCTGCTGTGGGATGACTTCTAAGAAGCAACTTGTCCCAGGAAATTTCTCACCTTCAGGGCTTTGCATGACCGAGTAGAACTCACCACCCACGCGCAAGTCAATGCGACAGTCGACCGTTTGCCATGGCTTAGGACAGAACCATTGTTTTACCAACTCTGGCTCCACCAGCGCTCTCCAGACCAACTCTTTGGGAACGTCAATATAGCGCTCAAGCACTAAATCCAAGTCTTTGTTCAGAGAGGAAAGGTAGGTGTTTGTCATGGCTTCTTCCTTTTGGGTTTAGTTATCTTGACATGTTCTTCCAAAAGCAGCGCATCCAGCGCGTCAAAACGGGCTTCCCACATGCGCCGCATTTTGGTTATCCACTGCTCAATTTCAGCAATACCATCAGGATTAAGCATGTAGATACGCTGCTGGGCACTTACTTCCACATGCACCAACCTTGCTGCTTTTAACACTTTCAAATGTTGTGAGACGGCAGGTGGGCTGATTGTGAACTGCTTACCTATCTGGCTTACAGGCATACGTCCATTCGCTGCCAGCATCTCAACGATGTGGAAACGTGTAGGATCAGCAAGTGCGGCAAATGTCATCATGCACTTAATATAACATTTCACTTAATTAAGTCAATACTTAAATATAAAAGAGCAGAGAGATGCCCCAAGCCGGAAGGCTTAGTTTTCAGAACCAGGCATTAAACGAATTAACGCGCAATGATTTTCGATATAGCTGAAAATGTGATTTCTGAAAAATGGCTCCGCGAGCAGGACTCGAACCTGCGACCCAGGGATTAACAGTCCCTTGCTCTACCAACTGAGCTATCGCGGAGCAAGTCGGAGGTAAGCTAAATGTGCTTGGCTTATATCAAATAATCTGGACTCAAGCAAACATTTCTTCGTAAAACAGCAGATTTTTTGGTGGAAATGTAAATAAGACTGGAAAAAGGACCGGAAATCCAGTATATAGATTATATTAATTTTCTAAAAATAAAACCCCAACGGGAATGTCTGCAGTACTTGGGACACAAGGGAACCTGCGAACGTAGACACTATACGAGGTATACTATGAATAAATCCGGCGTGATCAGCGATCCAATCCAAGTAGCAAAAAACCGCGAGAAAATGCGCTCTGCGAAGCACCGTGTCGATGGTGCAAAGAACATTGAAGGTTACGTTACCCGTATTTCTCTTCCAATCGAAGACAAACAACGTTTATTTGGCCTTCTGCAAATCATTCGTGACGAAGCGTCCCGCGATTATGATGCTGCACTCAAAATGGAATCGCGCTTATTAAATCGACCAGAAAGTGCAAGCACCACAACGACCACTAGCACAACTCCGGCAGCGGCGTAGTCTTTTCTTCAGGCCTAACTGCCCCGCGCAGATTCCAAGCTAATAATAGTCTTTTTTCGATGCCCAAGGACCTCTTGGGCATTTTTTACTTCCCTCATCCCGCTTCCTATGTTTTCACCTCAAGCTTAAACGATAGGGCATGCAACCTTAAGTTTTTATACTATAGCATATTGACAGACACACCTTATGCGTGTATATAGCCTGCCGTACAATAGTTGTACGTTCTATTAATTATTAAAAAGGGAGATACTCTTATGGCTATTATTAATTTAGGTGGTGGAATCATTAGTGCCGGCGGCTCAATAAATATCAGCAGCGGTGGCGATATTGACATGACAGGGAATCCTGATGCCCTGAACCTTTCAGGCTCCGACAACGCCAACCTCATTCGTGCCGGGGAAAACAACGATACCGTCCGCAGTAACGGAGGTAATGATTTTGTTTATGGGGCAGGCGGTAATGACAGTCTTTATGGTGGATCAGGCAATGATTTCCTCCAAGGCAACAGCGGAAACGACCTGATTTTTGGTGAGGACGGAAACGATACCTTACGTGGAGGCATCAACGAAGATAACCTCAGCGGTGGCCAAGGTGACGATTTTGTTGCAGGCGATCGGGGACTCGATGTGGTACAGGGCGATCAAGGCAACGATACCCTCCGTGGTGGTCAAAATAATGATACCCTTTCTGGCGGTGACGGAAATGATGTTATTTACGGTGATAAAGGTAATGATATTTTGTCCGGCGGAGCGGGTGCAGATACGTTTGTGTTTGCCGCCACAACAGGGGCAGATACGATTATCGATTACCAGGTCGGCACTGATCGGGTTGTTGTAACCGCACCACAACTCGCAGAATTGCATAGCTCCAGTTTTGGGTCTGCGACCAATGGTTCTGCTATCGCAACCTTTAGCGATGGTACGAGCATCACCTTTACAGGCCACACCGCCGCTTCTTTAGGCGCGGTAGGGATTGATGCTATCTTTTCTAGCTAATCCTTCTTGATCTATTTCCCTCCCTACTTCTGTTAGGGAGGGAAATAGATAAGCTACTTAGGCTCTTCTCCCTCAAACTCGCCCAAACGGTGCCGTAACTGCAACGCAATCAGCAACGATTTTGCAACCCGCAGCACTCCTATCGAAGCGACGACCGTAAACCCACCCCAGAGCACGGCATGCACCCAGAAGGGAGGTTGATAGAGAATTTCCAGGAACAACGCGCCGACCACTGCAATCGTCCCCACCAGGAATATAGCAATATAGGCAGGCCCATCGCCCGCATCATGTTCTCTTAGGGAGAATCCGCAATGCTCACAGGTCTCTGTGACGACAAGGAGCCCTTTATAGAGCCTTCCTTTTCCACAGGCAGGACAACGGCACAGAAAAGCGGAAAGATACGAAAAAGGAGCGTCTCGTTTTATCATCGCGATGCCCTTCCTTTTAGTTGATGCTTAGGCGGTAGTTAGAATTCGCTAGGCCGTTAGGGAAATGATGGGTTTGTGAGCATCAGAGCACAGAAAACCATCATATGCAGCAAGGCCTAGTAGAACTTAAGAGCCCCAGACATAGACGCAGAGGAACAGGAACAACCACACCACGTCGACAAAATGCCAGTACCATGCGGCAAATTCAAATCCAAGATGTCCCTCAGGTGTAAATTGCTTCTTTTTGGCGCGGAAATAGCACACTGTCAGGAACAAGGTCCCGATCATCACGTGCGCACCGTGGAAGCCGGTAGCCATATAGAATGTTGAGGCGTAAATCCCTTCTTTAAAACCAAAAGCCGCATGATGGTACTCATAGGCCTGAAGCGCGGTAAAGGAAAGCCCCAGCAAAATCGTGTATTTAAGCGCACGTACCGTGGTTTTGTTATCCCCCTGCAAGATCGCATGATGCGCCCAGGTCACAGTAGTACCAGACAAGAGCAGGATCAGGGTGTTGATCAATGGAAGATCCCACGCATCAAGGGTTTCAATGCCTTTAGGAGGCCAAATACCTTCCGCAATTGGCCAGATTTCTTCTAAAATATGTGCAGGATTGAGGCTTGCATTGAAAAATGCCCAAAAGAACGCCACGAAGAACATCACTTCCGAACAAATAAACAACAGCATCCCAAACCGCAGCCCCTTGCGGACAACATCGGTATGGGCCTTATCTTTGATGCCTTCGCGCACCACATCACGCCACCAAACATACATTGTCCAGAGCACCAGCGCTAAGCCTAACGGTGCAATGAATTTCCCGGCAGGAACATTATGCATGAACATCGCCAAGCCTACGAACATAGTAGCTGCCGATAAGGCCCCAAGCAGTGGCCATGGGCTTGGATCAACCAAATGGTAATCGTGGTGTTTAACTGAACTCATTGCTTTTCCTGCTTTTTGTAGAAAATTTCTTGGCGTATTACGCCATATGATGAATCTATATAATCAATTTTTTGGTTTTATGCCAGTGTATTTTACTTTGCTGCTTTAAAGAAGGTGTATGAAAGGGTAATCGCCGCAAGCCCCTGAAGATCAGGATCATTCGCAATGTCCGGATCCACAAAAAACGACACCGGCATATTCACCTTCTCACCCGGCTGAAGCGTCTGATTCTCAAAACAAAAACAATGAATTTTGTTGAAATACACCCCCGCCCGCTCCGGCGTTACATTAAAGGTCGCCACACCCGTTTGTGACTCGTGGGAAGTATTTTCTGCCGTGTATGCAATCAGCTTATTTTCCCCCGTATGGACGGAAACTGGCTGAGGATGGCCAAACTTCCAGGAAAGCCCCGGTGCGATATTGCTATCAAAATGGACGGTAATGATTTGCTTTCCTATCTTTAGCGGAGCACTCACCGCACGCTGCGTTGTCCCTCCGTAACCTGTTACCTGGCAAAATACGCGATAAAGTGGCACGGAAGCATAAGCAAGGCAAAACATCCCTACCGCAAAGGCCAGGACAGAAAGCGCTAGCGAACGGTTACTAATTTTCTTGGGAGTCGGAAGGGGTGTCGGAGCTGGATTTTCCATCAGTGGATACCTCCTGGTTAGGAGCACTCTGCTGAGAAAGATGCGCATGCTCCTGGATCTTTACAATCGTTAGCACAAAAAACAGGACAATTATCCCCAACAACACCGCAAGCATGGTGTAGTTCTTATATTTCTTCTGTTCGTGAAGTACATGATGGGGCATAACAATACGTGCTTTGAATACTATTTTTTTAGTATAGCGTGCTAATAGGGTAATGCTACATAAAAACGCGCATCAATCATCAACCCCAAAAACAATGCAAAGAGATAGAGGATCGAGAAGCCAAACATTGCACGCGCATGCGGCACGGCGAGCACCGTCTCTGGCGTATCACGGAATACCCGAAGCGCATGCCACACAAAGGCTCCGCCTAGCAACAAGGCGATAACACCGTACACTATCCCGGACATACCAATCACCACAGGCGCTAGGGTCAGAGGATAGAGCAGCAAGGTGTAAACGAGGATATGGTTTCGGGTCGAACGATCCCCCGCCACGACCGGCAACATCGGCACGCCTGCGCGACTGTAGTCATCGGATTTATACAATGCCAGTGCCCAAAAGTGCGGAGGCGTCCACATAAAAATAAGCGCGAACAGCAAGATACTTTCAATCGAGACAGAGCCCGTTACGGCCGCCCAACCAATCATCGGAGGGAACGCACCCGCTGCACCGCCAATCACGATATTTTGCGGTGTCCGCCGCTTTAAGTACATCGTATACACAAACACATAAAACAGAATGGCAGAGGCAAGTAATAGCGCCGCGACCACGTTCACCGCCAGCCCCATAATCAGCACGGAAGCAAGCGCCAAGATTATACCGAAACTTAGCGCTTCTACCCCTGGTACAAGCCCCATGGGAATGGGACGAGATTGGGTACGTTTCATGATGGCGTCAATATCGGCATCGTACCACATGTTAATGGCACCGGATGCACCGGATGCTATCGTAATGCACATCACAGCAACAAAGGCGATAAAGGGGTGAATAGTACCAGGCGCTAAATAAATACCGGCAATACCGGTGAACACCACAAGGGACATCACACGCGGTTTAAGGAGGGCTACATAGTCACGAACACGGGACTGGCCCGTGTTCGCTTGCAATTCATCGGTACTCATGACCAACATTATCTTACTACTGGAATTTTCTCATAGGTATGGAACTCCGGTGGAGAAGGCAGAGTCCACTCTAACGTATCGGCACCTTCACCCCATGGATTATTCGGAGCTTTCTTCCCAAATTTAAGCCCATGGAACACCACAAACAGGAAGAACAGGGTTGCAAACATCGCAATCGCAGAACCCACAGAAGATACATAGTTCCACCCTGCAAACGCATCCGGATAATCAGGAATCCGACGCGGCATCCCAGCAAGCCCCAAGAAATGTTGTGGGAAGAAGGTCACGTTCGCGCCAATAAAGGTAAGCCAGAAGTGAATCTTGCCCAAGGTCTCATTATATTGACGGCCAGACATTTTACCAAACCAGTAATAGAACGCGGCAAAGGCGGTAAACAACGCACCGAGCGACATTACATAATGGAAGTGCGCCACCACGTAATAGGTGTCGTGGAATACACGGTCAATGCTCGCATTCGCCAAGACCACCCCGGTCACACCCCCTGCCGTAAAGAGGAAGATCATCCCAATTGCAAACAACATCGGCGTTTTAAATTCGATAGAACCGCCCCACATTGTCGCAATCCAGCTGAAAATTTTGATCCCTGTTGGAACCGCAATAATCATCGTAGCCGCGGTGAAGTAAGCCAGCGCATTCACGCTCAAACCGGTCGTATACATATGGTGCGCCCATACGATGAAGCCCAGGATCCCGATGCTCGCCATTGCATACACCATCCCGAGATAACCGAATACCGGCTTTTTCGAGAAAGTTGAAACGACATGGCTGATAATCCCGAAGCCTGGAAGAATGATAATATATACTTCTGGATGCCCGAAGAACCAGAACAAATGCTGGTACAGCACAGGATCACCACCGCCGGCAGGATCAAAGAAATGGGTCCCGAAGTTACGATCGGTCAGGAGCATCGTGATTGCACCACCGAGGACCGGCAAAGCGAAGATCAGCAGAAACGCCGTAATCAACACCGACCATGCAAAAAGCGGCATTTTATGAAGCGTCATGCCCGGAGCACGCATATTAAAGATCGTCACAATCATATTAATCGCGCCTAAGATCGACGAAGCACCTGCCAAGTGGAGACTAAAAATACCAAGGTCCACCGCCATGCTTGGGTGTGATGTGATCGTACTTAAAGGGGGATAAACAGTCCAACCCGTACCCGGCCCTTCGCCAACAAATACGGAAGCGACCATAAGCACCAACGCAACCGCCAACAACCAGAAACTAATATTGTTCAAACGCGGAAATGCCATATCTGGAGCCCCAATCAAGATCGGCACCATCCAGTTAGCAAACCCTCCCATCAGCGCCGGCATGATCATGAAGAACACCATGATGAATGCATGCGCGGTCAGGATCACATTATAAAGCTGATGGTCGCCTCCAAGGATCTGATTCCCAGGCTCCGCAAGCTCCAAGCGGATAATGAAAGAAAAAAAGCCGCCCGCCAATCCACCAAGAATGGAGAGGATCAGGTATAACGTACCGATATCTTTATGGTTTGTAGAAAACAGCCAACGCTGAATACCATGGGGGGTGTGATGATTGCTCATATCCGTAAACTCATCCTTGTATGTTATTGATTAGACGCATAGCTCAAAGGAGCATTTTGCTTTTCGATGGAAGCTTGCTGGGTTTTTGTCCAGGCTTCAAATTCTTCTTTCGTCACTGCCTCAACTACAATCGGCATATAACCGTGGCCCACACCGCACAGCTCAGAGCATTGACCATAATAGGTTCCCGGACGATCAATTTTCATCCATGTCTGGTTCACCCGCCCCGGCACCGCATCGGTTTTAATTCCAAACGCAGGCACTGCCCAGCTATGGATCACATCGGATGCCGTCACTAATACGCGAATCGTCGTATCAACCGGCACAACCACCCTTTTATCCACCGCAAGCAGGCGAAGATCACCCTCTTCCAGTTCATTATCCGCCTTAATCCGGCTTTCAAACGCAATATTGTTATTATCAGGATACTCATAACCCCAATACCACTGGTAACCCACAACTTTCAGCGTCATTTCCGCTTCCGGCTCTTGGTTTACATAGTATAACAGGCGGAAAGAAGGGATCGCGATCACTAAGAGAATAATCACTGGTAGCGCCGTCCAAACAATCTCCAGCACCGTATTATGCGCATTCTTACTGGGTTTTGGGTTTGCTTTCGCGTTAAAGCGCAGCATAACATATACAAGCAACACCATTACCAATGCAGACGTCGCATAAATGATCGGGAGCAGCAGGCTATCGTGGAACGCCACGACCTTGTGCATCATCGGCGTCACGCCTTCTTGGAATCCTAATTGCCAAGGAACCGCATGACCAAGCTCCTTTTGCACATCAAATGCTGCGCTAGGAGAACTAAACAGCGCGGCCATCAGGCCGCCCACCATAGATAAAGAGAGAAATGAATATTTCATGGCGCAAAAACAGTTTCGGGTTTCAAAGTTACCGTTGCTATCTAACCTCAAGCAATTTAGGCTAATAAGGAAAAATAGACGGAAATTACAGACCACATATATAACGCTCGCTATAAAATGTAAAGCTAGGAGTACAACTATGGCAGATATCGCCCTATTAGATGAATTATTTTTTACACGAACCCAGATGAATGAAGGACGGGTACAGTCGCTGGTCTCCGAATCTTTACACGGGATGGATGACGGCGAGCTGTTCATGGAATATGTCCAATCCGAGAGTCTTGCCTTTGATGATGGGGTACTAAAAGGTGCCAATTTTAATACTGAACAAGGCTTCGGCTTGCGCTCAGTGCTCGGCGAAACGGTAGGCTATGCCCATGCTTCTGAATTAAGCGAAGAAGCGATACGTCGGGCATCGGGTACGGTTGCTTCCATTAAAGCAGGCCATCACGGCACTGTGAAACTTGATCTTCCCCCTACCGGCTCGAACCGGCATCTTTATACCGACCTCAATCCCTTAAGTGAAGGCGAGTTTGGGGATAAAGTCCAACTACTCCAAGAAATCGACCAGTATATTCGCGCAAAAACTCCGGAAATCCGGCAAGTCTCCGTTTCCCTCTCCGGACAATGGCAAGCGGTGAGCATCCTGCGCGCCGATGGCAAGCGGGTTGGGGATATCCGCCCCCTCGTGCGGCTCAACGTTGCCGTCGTCTTAGAGAGAAATGGCCGGATGGAACGCGGCTCTTCGGGCGCCGGTGGCCGCACATCTTATACCAGCTTTATCGCACCCAACGCCTGGAAAGCACAAGCGGATGAAGCATTGCGACAAGCCTATGTTAATCTTGAATCCATCCCTGCCCCTGCCGGTGAAATGACGGTCGTCCTTGGGCCTGGTTGGCCTGGCATCTTGTTGCACGAAGCGATTGGTCATGGGTTAGAAGGGGATTTTAATCGGAAAAAAACTTCTGCCTTCTCCGGATTACTCGGACAGCGCGTTGCAGCACCCGGCGTGACGGTGGTCGATGATGGCACCATCCCCGATCGCCGCGGCTCACTCACCGTCGATGACGAAGGCACAGCCTCAAACCGCACCGTACTCATTGAGGATGGAATCTTAAAAGGCTATATGCAGGATCGTATGAATGCGCGGTTGATGGGCGTGAAGCCCACCGGCAACGGAAGACGTGAATCCTATGCCCATGCGCCACTCCCACGCATGACTAATACCTATATGCTTAGCGGTAATCGGGATAAAGAGGACATCATCGCCTCGGTGAAAAAAGGGCTTTATGCGGTTAATTTTGGTGGTGGCCAGGTGGATATTACCTCGGGCAAGTTCGTATTCTCCGCATCCGAAGCCTATTTGATTGAAGATGGAAAAATTAAAGCCCCCGTCAAAGGCGCAACCCTGATCGGCAACGGCCCTGATGCTCTCACAAAAGTCACCGCGATCGGGAATGATATGATGATGGATCCAGGTATCGGAACCTGCGGCAAAGCCGGACAAGGTGTGCCGGTGGGAGTGGGGCAGCCAACGTTGCTGCTCTCAAGTTTGACAGTGGGCGGAACGGAATTGGCGTAAGAACCATCGATGCATCACGACACCTTTGAAAAACTCGCGATTTTTCATTCTTTGACGGAAGTACGCGACTATTTCGCCGCGTTAAGCCGTGAACTCGCACAAACACCGCGAGAGCAACGCAACCACGGAATGGAAATCGAATTTTATCTGCTGGAGCGTTGGGTACTGACCTTGCTCGATCAAGCGCGGCTTCTTTTTCCTCTCGCAATTTATAAAACCGAAGCTCCGGATTTCATTGTCCGTTCCGAACATAAGGCCATTGGCTTGGAAGTGACCGAAGCCACCAGCCCGGAATACCATATCGATCTCGCACGCGGCATTTACATCACCGAAACCGAAACAATCTCAGTCGCGGATATTATGCCCGCAGGAAACACTCCGCGAAAAGATAAAGCATTAATTGCCAAAGCCGTTTCTCTTGTAGCCGATGCCATGGCGCGCAAAGAATCCCGCCTTGCCTCCTACCACAATAAACTCGATGGCCTGACACAAGAACTGCTGGTCTATCTCAATGACGATTTGCCGATGGAAGATTATGCTCCACTTGCGGAAGCACTTCGCAGTATGTTTAGGAGCGGCAAAATCGCAAACCATTTTGATGGTGTCTCGATTCTACTCGAATCGAATGAACTGCTATTCCATATTGAAAGCGGGGGTGGATATCGCGTGTTTCCGGTTCAGGCGCATTTTTCTGGATGGGGACTGGAATAACCAAGGAACGTTGAAATAGCGCTAGCGCGATGCGAAAGTGGTGATTTTGCAGCCCGCGATAGTAGCAATTAACTACCCCCCACCATTTCTCCCATTTGGAATATCGGCATATACATCGCCACGATAATAAAACCAATGGTGATTCCCATAAACACGATCATGATCGGCTCTAACATCTCGGTTAAGCGATCGACCACGATATCGAATTCTTCTTCGAAATAACGGGCAGTGGCCTCAAACATTTCATCGATATTCCCGGTCTCCTCACCCACCGCTAACATCTGCCAAAAAGCGGGTGGAATCATGGGGCTTTGCGAATAAAGGGTCGAGAGATTATTCCCTCCGGAAATCCCGGTTTGCACATTCTTAATCACATCACGAAACACCAGATTCGGCACCGTCTGTTTCACAATACTAAGCGCCTCTAACACGGGCACACCCGCCGCCGAGAGGTTCCCTTCGATCATCGCGATCTTCGCTAATGTCGATTTTTTGATGACATCCCCAATCAACGGAACCTTCAGCAGTAATGCATGGAATTTATAGCGCACCGCAAAATTCTTCTGAATAACCATTTTCAAACCTATAAAAGCGCCAAAGATAGCACCAAACAGCACTCCGCCCTGCAAAGGATTGCGCAAGAATTCACTGATCGTGATAATAAGCTGTGTCGGTGCAGGTAAATGACCACCCATGGAGCTGAACATTTCCTGGAACACCGGCACCACTTTGATCATCATCACCATAATGACCGCGATTGCCACGCACATCACGATAATTGGATACATCAGCGCGCTTTTAACTTTTCTGCGGATTTTTTCTGTTTTCTCGATTTGCTCAACCAACTTATACAGGAACGTGGTGAGCTTACCACTGCTCTCACCGGCACGCAGGATGCTGACATAAATCGTATCAAAAATTTTCGGGTGCCGTTCAAAGGCATCCGACAGCGGACTTCCTCCCTCAACACTGGTTTTAATATCTTTCACCACTTTGCGGAAATTCGAATTTTCCGTCTGCTCTTCCAGCATATTAAGCGTTTTTAAAATCGGAAGGCCGGCCTGCACCATCGTCGCAAATTTCTTCGTGAAGATCATGAGCTCGACATTCTTGATTTTCTTATCATGCTTTCCGGGATTATCTTTCCCCCTGCCCTTCGCATCATCCCCACCACTGATCATGACTATTTGGGTAACGATAATTTTCTGCGCCTGGAGCTTCTCTTTCGCAAGCTCTTCATTATCGGCTTCAATTTCGCCGCTATTAATCTGGTTGCCCTCTATGCCTTTCCATTGGAATACTGCCATATTTTCCTCTTAGATAATGCCGACATGAGTGCTAGTCCAGCACCAGAATGCGTTGATATTCCTGCACCGTCATGAAACCGTCTCTCACCAGTTGGCGTCCCACTTCCTGCATCGACACATAACCTTCCGTCTTCGCCATTTCTTTAAGTTTGATATCGCTAACACCGCCTAAAACTGCTTCACGGAGTTTATCCGTCATCATCAACACCTCATGGATCGCACGCCGCCCTTTGACCCCACTATTGAAGCATTTTTCACACCCGCTTCCCTTACACGCTTTGACAATAGCAGCTTCTGCTTCCGAAAAGCCTATTGCCATGAGCTTATCTTTCGCAATCGACTCATCCACTTGCTTGCAATCCTGACAAATCACGCGTGCTAAACGTTGCGCAATAATAATGGAAAGCGATGCGGTAATCAGATAGTTAGGAATTCCCATATTAATAAGGCGCGTGATGGTGCTGGGCGCATCGTTCGTATGGAGTGTGCTTAGCACCAAATGTCCGGTCAAAGCCGCTTTAATCGAAATATCCCCGGTTTCTTTGTCCCGTATTTCTCCCACCATGATGATCTCAGGATCTTGCCGGAGGAACGATCGCAACGCCGAGGCAAAGGTGAGCCCGATTTTCTCTTTCACATAGACTTGCCCTACACCCGTCAGGTTATATTCCACCGGATCTTCCGCGGTCAGGATATTTACCCCTTCTTCGTTGACGGTATTCAATATCGCATAAAGTGTCGTCGATTTCCCGGATCCCGTAGGCCCTGTTACCAAGATCATCCCTTGCGGCGCATGGATACATTTCTCGAGCATCGTAAGATTCCCCGCAGCGAATCCCAATTTCTCGAGACTTAAACTGAGCGCGCCCTGGTCAATCACCCGCATCACCACCCGTTCACCAAAGACAGTAGGCAGGATCGACACCCGAATATCGACGGATTTCTCATCCGGGAGATAGAACGTAATCCGACCATCTTGCGGGAGCCTGCGTTCGGAAATATCAAGCGAAGAAAGGATTTTAATCCGCGTAATCACGGCGGAATAATGTTCCTGGAGGAATTTCTCAAAATCTTTAACTTCTTGTAACACCCCATCGCGCCGATAACGGACACGCGCCACGCCATCATAGACTTCAAAATGGATATCGCTCACTTTCAGCGTCACTGCGTTCTCAAGCACGTTATCCACGAATTCAATCACATTCGAGCTGCTTTTCGCTTCAACTGCCGTTCCCGCGGCTTTGAGGTTCTGCTGCTCACTTTCTTGAAGCGCTTTCATGAAGGCTTCTTTCGGAGATAACGGCGCACCCGCAGGCGCATTAATCATGCCTCCATTGGTTCCAGATGTAGAAGCCTGTACTGCCGCCGCGGCACCACTGGTTCTGCCTGTGCCGCGAAGTGCCACTTCTTTTTCACCGTCTAGAAGGGTATTCGTCAAACCTAATAAGGCGCCTATGGTAGTGACCGCCGCTTCGATTTCCCGTCCGCCACTCAAGGCTTTGATCTTATCCAAACTCGCCAGCGCCGCAGGATCTGCAACAATCACCGAAAGGACTTTCCCATTATCCCGGAATGGGATAATCCGCTGGGTTTTGATAAAATTATTGGAGATTTCTTTGGGCAGGGGGCGGTTATGGAAGAATTCGATCTTATACTCAATACGCTTTAACCCATATTCCGCAGCAAGCTTATCCGCGATATCTTTTTCCGTAACGGTTGCACCGCAGATAAGGGCATCTATTAAGCCTCCGCCTGCCTTGCCCAACTCCAGGGCCGCATCGTAGGCTTCTTTGGAAATTATTTTATGATCTTTCAGGAAGCTTGCAAATTGTGCATCCACTTCCCTAGGTAATGTGATCATTCTTGTTATCGCCCTACCCCATGTTCAAGGAATCAGATAATCTGTGGTGCAATAAAGATCATCAGCTCCTTGCGGTTATTTGCGTCCTCCTTTTTGCGGAATAAATATTTAAGCCCTGGCAGATCCCCAAAGAACGGCACTTTCGCGATACTGCCGGATTCGGTTTCCGTGTAAATCCCACCGATAACCACAATCGAACCATCGCGGCTCACCAAGCTTGTTTTGATCTGGCGTTTGGTAATAGGAGGATTGGCTTGAGACGTATCTGCCGTATCTTTATTGACCGAAATATCCATCACGATATTCCCATCACCCACCACGCTTGGTGTCACAACAAGCTTCAATCCTGCTTCCTTAAACTGAATTTCGGTGCCGCTTTGCGATACCGTCTCAAATGGAATCTCATCTCCCTGGAAAATCACCGCTTCCTGGTTATCGAGCGTAAAGACCCGAGGATTCGAAATTACTTTGGTTAAGCCTTCTTGCTCCATCGCCGTCAGTTCGATTTTTAAATCGCGCGCATTCCCAATACCGGCTAACACTCCAATGCCACCAAAGGGGCTGGCAACAGGAAGATTCGAAACACTTGCCACATTGTCACCCAGCGCAAGCGTGTTCCCTGCATCTCCGGCAACACCACTGATCGTTGCAGCCGCCGATGCTCCATTAATTACATTGGCCCGATCTTCATCAACATGAACGCCCAAACGGCTTCCAAGCGCCTTCTCGAAATCATCCGTCACCTCTACAATGAACGCTTCGATCAGCACTTGCTTGGTGCGTACATCCATTTTCTTGATGATTTTGGAGATCATCTCTACTTCATCTTTTCGCGCTTTCACAATAAGTTGGTTGGTACGTTTATCCACCGTTATCTGAGCCGCACCTGGCATTGTCTTCCCATCCGCCAACACCCCTTCTACGGTGGTTTTGACTTCTGTTGGATCCGTATAGAAGAGCTTGAATACTTCCGTGTAGACAGGCTCTGAGGCCTTATCGAGCGCCATCATTTTTTGCGCCGCTTCACCGCGATTTTTCTCAAATTCTTCTATTTCCGTAATGCGTTTCTGGTCATGAATACGGATAATACCTGATTGGTTATCCACATATTTTGCAAAGCCTTTAATCTTCAAAATTGAGTCCAGCGCCCGCGTCCACGGAACCTGCTCTAACTTCGCCGAAACCGTGCCTTGTACCTCGTCTGAAACCAAAATATTTAAGCCTGTAATCTTTGAGAGCATCTGCGCAAAGGTACGGATTTCTAACTGCTCCACATTCAGATCAATCAGGAAATCTTTTGACTCATCATGTAGGCTCACATGGTTTTGCGGGTCCTGGCGGTTTAAAACTTCGCGATACATGCTATGCATATCCACATCCGGGCTATCGAGCGTTACCGGCCCATATTTTTTAATCGCTTTCTGGCGCTCCGCCCCATCTTCAATAAAGCGCTCATGATTAAACATATCGTCTGTATGGACGACCGGTTTATCACCGCCCAATACCTGCTCTCTTACCGCGCCACGATTTTCGCATCCGAGTAAGAATGTCGATAGGACGAGTACCAGAGCTCCACAAATTTTAGTTTTTGTCATTACGGATCTCCACCTTATTGCTAACCGGCAAGGTAACTATATCCTTGTTAACTTTGATTTTTACCCCTTGGATACTGATCTCCTCGGCTACCCCTCCCTCACTGCCAATCTTCTGGCCTTCCTCTAAGAAGTAATCATAATTCTCTGGTGTCCGAACAAGTGCAAAGGCCGTCTTTGGAGCAACAATAATCCCGATGACCCGATACATACTCAGAGGCTTCACCACCAACGGGCTGGTTAACAGATCCTGAGGGCTTGGAACTTTCGGCCCGTCGCCATTCGCCGCAGCATCCCACGAAGGAACAAATGGATTGCGTTCCTTCTGCCCATCCGCCAATCCAAGTGCTGGTACCAAAATCAGCAACAACACAAGACACAAGTCTTGTGAAATAAAGCGATGTGGCTGCATAATAGTTCTCCTTTATTCTTCTTTCCCTGTCGTAGCGGCGGTATCGTTCTGAACTTCTTCCGACTCAACTTCTTCTATGACTTTTTCCTTTTTGGCTTCCACTTTTTGTTCTTCTTCATAGCTATCGAGCGTCTTCTGATAGGCCGCCTTATCAATCGCATAGCTTGAAAGCTCCAGTGTCACGGACATATTGCCGCGCGATTCCGGTGTACTGCCCTGCTTCTTATCTACTTCGTCTTCGACTTTAACCTTCTCCGTGTGAATACTGAGCAACAACGGAGCTTCGGAGAGCGCCTTCTTAAACGCCATATAGTGTGGGAATTTCCCTTTAAGCTCGAGCTTCACCCGGATTTCTTTCACGATCTTCGGCGCAGTTTTCTCTGCCCCATCACCTTTCTTCTTCGCTGCAGCTTTAGGCTTCTCTTCTTTCTTGGCTTTTTTCTTTTTTCCCTTCTCTTTATCAACAGCCGCCACCGGCACCGGGATTTCTTTAATATTCACCACCAACATATTATGACGCGACGCAAGCAAGCTTACCGATTGGTATAAATCACGTAAGTCCTCACTATTCCCGAAATAGGAAAGTACCGTATCGTAATAACCCCGTGATTTATTGAGGTTCTTTTTGAGCTTCCCACTTTGATTTTTGAGGCTGCCAATATTCTTCTCCATCGCCTGGCGCTCTTGAAGTTCCTTCTCCCGTCTCGCATTTTCTTCCTGACGCGGAAGGTAGAAAAGGAACACAAAGGCCAGGATAAACAGCACAATCACCACGGCTGCCAGAATAATGCTACGGTAAGGGCTTTCCATCACACCAGAGCGACCACCGCCTTTTTTCAGGAGGCCGTTCAGCAACACATTGATATCCATGCTCAGCTTAACTGTCATGCACCCCTCCTTGGGCATTCTCTTCTACCAAAAGCGAAGGATTATCTGCCTCAATTTCGTAGAATGTTCTGTTATAGGAAAGAGGGGGAACTTCCTCATTTTTTTGATACTGAGGTAAAGGCCCTTCCGATTCTGTTACGATGGGTGCGTGAGGCAACTCTGGTACAAGTTCGCCGAGAATCTCCGTCGTCACGGAAGGTGCATGGATTTTCGCATTTTTCTCCGGCAAGGCCTGCTGTCTTTGCCATGAAAGCCCTTCTACTAACTTACGTACTTTCTCAAACGAATCGTCACCTCCCTCGCCATTCACACTGGATTCCACCGGAGTCACATAGGTTGCCCCTTGCTCTGCAACAGGAAGATATGCCATCGCCCCAACCTCCTCTTCCATATCGCGCGGAAGTATTTCTGCCGGATGCACAACATAGGATAACGAGCTTCTTAGCACCGGTATCGCTGACATGGTTTTCATTTTGATGAACGCATCCGGCAGAGATGGCTTGAATACCACCTGGATCGGATGATGCAAAGGCGAAGCGATATGTTTCGGTGGTTGTGGTTCTTCAATCACTTCCACATGTGTCAAGGAAAGCGGCGTAGAGGCCAACGCTACCTCTGCTTCTTCTGAAATCGTCGACACAGGACGTTCGGATATCATTATTTCTTGCGGGAATGGTACAGCCGCCACAGGCACCGGTTTTTCTGCGCTTAAGCGCGTACGGACTTCTTCCATTCTATTTGCAAAGGTCGCAACCGCGCTCACCAATGGAGATGCTGTATCGCGTGGACTTCCTTCCATGGCCATGCTATCGACTTGCCCATACAAGAACGATGCTTCGTCATTACTATCGATCCAGAGGGTTTCTACGGATAAGGTTACCGTCTCGCCTTCCGGTGCGACAACGGAATGTTCGTCCGATGGCACCCTCGCCGGAGCCGCTGGCGGCGTTTCTCTCTTTTCTTCTTTCACTGGCTGAGGCATTTGCGGGGCTTTTTCTTCCTCAACAGGAGGCTCAATCGTTGGTGCAGGTTCTTGTGTTGGAACGGCAACCGGTTCCATAGGAATTTCAGGCATGACGGAAGTGGTATTTTCTGGCGTTGCCGAATCCTCCTCCTCATCTTTTTCTTCCGTAATTACCGCTTTGATATTCACTTGACCGGTTAAGGTAAATTGCTTAAGAAGCCCTGCACGTTTTGATGCTTCATTCTCCGGCTTCACTGCTTCCATCGTCATGAGCGAAATTTTGGAAAAGAGTGTCGTGCTGTTGAGCAGTTTCACAAATTCGAGAATACTCTGGTCGTCCACGGAATTCCCAATAATCTCAATCCGCGTAGGGGCGGTAAAGCTCATTTCCTTAATCCACACACCCATCGGGATCACGTCGCTTACATAGAGATACACCGCCACCAGCAGCTTCTGGTTGGAAGGTAGGGTTTTACGAATCGTATCAAGTTCCTGGAGCTTCCCGCTCACGGTTTTAAGCTCCTTAAGCTCCTCTTCTTCCTTTTTATAAAGCTTTTCTACTTGGCTCATTTTCGCCAATTTTTCCATGATTTGGCTTTTATGGAGCGCCTGTCCAATGAAGGAGAGCACAAACATCCCCACTCCTGCCACCATCACACCCGCCATCACGGCAGTTGAACCAATCCGAATCCGTTCCGCCTTTTTATATGGCATAACATCCGGCATCAGGTTGATATGCAGCAACCGCTTTTCGTCACGGTTAAAAACGTCAAACGCATCAAGCTTATGCAGGCCCATCCCAATGGTCAGTGCCCAGGCAGAAAGCTTGCCCTCAGCGTTTACGGTTGGGGCAAAACGTTCCGGCACCCACGTATGGTCACAGAAATTACATTCCTCGATATTGTACCCTTCCATTATTTCCCGCATTTTAGCGACAAACCGCACGATCAGCGGCGAAGCAGACGGGTTATTCACATGGAGCGGAAGCGTGGAGGAGACATAAATCCGCCGGATGCGTTTTCCCTCCATCGCAGTACTGTCATAGGCGGAAATAATCTGACGTAATTGTTCCGAATAATTTTGTACAAATGTGCCCACCGCCACATCATCAATATCTTCGGCAAGCAGCAGGGCCTTATCGTCATTCCCAATAAAAATATCCTGCAATGTGAACTTGTTGTGCTCGGCGATAAATACATAGTTATCGTCCGGTCCAAATTCGATAAACAGAATGGGCTCTTTTGTTTTCGGACTATTCGCGATAAATGCACTGTAAAGCGCAAAGCAGCGCGTATCCGCCACCACGGGAATTAACCCTGCCCGCTTCACGATTTCGGTATAAATCCCAAGCTCTTGCTGCGGAGTAGCACAGAAGAGCACGTCCATTGTGTTATATTCGGTATCTTTGCTTAAGATATGATAGAAGGACGAAAAGCTACTTAAATTCTCACCCAAACCCAGCGTATTCTCCCAGAATCCACCCATATGTGAGGCCTGGTCGATATCGCTTTCGGACATGGAAGGAATGGTCGCGGTGCGAATAATTGATCCGCCTACCGGAAGCGCTACCGCAGCATATTTGGTTTTGATTTCCCCTTCCGCAATAAGGCCGCGCAGCTCAGCCACATAGGCATCCATATTGCTAATGACATCATTCTTGGTATACATCGATTCCATGCAGGAAGATGCGAGCATTTTAAGGCCAGGAGCTCCATGCTCCAGCGCCATTTGCCCTATCCGGACATAATGCGGAGAGATATCCACGCCGAGGATGGCCTCGGACTTTAGACTATACTTGCCAAGCAGTGCGGCAAGTTTGCTGGGCATACGGATGGCTTTCGCCATAATGTCACCTACGTGGTTATAGCTTAAGGAAACAGGCGCTTAAGACTACATGCCTGGCGCAAGATACTTTTCCTTACGCTCCACTATAGGCGAGAAACCATAAATTTTAGTAAACCGAAGGGTTAAAGGAATTAATTTTGCATAAAAGAAAAGGGGAGCTAGGCTAGAAGTTTGGGGCTGTAATTTCCGCTGCCTTCGTATTTCTAAAAATTTCCCGCATTTGAGCCTTTACATTCTCCGAAGCATAATCCAATGGTGTTTTGCCTTTGAAATCTTTTGTGTTTCTATTTGCTCCTGCCTTCAAGAGAGCTTCGACCCCTTGCAAATTTCCAGAAGAAACAGCAACATGCAATACTGTAGCTCCCTCAAAATCCTTTGCTTCTATGTCTGCGCCTTGATTTATAATTACTGGTATAAGCTCATTACATCCATAATGTGCCGCAAAGTGCAAAAGAGTCGCACCATCCCCATCTGTTTGCGTTACGAATTTTGAGATGCCTTGAAAATATCGTCCGATAGTTTCTATAGATCCTGGCTTATGATATTTCAATAAACGGCTTAAATTCCTGAACTCAGCCTCTTTAAGTAACGTAACGACTTCACCAGCATTTGCAGTCTCAGCTATATCAAGCGGGGTTTGATTGTTCACATCGGGGAGGGTTCTAATCATAAGATTGCTTGTCTCTATAAGTAACGTAATCACCTTAATGTTACTTCTAAATGCGGCCCTATGAAGTGCAAATTGCTTTTTAATATTTACCGCCTCTTGCAAAAACCCTTTATTTTCATTTGCCCGTTCATATCTAAGCATAAAAACGGCATTAGCCCGTCCATTTTCAGCCGCGGTATGAAGGGCTGTTGCACCTTTATTATCCCGGGAATCTATCTTTGCTCCTATATTTTTAAGTAGCTCGATTATATCCACATGTCCATAACCTGCTGCATAATGTATCGGTTTTTTTCCTTTGTTATCGGATGCTTCTATGTTTGCACCATGCATTTTTAGGCTAATAAGCGCTTCATTATTATTTGAACCTGCAGCCCAATGCACCGGCGTCCCTCCCATATTTCCCGCTTTTGCCTCTATTTTTGCTATATAATCATCCGGTTGTACCGCTTTGATTTTTTCCACAATCGCATTAATCACAGGTGGTTTAGCATATTTGGCAGCAAAATGGAGAAGTGTAACCCCTTTTAGAGCTTTTTGGTTTACAAGATCAGGCGTTTCATCAAGCGCAGCCGTAATTTTCGCCAGGCGTTCCTCCTCAGTAATATTCTTATCTTGAATGATAGCGATAGCTTCTTTGAATGTTGCCTTGATTGATGCTCCTGGTGTGCCTGTTTCATTTACTTTTGCAAGAACTGACTTTTCTTCTCTCAATATTGCATTCTTATCTGCACCTGCTTTTAAGAGAGTTTCGGCCCCTTGCGTATTTCTAGAAAAAACGGCGGCGTGCAATGCTGTAGCTCCCTCAGAATTCTTTGCCTTTATATCTGCGCCTTGATTTATAAGTAGTGGAATAAGCTCGATCCATTTATAACGTACCGCTAAGTGCAAAAGAGTATTGCCATCCTTATCTGTTTGCGTTACCAAATTTGAAATGTTTTCAAAATAAGGCCTGATGCTTTCTATGTATGCTGGCGCATAATTTTCCAATAAACTGTTTAAATACTCAAATCCAGCCTTTTGGAGTAACGTAACGGCTTCACCATAATTTGCAGCCTCCGCCATATGGAGCGGAGATTGATTGTTCGCATCTCGGGAGAAAACACCTGCCTTACCATTTGGTTGCTGTGTAAAAACCTCAATCACTTCATTACTATTTCTAAAAACCGCCTTATGCAGCGCGGTTTGTCCGTAAATATTTGCCGCATCAGGGGAAACCCCTTTATTGATAAGTAAAGAAACGGCCTTCACCTGCCCATTCTCAGCCGCGGTATGAAGGGCTGTTGCATCTTTGTTATCTCTGGAATCTAACTTTGCTCCCAGCGTTTTAAGTAAATTAATTACATCCACTTTTCCGTAGCCTGCTGCATAATGTATCGGTTTTTTTCCTTTGTTATCGGATGCTTCTATATTTGCACCATGCATTTTTAGGCTAATAAGCGCTTCATTATTATTTGAACCTGCAGCCCAATGCATCGGCGTCCCTCCCATATTTCCCGCTTTTGTCTCTAATTTTGCTTTATAGTCTCCAGGTTGTACCGCTTTGATTTTTTCCACAATCACATCTATCACTTTATTCTTCGCATGCCGCGCAGCAAAATGGAGAAGTGTAACCCCTTTGGAGGTTTTCTTAAGTACAAGATCAGGCGTTTCATTAAGCGCAGCCGTAATTTTTGCCAGGCGCTCCTCTTCGGTAATCTGGTTATCTTTAAGGATATCGACTGCTTCTTGTAATGTTGCCATGGTGATTACTCTTTCTGTTGGTGCGCCTGTTGCCTACAGCAAACTGTATAACATATTAACTGGATTTTTGCAATCTTATGTATACCAGAGACTTACAGCTGGACTTTTGTTTATGAAATTCACCTGGTGGTTATGCTAGCGCAAAGTGAAACGCGCTATGGCTACTATGGCAAATCGCCACCGCCAGCGCATCGGCCGCATCCGGAGAGTCAGGACTTGAGGAAGGAAGCAGGCATTTGACCATCATCGCCACCTGTTGTTTTTCGGCCTTGCCCACACCCACAACCGCTTTTTTAACAAGCCGTGGCGCATATTCATGGACTTCTAACCCTGCAAGTGCTGCTGCCAGCAATACTGTCCCTCGCGCATGGCCAAGTTTAAGCGATGTCTGGGCATTGTCATTGACGAACGTCTCTTCCACCGCAGCCACATCCGGACGATGAAGCGCAATAACCGCCTGCAATTGCTCATACAGAGGCACAAGCCGCTTAGCTAAAGGAAGATCGGTTGAAGACGGCGGGGAAATGGTTCCACTGGCCACATGAATGAGCCTGGAACCCTCAGAAATAATCACACCCCAACCGGTATGGCGAAGGCCGGGATCAAGACCTAAAATACGCACATCCCCCTCCCTTCTTTTTACTTTCTTTAAAATTCGCTAGACCGTCAGCGAAAACGTAAAGTTTTTGAGTACCGAAATGAGCGTACATTAAGGTACGTGACATGAGGAGCGCAGAAAATTTCGCGTTTGCAGCCAGGCATAGTAGAATTTACTCAGAGAGTAGTTTCTCTGCTATCGCATCGGGTATATCATAATTTGGCACAACAAACTGCACATCGTCATTATCTTCGAGCGCATCGACCAGTTTGATATTGCTTTTCGCTGTTTCTTCATCGACCGGTGTCATAATATTCGGCTTCCAGGAAAGGCGGCCGGATTCGGGTTCACCAAATTTAGTCACAAGCGCATCTTTCACTTCATGGAAACTCTCTGGGGCGCAAACAATCGTATGGCCATGTTCATCCGAACTGCAATCATTTGCACCGGCTTCGAGCGCCGCTTCAAACATCGCATCTGGGCTTGCCGCTTCTGCCAAATAGTGAATCAGCCCGACTTTATCAAACATGAATGCTACGCTGCCAGACTCGCCCAAATTCCCGCCATGCTTAGTGAAAAGCGAACGCACTTCCGATGCCGTACGGTTCCGGTTATCGGTCATCGCTTCGATAATCATCGCAACCCCGCCCGGGCCATAACCCTCATAACGAATCTCTTCATAGTTATCCATGGAATCCGTTCCCGCACCTTTTTTAATCGAGCCATTGATGCGGTCATTGGGCATATTCTCTTTGCGCGCCATGATAATAGCCGCGCGAAGACGCGGGTTATAAGCCGGATCGGTTTGCCCATTGGAGGATTTTACCGCCACGATAATTTCCCGTGCGATTTTCGTAAAAAGCTTGGCACGTTTTTGATCTTGCGCGCCTTTGCGGTGTTTAATATTGGCAAACTGCGAATGTCCTGCCATGAGTTACCTCATTGTTGTCTTTATTACCAATTCGTATCTAGCATACTGGAAGTGCTTGCGCAAGCCTACCGCCCACTCTTACAGGCTCAATCCGCTTAGCCAATCCGGTTTTATCATCCGTTTCTACAAACGTCCCACAGAGCGTCCCTTCGCCTTGAGCAGGGACCATTCGCTCATGGATTTTGCGTTTCGCACGCATGATTTTGAGCGATATTTCTTTGGAGAACCCAATCACGGAATTATAATCGCCGCACATCCCGGCATCGGTCTGATATGCCGTACCTCCCGGCAGAATCATGGTATCCGCCGTTGGCACATGCGTATGACTCCCGACTACGCACGAAACCCGTCCATCCAGATAAGCCCCTAGGCCCATTTTCTCAGCCGTTGCTTCTGCATGGAAGTCCACCAGAATCGCTTCGATATTTGCACCCATTTTATGAAACTTCAGCACCTCATCCGCGCAACTAAATGGATCATCCAAATGATACTTCATAAAGGATTGCCCCTGCAAATGGAGCACGAGGAGCTTGCGCCCTGCCGCGTTCGTATAAACCCTGGCACCCGTTCCTGGATTATGTTCTGGATAATTGTGCGGCCTAAGCAGCGCATGGTAACTTCCGATAAAGCGCTCAGCTTCCGAATGGTCCCACACATGGTCACCACCCGTAATCACATCCACACCTTTGGCCGTAAGATCTTCGCAGATATCCTTTGTAATACCAAATCCATTCGCCGGATTATCGCCACTCGCAATTACAAAATCGAGCCGCAAATCCCGCCGCAACTGAGGCACTTTCTCGCACACCACATCCCGGCCGGAGCGGCCTACAATATCTCCACAAAATAATAATCGCATGGTGTCCTTAAAAATTGTCATCCCGGCCAGCGTAAGCGCGTGCCGGGATCTGTTACAACAAGACCGTGAGGGCCCTACTTCGCTTTCACCGGAATATACCCCGTTTCGGTCATAATCCCATCTAACTTTTCATCGGTTGCTTCCTGAGGCAAAATGCCATTCGCCTCCTGGCACACATACCCGATCCCAATACATTGCACTGTTGGATTTAGCGCACGAAGCGCTCGTATTGTCCGATCGTAATATCCTCCGCCGAACCCCAACCTCCCGCCTTTGTTATCAAAGGCAAGAAGCGGAACCAGAACGATATCCGGAATCACTTGCTCTGCAGTGGCTGCGGGTTCTTTTAGCACATGAAACTTACACAATACCAACGGTTCGCCCGGATGCCAGCGATGAAAAATCAGCGGCGCGTGTTGCTTTTCGATTTTCGGTAATGCTGTATCATAGCCTGCACTGCTCAGCTTTTCCATCAGCGGCAGGATATCAAACTCACTGCCCATGGGCATATATCCTGCAATACAAGCCTGTTCCGGCAATATCGGAGCCGCAAGGAATCCTTTCACGATCGCTGTTGCTGCTGCATGCGCTTGTTTTGTTGTAATGTGTGCACGAATGGCAAAGAATTCTTCCCGTAAGGGGCGTTTGGGGTCGTCAACCAAGGAAGGAGGCTGTGTCATTTAGAAGGCTTTCATAGTTTTCTTGAGATTTAAGATGATACCAAAGCGAAAATGTGAAGTTTTCGAGCACCGGAATAAACGTACACCAAAGTACGTGACACGAGGAGCATAGAAAATTTCGCATTTGCAGCTTGGTAGCACTTAAATATGGCCCGCCCGACCGTTAGCTTGTGATCCCAGAGACCTGCATGTACAGGTGGGAACCATGTAACAACACCACGGCGTTGCCAGGGACAGCTCCCGTTGGGAATGTATTGGCTCAAGAGATACGAGAAGCCCCACGCGTCGGGCAGAACCATCGACTACTTTAGACAGATTCTAGACTATTTGCAACCTTTTCCACGTAATCGGCGATACCTTCGATGGCCTGGCAGAGCGATTTATTGGCCTGTTCCGCTGCTTGCTGCTCAAATTTCTTCTGGATGGCCTGATCGTGGGTCGTTTGAGTGGCCGCCTGAGCCGTAGCTTTCGCCGCGGTTTGGCGAAGATTCACAAGGTCGGTACGTGCTTCCTGACGCTCATCTTCACACATCAAAGCCGCCATTAAAAGCAGCGTAAAATCCCCCGCCCGTGGCAGGTCAGCTGCCAGTAAATCTACGCGATCCGCCAGGATTTGGGCAAGCGCCTCAAGGCGCTCTTCTTCCCCAGCAGCGCAGGCAATAGGATAGGATTTACCCTTTAAGGTCACCTCAACGGTCGGCATCGGCACGGTCTCCGCGAATATTTATCAGTTCGTCAATGGTCATATCAAGCGTATCGATGGCAAGCTCACTGGCTGCCTCGAGTTCCTCATAGGCCTGCATTTGCTGTTCTTGGGTCTGGTTTAAGACCCCAATTCGCGTTTTAAGCTGAGTAATTTCTTCCTGGAGTGCCCGGACAAGCTCAGCAGAAATAACGGTTTGATTCTGGGAAGCCGACTTAGCAAGCAGCTCTTCTCGCGCTTTTTCGGCGATTGCAGCACGCGCCAATGCCTCTGTGGCCTTCGCTTCGGCTTGGGTAGCTCTTGATTCTGCAAGCGTAACGCGTTGCTTGGCAGCCGTCTCCATGCGCGCCATCGCACGGGCGAGCCTATCTTTGGCCTGATCCAGGCCAGCAGTCCCAAGTACATTTGCCACCGTCGCAGCGGGTTTTGTGTCTGCAGTATTATTCATAATCAACTCTACAAAACGCTATATTTTTCGAGCGCGTTTCTGTATGATCCCCTACCTCAAATTAGGTATATATTCACACAGCATTACATGCTGTCGCACTATCGTAGCCAAAAACAGGTGAAAACACAATGCGAATTCTCGTACTTGGATCAGGTGTTATCGGTGTAACCACCGCTTATTATCTCGCAAAGGCGGGGCATGAGGTTACGGTAGTGGAACGAAACTCCGAAAGCGCGCAGGAAACCAGCTTTGCCAATGGCGGCCAGTTAAGCTACAGCCATGCCGAACCTTGGGCACATCCGGTGGTGTGGAAGAAGCTCCCAAAATGGCTTTTGGATAAAAATTCTCCGCTTTCCTTTACCGATCCGTTTTCGTTGAAATCCTGGATGTGGGCAGCACAATTCCTTGCCCAATGTACCCATGAAAAAAACCGCATGGGCACCCTCAACGTCTTAAGGCTTGCGCTTTATAGCCGCCAATGCATGGATAATCTTTTGAGTGAGACTGGGATTGATTTCCATTACCAGGATAAAGGCATTTTGCATATTTTCGAGAAAGAGCGCGAACTGGCTGGCGCCATCCAAGAAGCTGAATTCAAAAAGAGCTTAGGCTGTGATTATACCGTTCTCTCTGCCGCCGAATGCATCGCACGGGAACCTGCTTTTAGAGGAAAAACCGCCGAACGCTTAGCGGGCGGAATTATTTTCCCCATTGATAAAACGGGCGATGTCTGCCTCTTTACCCAAGGCCTGGCGATGGCTGCTGAGCGCACTCATACGAAAGTCACATTTAAGTATAATACCGCTATTTATGGGCTTACCCATGAAGGTGATAAAATCACGGGCGTGGTGACGAATGATGGCGTGCTCCAGGCGGATGCTTATGTTGTTGCCTTAGGTTCATACAGCCCACTGGTGCTACAAAGTGCGGGGATAAACGTCCCCATTTATCCGCTCAAAGGTTATAGTATTTCGATCCCGGTCGATGACCATAAAGACGCGCCGAGCATCGGCATAACGGACCAAGCACGGAAGATTGTTTACAGCCGCTTAGGCAATATCCTCCGTATCGCAGGAACTGCGGAACTGGCTGGCCATAACCCGAAAGTACGCCAAAGCCGGATCAACTCGATCATCCAAGCCGTTAAAGAAACCTTCCCGGATGCAGGCGACTTCTCCAAACTCACCTCCTGGGCATGCTTACGTTCTTCGACCCCCGATGGCGCGCCCGTGTTAGGAGAAAGCCGTTACGACAATCTATTCTTTAACACCGGCCAAGGCTCACTTGGCTGGACGCTCGCCTGCGGTTCTTCGAAAATCGTTGCGGATCTTATTGATGGGAAAAAACCGGATATAGATATCACCGGCATGACCGGCGAGCGATTTGGAAATTAGTTGCCTAAAGTCTCCATATTATGCTGGTAGATATATTTCCGGCAATGACTATACGCCGCTTCCCAGCCGGAAACATATTGCTGGTTATCGAGCATCCGCCAATCCTGACGGTATTTGTATTTAAAACGGAATAGGTGGTTTGCGGCGGATTGCGCACCGGATTCGCACCCATCCTGCCACCCTTTCACATAATCCGCATGATACATCCGATTGCCCGGCGGCTTCTGAAACATCTCATATTGCCAGACAGGCACATTCTGACAGGCAGCCAGAGAGAGGAAAAGCGTACATAGAAATATGTTACGCATTGAAAGCCTTTTATAAGTTATAACGCGACATGGCTCTAAGCGAAAACCCACAATGCTGATAACCATATCCCCACGCTTTTCGATAAAGCCAATCTTTCTGCCAACGTACAGTATCCAACGTATAACGGTGGGTTTTCAAGAAAAGCTGTAAATTGGTATTTGTCGCCGCCACACTGGATTCACACCCATCGCTCCAGCCTTTCTGGTAGTTTTCAGGGCCTTCGGGTGGGTTCATATCCAAGCTCACCGGCTTCGTTAGGTCGAGCGTATGGTTCTGCCCCGTACAGGCTGTGAGACTAAGCAGAAGGAGTACCAATATCGTGCAGCCAACCGTTCTGAAATGGGCTAGGCCGTCAGCGAAAATGGGATTTTGCGAGCATCGAAGCGGAGCGTACTTTACAGTACGTGAGCATCGAAGCGCAGTAAAATTCGATTTGCAGCACGGCATAGAGATTTCCTATAGGATAGTAGCCTTAAATACATACGCACTACAATACCGATCCCCATTATCATAGCCTTGCTGATAAAGGCGATCGTAGACCGCAAGCGGGTTGGGGGAGGAATCATAGAGCCTCAGCATCCCCTGGCCATTTTGCCCCATGAAATGGTAGCACCCGTCCCGGAATCCTTTGCTAAAACTATCATCCCCTTTGGGCAGGTTCCGCATCCAGGTCGGCATCGGGGTGAACATGCCATAACGGTTCTCTTCCCCATAAAGCGCACCACAAGCACTAAGAAGAAAGCAGGCCATAATACCTAAATTTCTCAGTATTAACATGCGGTTATTTCCTATTTTCCGCTTTCTTAGGCCCTTTCAAACGGCGGGATTATACTAAAAATAAAGGAAAATGTCAATGATATTTCTATAATTATCAAAATATACTCTTTCCACGCATACCCCCACCTGAAACCGATTTACTTGAAAGGCAGGTTCCTATAGAGTAGTTACCAACGCATATTTTTACAGGATTATCGCACATGCAAGAGGATTGGTTTGGTATTCTGTTCTTCGCGGCCATTGCAGCCGTAATATTCTTCAAATTGAGGAGTATTTTAGGACAGCATAGCGATGAGGACATCACCCCCCGTACTCCTTTACGCCCTTATACACCTTCCGAGGAAGCCAATGTAGTGGAGCTTCGCCCTCGTACGCCTGGAACGGCGGATGAGCCTGCCTATGTGGACCTTACCCGCGACCAGGAAATGCTCGATAAACTACCTGATCCTATCAAAACCAACATCCAGATGATCATGCAAAAAGATACGCAATTTCGTATCAGCGAGTTCATGGAAGGCGCACAGTTCGCTTTCGATATGATTATCAAAGCCTTTGCTGCTGGCGATACCAAAACGCTCGAGGGACTTTTGAGCAAAGAAATGTACCGCCATTTCGCAGATGATATCAAAACGCGCGAACTTCACGGCGAAACACTTCAGACCACGCTGGTTTCGATTCTCTCCACCGAAATTACGTCTGCAACCATGGAAGGCAAAGAAGCCTCCATCACCGTTTCGTTTGTCTCTGAACAGATGAGCGCTGTACGCAACCGCGCAGGCGAAGTCGTTTCCGGTAATCCTTCTGCAACGAATAAAATTCGGGATACCTGGACGTTCAACCGCAACGTGACATCTCCGAATCCTAACTGGACATTGGTTGCAACCGGCGCTATATAGATTTTGCATCTATATAATGGAGGGAACGACCATGCACACGCTATCAATTTCTACTTTTGGCCGCAAACAATTCGTAGGAGCCCTGCTCCTCTCATCACTCGCTGTCCTTGGCTCATGTAAGCGCGAAGCGGTTGAGGAAAAAATCAGTTACGATCGCGTACCGTTTGAAAATTTGAGTGGCTGGCAAGACGATAACCAAGCCGAAGCACTGCAAGCCTTTTTACGCTCCTGCACTGCGTTTTCCAAACTCCCATCGGATCAATCTTTTGCGTCTTTCCCTGAAGCCGGCACTGGCAAAGAATGGAAAGTCGCATGCAAAAAAGCCAAAGCGATTGATAATCCTTCCAATACGGCACTTGCACGCCGTTTCTTTGAAGAAAATTTTATCCCCTATTCCGTAACCGTTAATGGTAACCCGAAAGGCTTATTCACCGGCTATCATGAAATTGAACTTAAGGGCAGCCTTACCCAAGAAGGCCCTTACCAAACCGCATTGTATAAGCTTCCCAAAGGCACCGTAAAAATCAACTTACGCGACTTTGTCGATTATCCGCGTGATACCGCACTGGTGGGGATCAACGATAAAGGCTGGCTAAAACCAATGCCAGACCGTGCAAAAATCGAAGCCGGCGAGCTTGGCAAAAAAGCGAAGCCGCTTGCGTATGTCGATGATCCGGTAGGCGCATTCTTCTTGCATATCCAAGGCTCTGGCCGTGTCTATTTGCCGGATGGCTCGGTATTGCGCGTGGGTTACGCCGGCACCAACGGACATGATTACACCGCCATTGGTAAAATTCTAATTGAAGAACATGGCGTCGACAAAAGCACCATGTCCGCACAAGTCATTAAAACGTGGCTGCGCGATCATCCTTCGGAAGCCGTTACCATCATGAACCGCAACCCGTCTTATGTCTTCTTTCACAAAATCAAAGGAGACGATGGCCCGATTGGCGCACAAGGCGTTCCACTCACCACTGAGCGCTCACTTGCGGTCGATAAACGTCACATTCCTTATGGTGCACCATTGTGGCTTGAAACCACATTGCCTGCGAAGGAAGGCGAATCCGCCCCTCCTTCTTATAAGCGTTTGCTGATCGCACAAGATACTGGCGGAGCCATTAAAGGCGGCGTACGCGGCGACGTATTCTTTGGCGCAGGCGATGGCCCAGAATGGTATGCGGGACAAATGAAGCAGGAAGGGCGTTACACCATCCTCTTGCCAAAACCTACAACAGATTCTGACGTAGCTGATGCTGCGCCTAAAAGACGTTATAAAAAGTCGGAAAAGAACAGCTAGTATATTACCTGGGTTTCTGGCCATTCAATATTGTGAGCATCTGAATGGCCAAAAAACCTCCTATTTCCCCTGAAGATAAAAGCCTGTGGGAAGAGGTCGCCAAGACGATCACCCCGTTTCGTAAGCGCGATAAACAAGCGCCAAAGCCAACACCGCCGGCTCCTCAAAACAAAGCAGAATCTTCTGCCCCACGTTTTGATTTTTCGCGCGCCATTGCCAATTTATTTGGACGCGGAAATACCTCCGCTCCTACCGCAACGCCTATGAGGGAACTTACTCCCGACCATATTACGGGTGTTGATACTCCTACCCTCACGAAGCTCACCAAAGGGACGTATCCCATTGACCGGCGCATCGACCTGCACGGCCTTTCGCAAGACGAAGCTTATGCTACACTGAGCACCGCCATCGAGAGCGCCTATGCCCAAGGGAAACGCTGCCTGCTCGTTATTACCGGCAAAGGAAAGGAAGGCAGCGGAATTTTACGCGCTCGCCTACCTGAATGGCTAAATGGTCCACAGCTGCGTCGCATCGTGCTTGCATTCGTCCCAGCCCATCGCAAACATGGTGGCGATGGGGCCTTTTATGTGCTTGTGAAGCGGGATCGGGGAAGATAACATTTTGCTTTCCTTAGAGGCTTTGCGTATAGTGAAACCTCAACGCTATTTAAATTAGGCAGCTATGAAATCTCCTTGGTTAAAATGGGCCGTCATTGGCATTATTGGAGTCATCGCGTTCTCGGCTAGCCAACGCAAAACTACCCCTGCTCCTGAACCGACGCCTCCACAAACGCACACCGAAACGTCACAGCCAGCACACGATACCCCCCCCCTAAAACCAGCAGAAACACCTTTAGAAAAAGCAGAAACCCCATCTGCACCCCATCCTCCTGCCGCTCCCCTCCCCCAAAAAGAACCGGGGTCACCTTATCAATTCCGCCTAGAGAAAAAAGACGAATCCTTCGTGGGAAAAACCCTTCATCGGCTTGTATCACCTATCGTTGAAGGCGAAATCCATCAACAACTCGTCCGGCAGGGGAAGGTAGAAGGGATTGGGGAAGAAAAATTAAAGACCTTTACGCTCAACCAAGGCACCGGCCCGGCACTGCTGTGTGGCCATCGCGCCACCTACCATTACCGCCTCATTCTCCCTGATGGACGCATTACCGAGGATACGAGAGCAAAAGGCGCACCGCACAATGAACCACTTACCGAAAGCCCTCTACCCTCTCCCGTCATCGCCTCCATGATCGGGATGCATGCGGGCGAAAGCCTAAGGATTTTGAAGCCCATGACCTCCACGCCCTCAGGGCCTGTAAACATTTACGAGGTGGATCTGGAAAGCGTCACTCCCAATGAAACGCTGGATCTTTCGGGAATTCAGTCCTTCGATAAAACCTTCGGAATTGGTGAAGCCGCACGTTGTGGGAGCAAAGTCAGCTTCCGTTACACCCTTAAACGGGTCGATGGCTCGGTCATTGAGACACGAAACGACAGCGATACCCCTCTGCCCATTAAACTCGGAAGGGGTGATGTCATGGCAGGCTTGGAATATGGAATAATGGGCATGCATGCGGGCGCAGAACGCACTCTTATTATCCCACCGTCACTCACCTTCCGTTGGCAACATGAAGGCTATGGCCTCGGCGAGAACATCACCCTGCCTGAGAATGAAGTGATTATCATGGATATCGCCCTGATTTCCGTTCAATAAAAAGCCGCTCTCAAGGAGAGCGGCTTTTTTATATCAGTTATGTTGCGGGTTAGATTCGCTAGCGCGCCAGTGAGAAGGTTGGGTTTTCTGAAGCCGAAGCGCAGTGTACTTTTGGGTACATGAGCATCGGAAGTCAGAAAATCCAGCCTTCGCAACAAGCGATAGTAAAATCTAGCAGCTGTAATACATTTTGAATTCGACAGGGTGAGGAGTATTCTCCCACTCTTCTATTTCCGTCATTTTCAGTGCAATATACGAATCAATCTGGTCATCCGTGAATACATTCCCTTTCTTGAGGAATGCACGGTCTTTATCCAGCGCTTCTAATGCCGCACGCAAGGTTGGTGCCACGGTAGGAACCTCTTTGAGTTCTTCTGGTGGAAGGTCATAGAGGTTTTTATCCATAGCTTCACCTGGGTGGATTTTATTTTCAATCCCATCCAGACCTGCCATCAGTAGTGATGCACATGAATAGTATGGGTTCGCCGTTGGATCTGGGAAGCGTGCTTCAATCCGTTTACCTTTCGGAGACGCAACATATGGAATACGAATCGACGCCGAGCGGTTACGGGAAGAATACGCCAACAATACCGGCGCTTCATACCCTGGAATCAATCGTTTGTAACTGTTGGTGCTTGGGTTGGTGAAAGCATTCAAGGCACGTGCGTGCTTAATGATACCGCCAATGTAATAGAGCGCCATTTCAGAAAGGTCTGCATAGCCATTACCTGCGAAGAGAGGCTTGCCCGCTTTCCAGATTGATTGATGCGTGTGCATCCCAGAACCGTTGTCGCCCAAAATTGGTTTTGGCATAAAGGTTGCAGACTTGCCATAAGCATGCGCAACGTTGTGCACAACGTATTTGTATTTCTGGATGTTATCCGCTGTTTTCACGAGCGTATCAAACCCAACACCCAATTCGCACTGGCTTGCCGCCACTTCGTGGTGATGGAGAATCGCTTTCATGCCCACTTGACGAAGAAGCGTCAGCATTTCCGCGCGCATATCGCTCAATGAGTCAACAGGCTGAACTGGGAAATATCCCCCTTTTACGCCTGGACGATGACCGGTGTTACCCGCTTCATATACGCGATCCGTGTTGTAAGGACCTTCATCCGAATCGAGCTGCACAAAACTGCCGTTCATGCCTACGCGGAAACGTACGTCATCGAATACGAAGAACTCGAGTTCTGGACCGAAATAGGCGGTATCGCCGAATCCGGTATATTTAAGATATTCTTCTGCCAAACGAGCCGTCGTACGTGGGTCACGTTTATAACCTTCACCGGTGCTTGGCTCTGCCACATCGCAGAATACGATCAGGGTCGGCTGTGCTGCAAATGGGTCAATAAATGCCGTGTCGCAATCCGGGCGCAAGATCATGTCGGATTCATTGATCGCTTTCCATCCTGCGATCGAAGAACCATCAAACATGATACCTTCACTTAACAGGTCATCATCTACCTGGTCAGCGGCATAAGCCGTGTGCTGCCATTTCCCTTTAGGGTCTGTAAAACGGAAATCCACGAACTGAATATCGTGCTCTTTAATAAGGCTGAGCACCTTGCCGCTGTTAGAAGACATAGTAAATACACTCCTGCATACCTCAATTTTCTTGAGGTGATTGAACCGGTTATTGCTTTATCATAATGCTTAGATGTGCTGCTTCTCTGGAATCCAGGGAGGCGCAGATGAGCGTGTTCTGCTCGGGCTTGAGCTATACCACATCACAAAAAGAAATTCCAGGAAAACTTGGCTCAGAGTGTGAAAAAATCTACCAGAACCCCAGGCTTACAAGGAATCCAGAAATGCAATCAAAGCTTCCCTGTCTTTTTTATCCATCGTCCGGAACGCTTGCTTAGCCGCCTCTGCCTCTCCGCCATGCCAGAGAATCGCTTCTTCCACGTTGCGGGCGCGGCCATCATGCAGCAGCATTGTATGCTTATTGACGGTCTTAATAAGCCCTAGGCCCCAAAGCGGCGCTGTCCTCCACTCACTTCCGGTCGCTTCATAATCTGGACGGTTATCCGCCAATTCTTTGCCCATATCGTGGAGGAGCAAGTCTGTAAACGGCTGGATATGCTGCTCAGACACTTGCTTCACCGGATGCTTACCGGTAAAGGCTTGCGGCTTATGGCATGAAGTGCAGCGCGCCTCTTCAAAGAGCTTTGCACCTTTTTGCACCATAGGATCATTCACATTCCTGCGGGCGGGTACTGCCAATGTTTGTATATAGAAGGTCAGTTTCTTGAGCTGCTCATCCGACATTTCCGGTGTTCCGCCATTGATAGCCTTATTACAGGCTTCCTGGGCTTTAGGGCAATTCTCCTTAGGGAATACGCTGGTCGTAATGCCAATATCCCCTTGCGCCGCTCCAGCATCCTGGTGTTTGATGCTCGCCACATTGGCTTTCCAGCCAAAACGGCCTATGGCTTTTTTCTTGGATATCGCATCCCAGACATGGTTGATACGCCCAGAAATCTCGTCTTTATCCTTATCATCCGGATCTTCCCACCCCATCAAGGTTTCATCCGGAATGGCCTCAAGCAGGCCTAAGCCGAACACCGCAGGCGCAACGCGCGGCGAAAAAAGCGTATCCTTGCCGAGCTCCCCAAGTCCCATGGCGCTGAACACATATTCAGGCTTCCGCAAGCTATATTTCGTCCCATCCGGATAGGTGCCCGGCACTTCTTTATAGAGGATTGTTGCCTTCCCTTCTGCCGGTACGCCCAAAATTGCCTTATCATTTAATTGGTCACCATACACAGGATGCGGCTTAGGCCCGCCATCTGCCCCCAAGCCAGGAACGCTCAAGCGCATGAGCATCGATTGCATCACATCCCCTGTTTGCAGCGGCGGATGGCCGCGTCCGTCTTTAAAATGGCAGCCGGAACAAGAAACTCGGTTAAAGGTGGGCCCCAGGCCATCCAATGTGCTCACCGATGCGGGTGCTACGACCCAGTTGGTATTGAACATCTTGTTGCCGAAGGTAAAATCTCGAAGCTGTGTTGTCTCTAAGTTTGCCGCAGGTTTCGCAAAGGCATCACGCGAAGTATTGTGGACTGTCGTTTCCCCTCCGGATAGCGGGCTTGCAAGCACCGTTTCTGGAATTGAGGATGCAGCCAATGCCTCATGGGTACTGAGTGCAAGGCATGCGGACAGAAGAAAATAACGGGAACGGGAAAAGAACATACGACAATAAATTAATCTAAGGTGTTGTAAAAAAAGAGGGAGTTCTCTCGAACCCCCTCCTCCAAACTACTCGCTCACCACTTCTACTTTCAAACCCAACACTTCGCCGGCTTTTTTGAAAAGATCAGCTTGTTTCTGCAGCGACGCAACTGCTTTTTCCATCGCTTCGCGGCCCTTACTGCCCTTAGGAGTCGATAACACTTCACGATCAATCGGAAAAGGAATTGCAGCCATCAACCGTTCGGTTTCTTTAAGCTGTTTTGCAACTTGAGCCGCAAGCTTTTTGTCTTTAGCAGCCAAGAGCGCATCCAAACTCGCTTTCCCTTTATAGTCACGATACTGCCCGAAATAGACGTTCGCTATACCCTTCGCATTATAGATAAAGTCGTTATGGGTATTGTCCGAGAAGCACGAATGCTCATCTTCCTGATCACCAGAATCCAGAGATGTTCCCATGCGCTCAGAGGCGAGCTCAAACCCGCTCAATGTCGCAATACCTGTGAGCATCTGCGAAAGATGCTCATTATCATTCCCACCTGCCCATTGGCGCGCGTAATTATCTTTTCCTGGCTCCCAGCTATCAACCAAGAATTTCAGATCATCCACCAACAAATCTGCTACCGTTTTAAGGTACGTGCGACGACGTTCTACTGCGGTGATATTAGCAGGCGCTTTGGTAATATAATCTGCAATTGGACGAGTGCCTGGCGTATCAGATGAAAGATCTTGTCCCCACAAAAGGAACTCAATCGCATGGTACCCCGTTGCCACATCGGCCTCATCTTCTGCCTGGTTACGTTCGATCAAACGCTTTTTCGTAATTGGCTTGGGCGGCACTTCGTTGATAATGCCCGCCTTCAGGTTCCCTTGCACATAATCGATATAGGCTTCATTCAGCGGCCATGCGTTTAAGAATCCTTCCGGACCTTCGGTGCCTTGTGCTTGATTCACAAAATCGATCGGACCTTCATAGAAACGGAAAGCTTCGGTTTGACCATACGATTCACGCGCCTTGAGCCACGCTTCTTTGGCTGCTTTGAGCGTCAAATCCGTTGGCTGGGCCAGGAATTTATCAATCGCCTTATCTAGCGCCACGGCATCGTCATAAGCATCTTTATAGTTGCGGTACACAAGCTCCACATACGAAGAGAGCACCAACTTAGAATCAATAGCCGCAGCCGGCACAGCCGCCTCTTCTGCCACAGCGGCAGGGGCCGTTTTAGTTTTAGTAGAGGCAGCAAACACCGCCGCAGAGGAAAGTGCAACAATACCTAATGGCAAAACAACCAATGCAGATCGACGAAACTTTGGCATAATATACCCTTTTTTTCTTCTATTCTAAAACAAGGAAATGCCCCCCCTTATCTTAAGAGGCATTTCCTTCTCTATAAAACAATACCCGTGGTCAGATTAGAAGCTATAGGTGTAACGCGCGAGTGCACCTAAGCTACCCGTATCCACACCCGCTTCTTCCGTACTTCTCCAACCAGCATCGAGTGCAAGGCCGTTTCCAAAATCATAACCACCAGTCAATTGGAAGAGGTGGTCCTTATCATCACCGCCCAGGTCATAATCGACTTGACGGAGTGTATAGCCCGCCGTCACGTTCCAACGCTCATCAATTGTGGTCACTAAGCTTGCTGTGAAATATTCATAATCATCGAGCATACCGCCGAAATTATGGATATTCGTATATTCCACCAACGTATCGGTCGAAACACGCTCAGAGATCGGCATGATGTAATTTACGTTTGCGAGAATCCCTTGTTCGTCATCGCCACCTGCAGTGTATTTATCCACCGCTAAATCACGATAAGCGAGTTTATAGAAAAGGTTCTCTATACCCGCCACTTTCTCGCCTTCCACTTGAATCACGAAAGAAGAAAAATCTTGGGTATTGCTTGCGCCACCATCGCGGTGATCTACATCGCCACGTCCGGTAATCGCCGAACGGGAAAGATAGGTCGTATCGGCAAAGAACGTGCTTCCGGTTACGGTATGGATACCGGTATTACCGCCATCTAGCGCATACGAACCACCGAAGCCCAATTTCTCGGTGATTTCATAATCTTCCGCGAAATCTTCACCCCAAATACCACGACCGTAATCCCAAGCACTACCATAACCTGGGTTGAATTTACCGGCAAATACGTTCCATGGACCAGAACCCACATTCACTTTCAATTCTTCTATAAATGCGCCTTCATTTTCCATGAAAGTGCTCTCGCCTGGCGTATCCGGGCCTTGTACTGGTTCAAACACCAATACCCCATCCACTGACACCATTTCGCTCAAAGCGAGTTTCGGCGCAACTTCCATGCGGCCAAAGGTGTTATTGCGTTCATTATTCGCATTATCAGAGTCATAACCATGCTCAGTTTGCAACTCAAACACTGCCTCACCGGACAAAGGAGACTGGACTTGCGCATGCTTTGGTGCATTCGGCGCGCCTTGTGCAAAAGCACCTTGGCTTACCGTTACCAACAGCCCTGCCATCACGACAGAAGAGGTAATGCGTACGTTTTTTTTGCTAAAATCTGAAATCATGATCTCTCTCTAAATCCTTGGTTAGTTATTCGGCCACAAACTGTAAATAAGAATCATTCGTGACGTTAAAAGAAGTGCTAGTTAAAAATAGGGCTGTTAGCCCCTAGTTAACTAGCACCTAAAATCCTGCCGTAGCAGCACTATCTCTTCTTTGTACCTGCCGCAGCAGCAGCTTTTTGAGCTTCCAATTCTTTTTTAGCCGCCTCTTCTTCCGGGGTCAGCGCAGGAGCAGTAGCAGTCGCCGGAGCGGTTTTGGAACCCACCGTAGCCGCAGCTCTAGTTTGCACTTGTGCAAAAGCTGCTTGGCTTGCAACAAGCACCACGCCTGCCGTTACTACTGCAGATACCACATATTTACTTTCACGGATTAAATGAAGAATCATACCGTTTTTCCTTGTATTTCTATGTTAATGAGAATCATTCTCGTTCCCAGAACGCCGAGGGAGTGTAAAAAAGAATGCTGTGCTTGTCAAACAGTAATTTACAAAGGGTGGTATGCCGACGGATGCAAAAACATCCGCGGGAGGTAGTCAGCGCCTTTTTTATCGCGAAGGAGAACGGGAACGTAGAGGAGAGCTGGTCTAACATATTGAACAAAAAGGCGCCCCTTTTTTAAGGGAGCGCCCATAGTAATTTTATAACGTTATACTACAATAGATTAGGTCGTCTTCGTCACCATCACTAATAATACTAAGAACAGTATCGTATCTGTTAATGTGAGTTTTACTGTAATCAAGCCTGCTGTAATTAGGAGTGGTGAAATGAAATGAATTACCACAGCAATTCCGACGAATAATAGAATACCAGTAATCACTAGACTACCAAGATCCTTCATATTTAAGTTACCTACTTTCATTGTAGAGCCTCCTCTTTAACGTTTCACAATTAACATGCTAACATATTAACCTTAGAAAGTCAAACTTATTGCACTGCAACATATTGATTTTTAATGATTTTAGAGAAAATTATAGGGATCAATATCCACCTTGAGGCGGGTCGAAGAGGGTAATGGGACACCGTGGATTACCCAATGAAGGGCTTTTTGAATTGGAAACTCACGTTTCGCTTTGAATAACAACCGGTAACGAAAATTTCCGCGTAATTGGTAAATTGGCGCCGGTGCTGGGCCGTAAAGTTGCACATCGGACAGTGTACTTCCACTTTTAGCTAACAATTTGGCGGCCGTTACGACTTCTGCCTCGTTTTTACCGGATATCACCACCGCAGCCATCCGGCCAAAAGGGGCTATTTCAGCCATTTTTCGGCTTTCCATCTCTTGTGCCATGAAGGCATCCCGCCCCGCTGGTGTGGTATCCTGGAGCGCCTGGAGTACCGCATTATCCGGCATATAGCTTTGTAAGATCACTTTCCCCGGATCCGCTTCACGCCCTGCCCGACCCGACACCTGATGAAGCAGCTGGTAGGTCCTCTCTGCCGCTCGCGGATCTCCACCCACCAGTCCTAGATCCGCATCCACCACCCCCACCAATGTGAGGTTCGGGAAATGGTGCCCTTTGGCCATCATTTGCGTACCGATAATTACATTCGTTTGCCCTGACGTAATTGCCCCGATCAACTCCACCGCTTTCGCTGCCGTTGAGATCGTATCGCTGGTCATAAGCGAGATTCTGGCCTCCGGTAAAAAGGCAGCCACCTCTTCCGCCACCCTCTCTACCCCTGGCCCGCAAGGGATTAGCAGCTCCTTATCCGCACCACAGCCAGGGCACAAGTCGGGTATTCCGCGATGATACCCACAATGATGGCATTGCAGCACAGGCTGCTGATGTTTCTTCCGATGCTCCACGAGCCACGACGAACAATCTGGGCATTCCAACCGATGCCCACAACCACGGCACAAGGTCAATGGCGCATAACCTCGTCTATTCAAGAACAGCATCGCCTGCTTGCCTGCGCTCAACGTCTCGGTTATGGCTTTGCGTAAGGTTGGCGACACAAAGGTCTGTGCTTCGATCCACTCGTTGCGCATATCCACCACCTGAATTTCTGGCATCACCGCCTCTCCATGGCGTGATGGCAGATGCACACGTCCATAGCGGTGTGAGGCCACATTCGCGAGCGTCTCAAGCGAAGGTGTTGCCGAAGCCAGGATAATCGGGATCTGTTCTTTCATGGCGCGCACCACGGCCATATCCCGGGCATGATAAATCACTCCCTCTTCCTGCTTGAAGGCAGATTCGTGCTCTTCATCAATTACCATCAGCGACAACTTTTTAAACGGAAGGAACAGGCCGGAACGTGCGCCCACCACCAGTCGGACCTTACCCGACGCCACCCCTTTCCAGGTATCGCGTTTCACCGCCCGGCTCACTTCCGAATGCCAGAGCGCTGGCGTAAACCCGAAGCGCCGGGTAAAGCGTTCCAAGAGCTGCGCGGTCAAGACAATCTCAGGCAGCAAAATTAGCACCTGCCCTTCGTTACGTTTTAGGACTTCTTCGATCACCGCAAAATAGACTTCCGTCTTGCCCGATCCCGTAACACCATCAAGCAATGTCACGGCAAAACCGGGCTTCTGCTGCTGCGCTAAGAGTACGGATACCGCTTGTTCCTGATCGGAGGAAAGCGTAGGGACATTGGGTGGAAGAAAGGAAACCACAGGATCGCTTAATAGCGCCTCCTGCCAAAAGACCTCAAGGATACCCGTTTTTACCAATCCCTGTATCACAGCAGCACTGGCTCCGCTTTCCTCTTGAAGCTCGGTCAGGTTTCGAGGAGAAGAAGTTTTTAGCGCATCAATCACCGTTTGACGGGCAGGCGTTAAACGCATTTCCGCCGGCAAAGGCTCCACCAAGCGGTACATTTTTTCTGGCGCAGGTGGCTCTAACGCATCGGGCACACTCATGACCATCTTTAAGACAAGCCCCAGCGGGGACAGCGTATAAGAAGCAAGCCAGCCGATAAAATCCAGCAGCGCAGCCGATAGTGGCGGAATCGGAATTCGGCTTTCAACGGATTTGAGCTTAGCAGGATCACAGGCAACGGCCTGGGATGCCGTATCCCACACCACTCCTTTTAAACGTCGCCGCCCAAAGGGTACAACCACCATATCCCCACGCGCTAACACCATCCCTTCCGGCACAAGATACGTAAAAGCCGTATCCACGCCGGTTGGCAGAAGCACATGAACAAGAGAGCGTGAGGAATCCATAACGATGCGTAAGAGGTTCGTATACGCACGAAAGCATACGAGATATCAAGGACAATCACCAGAGGCAAGTGCTTAGGTCAAAGTAAGTGCCGCCACCATTATTTGTACTTGGACTTAGTTACATAAAAGTTACGACAATGAAGAACCATGCACTTTCCGACAAATCACTTGCTATTCCCGGGGTAATTTTCTACTGTCAGATGCCGTGAAAACGGAAAGATAAGGGAAGAACACATAAATGTTCCTTGAGCGATACATCAATCCGGAAAGTTTCCTGTACGATAAGGCAGGATTCGTGAAACGCCGCTATGGGGTTCCGCCTTGGGTAATTCTACTTGCCTATATTTCTGCTTTTGGTGTGGTTGCGGCGATTGTGACGTTCATGCCTCCCTACGAAGACCTCGTCCTGATGGCAACCGGAGTGCTTTTTGCACTTCTTGCCTTTGCAAATATTTATTTTTACATCCAGAAAAACAAAGTCATCACCGGCGTTGAATTCCAGAATGCTATCTTCGCGTCTGCCGCACGATCCGGCACGTTATTTTGCCTGATTGTCCGAAAAGATGGGAGCCGCGTTTATTCCGACCAAGCCTATAACAATATTTTTTCCCAATTCCGCCGCCGTGGACTTCGTGGCATTAACCCGCTGCTCGAAAGCGGTGGCTTGACTGTCGAAGACAAAGACCGGCTGGTCGAAGCCCTTGCCAAGCATAAGTCCCTCGTTGTGCCCTTTAACCTGAATGTTGCTGAAACAGAAGCGCGTGAGCTTGAAAACTCGGACCGCACTTCTTCTCCTGTTACGTCCCATGTGGATGTATATCTCCACGTTGAGCCACTCGAACGGCCTGAAGGATATTTTTCGGTACGCGCGGTGGAAGGAGGTAAGGGCACACAATCGGCCTATGCGCTCCTGGATCATTTGGATACAGCTTGTTACCTTGCGGAGAGCGATGGCGCATTCATTTTTACAAATCGCAGCTTTGCCGAACTCTGCGGAACAACCAGCGATACACTGCTCACCTCGAATGCCCGCATCCAGGATACTCTTTCTCCCACAACGGCCGCTCCACTTTCAGGCAAAGACGCGCTTACCTGGTCTGGAATGGCAACGCTTGCCGGCAAGCCTTCTGCGTTTTTTGCACAGCATTACCCGCTGGAAGATGCGGACGGAAGCATGCGCATCTTAGGTATTATCACGCCGACCGTCCCGACAACAGCAGCACCGTCTCACACTATCTCCGGCAATATTCTTGATGAAGGATGGTACACATTCCTGGAATCCTCTCCCATTCCCGTTGCCTTATTTGACAATGCCGGAAATATCGCCCGCGTAAACCAAGCGTTTTCTAGCCTCACCGGGAAAACAGGGCAAGAATCCAAAAGCTGGAGCATTTTAGAAGTCGTCAAAGCCGAGCATCAGGATACCGTAAAACACTTGCTGCAAGCGGCATTGGAAGCAGCGCAAAGCGGCACGAACACTCCAAAACCTTGCGATATAGAAATCACCGCCGGCGGCAAGGATGTCGCAGCGCTACTCCATTTTAGCCCGCTCTCTATCACAATTGAAAACGACACATTGCAACAGATTGCACTGATCGGCCATCTGATTGACACCACCGAACATAAAAACCTCGAACTACGCTTCGTCCATTCGCAGAAAATGCAAGCAGTCGGACAATTAGCCGGAGGTATTGCGCACGATTTCAACAACTTGTTGACCGCGATTACCGGCTTTTGCGATCTTCTCTTGTTACGCCATCCGGCAGGGGATCAATCCTTTGCCGAAATCATGCAAATTAAACAAAACTCTGCGCGCGCGGCGAATTTAGTACGGCAGTTATTGGCTTTCTCGCGCAAACAAACGTTGCAGCCGGAGATTATTAACGTCACCGATGTACTGGCAGAACTCACCAACCTCATTCGTCGTTTAATTGGCGAAAATATCGAACTCAATATGAAACACGGGCGCGACGTTGCCTCGATAAAGGTAGACCAAGGACAGTTCGAGCAAGTGATCATTAACCTTGCCGTGAATGCGCGCGATGCAATGACCGATGGCGGTTCGCTGATCATTCAAACCGCCAATTCTACCATTGAAAATGAAGCTTCCCTTGCGAAAGACATGATCGCACCTGCGCAAGATGAAGGCATTGTACCTGGCGATTATGTCCAGATTGATGTGATCGATAACGGCTGCGGTATTCCTCGGGATCAAATCAACCGTATCTTTGAACCATTCTTCACTACCAAAGCCTTAGGTTCCGGCACGGGCTTGGGCCTTTCGACCGTCTATGGAATCGTGAACCAAACAGGCGGCTATATTTACGTCGCGAGCCAGGAAGGAAAAGGCACGAAGTTTAGCATTTTCCTGAAACGCGCAAGCGCAGCAGAAGTCCAATCGCGTCAGACGAAAGAAAAAGAATCTGCCGAAAAAAGTACCGCCGATTTAACAGGTCATGGAACCATCCTGCTGGTCGAAGATGAAGCACCGGTGCGCACCTTCAGCGCCCAAGCCTTAACCGGCAAGGGCTATACCGTACTCGAAGCAGAAGATGGGGAAACCGCTCTCGATATTATGAAACAGCGCGGCGATGAGGTTGATCTCATCGTTACCGACGTGGTGATGCCCGGTATGAATGGCCCTGCGATGATTGAAGAAGTAGCAAAACTTTACCCAAGCATTAAAGTGATTTTTATGTCGGGTTACGCGGAAGATGCGTTTGGTATGACCTACGGCACGGAACGTAATTTTAATTTCTTGCCCAAACCCTTCACACTCAAGCAACTCGCAGTCAAAGTGAAAGACGTGCTTGAGGTTGGCGAGGTGATGTAGTCCTTGCATTTGTACACGAAGCGGTGCATAAAATAACCTTCCACTAAAAAAATGAACGGAAGGAGCATTACATGACAGAAAGCAAACAAAAAGCGTTAGATACCGCCTTAAGCCAAATTGAAAAAGCCTTTGGTAAAGGCTCTGTCATGAAGCTTGGCCAGCATAAAGCCGTTGATATCGATTCCGTATCAACCGGATCTCTCGGACTCGATATAGCGTTAGGCGTGGGCGGTTTGCCACGCGGTCGTATCATCGAAATTTTTGGTCCAGAAAGCTCAGGTAAAACCACATTGACGTTGCACGTTGTTGCGGAAGCACAAAAAAAAGGCGGCGCTTGCGCATTCGTTGATGCGGAGCACGCACTGGATCCTGCTTACGCAAAGAAATTAGGAGTAGATATCGATAACCTCGTCGTGTCACAGCCAGACACCGGTGAACAGGCACTCGAAATTGCGGACACACTCGTGCGTTCCGGCGCAATTGACGTGCTGGTGGTTGACTCCGTTGCAGCGCTCACACCGCGCGCAGAAATTGAAGGCGAAATGGGCGATTCCCATATGGGCCTTCAGGCGCGCTTGATGAGCCAAGCACTTCGTAAACTTACCGCGTCGGTTTCACGTTCAAATTGCATGGTGATCTTCATCAACCAGATCCGTATGAAAATCGGCGTGATGTTCGGTAATCCCGAAACCACGACCGGCGGTAATGCGCTGAAATTCTATGCGTCTGTGCGTTTAGATATCCGCAAAATCAGCTCCATTAAAGACAAAGAAGAAGTGGTGGGTAACCAAACCCGAGTGAAAGTGGTGAAAAACAAAGTGGCTCCACCGTTCCGCCAAGCCGAATTCGATATCATGTATGGCGAAGGGATTTCCAAAACGGGTGAGCTGATTGATCTTGGCGTGAAAGCCAATATCATCGAGAAAGCAGGAAGCTGGTTCTCTTACAACGATATCCGTATTGGCCAGGGCCGCGAGAACGTGAAGCAATATTTGCGTGACAATACTGCGGTTGCCGAAGAGATCGAAAAGAAACTCCGCACGCTGTTGAAATCGTCTTCAAGCCCTGAAAGCAGCAATGCCAAAGAAAAAGAATCTGCGGATGCAGATGAGCTCGAAGCGGCGTTTTAACTATGCCAGGACTTCACGGTAAGGTAGCAATTGTGACTGGCGGAGGCCGAGGAATCGGCGCCGCCACCGCTGTGCTTCTGGTGGAACGCGGTGCAAAAGTCGTCATTGCCGGAAGAACCGCTTCTGCCCTTGCACATACAGTTAAATCCGTAACCAACCCTTCCATGCATGGCAAAATCGAAGCCTGCGCGGCAGATATTTCTCAAGAAAAAGAAGTAAAACGTTTATTTGCTTTTGCGCGCGACACCTTTGGTCATGTCTCGATACTGGTGAATAACGCGGCGGTGATTGAAGTAGCACCATTTCTTGATCTCCCGATTTCCGCATGGGATACACAATGGGCTATTAATGTCCGCGGTGCGATGCTCTGCGCTCGCAGCTTGTTTGAAGAAGCAAAGCAAACGAAGGCCGGCGGCACGATTGTGAATATTAGCTCACTTGCGGGAATCCCAGGAACGGATAAATTCCCTGGTTTCTCTGCCTATACCACCACCAAATTCGCGATTGCAGGCATGACTGAAGCTTTGGCCGTGGAAGGAAAGCCTTTGGGCGTGCGCGTCAATTGCATCGCTCCGGGCGCTGTCGATACGCCGATGCTGCACAAAGCCGCACCCACACTCCATACTTCTACCGTTCCAGACGATATCGCCAAAATGGTCGTGTTCCTCTGCGATAATGAGCAATCAGCGGTGATGAATGGCTCGACAATCCCTATGTATACGAATGGGAACTAACATGAAACCCAACGCGCCGATTGTGTATATTACCCGCCGTGCCACGTTTAGCGCATCGCATCGCTTGCACAGCCTTCAACTAAACGATGAAGAAAACCGTGCGTTGTTTGGGAAATGCAACCGTACGAATGGGCATGGGCATAATTATACCCTCGAAGTAACATTACGCGGCCCTGTAGATGCACGCACGGGCATCTTGATGGATCTCACGGAAGTAAAGCGCATCATCGAAGAAGTTATTTTGGAGCGCGTGGACCATCGGCATATGAATCTCGACGTACAGCCGTTTGATACTGTGAATCCCACCACCGAAAATATGGTCGTCGTATTCTGGAAGTGGCTGGAACCCGCACTCCCGAAAGGCTTGCTCTATGAGATGAGGCTTCATGAAACGGAAAACAATGTTGCCGTCTATCGTGGCGAGTAGATGGCCTTTAGCCCCGCCTTATAATCCGGGTACTTCAACTTTACGCCCAATTCTTCTTTGATTTTCTTATTCGACACCCGACGGTTATTCGCATAAAAGCTCCGCGCCATTGGGGAAAGTTCTGCCTCTTCAAACGGCACCAGCGGCGGCGGATTTATTCCCAACAACGAGGCTGCATATTCCACCACGGTTGCCTGCGCCTCCGGGCAATCATCCGCGCAGTTATAAATACTTCCGGGCTGCGGTGCGTCCATGGATGCCAACAGAATCCGCGCAATATCCTCCACATGAATGCGTGAGAAGACTTGCCCCGGCTTATCAATCCGATGTGCCGTCCCCGCTTGCAACTGATCTATGATCGAACGACCCGGCCCATAAATCCCAGAAAGCCGGAAGATATGCACCGGCAACCCGGTCGCAAGCCATGCTTGCTCCGCTTCTACACGGCGCTTAAGTCTACCGTCTGGTGGATTGACAGGCGTTGTTTCCGTCACCCACGCGCCTTGATGATCGCCATACACACCTGTGGTCGAAAGATACCCCACCCATTCCAAATGGTGCATATGCTTGAGATATTTTTCATAATGCCATAGTACGATATCGCCCCGCTCTTCATCCGGTGGAATGGAAATCAGCAGATGTGTTGCGAGTTCCAGCGAATCCGAAAGATGCAATTGTTCCATCGGAATCGATTGTCCTGGCGGAAGGATAGAAGGCATCGGAAAAACATAGCTGCATATGCCTTCATGGGCAAGCGCGCGGCATTTTTCTTCGCTCCGCGCCGTACCGGAGACTTCCATGCCTTCTTCGAGCAGCGTCCGCGCCAGGGTTAGCGCCGAATACCCAAGCCCAAAGCAAAACAGATGAAGAGGAGATGAAGAGTGAGAAGGCATTCGTCTTGTGAAAGAATAGGTTACTATTAAGGTTTGCACCCTATCGTATTTTGCTTAAGCAATCCAGTGCTATCATTTCCCTCTGGTACACTCTTTTCAAAACGCGTATGATCCCCCTGATTTCGTATTCAAAAGGATTCCACCATGGAACAAAAGCGCTCGACCCTTGTTAAATCCGCTGTCACTGTGGGGGTATTTACCCTCTTCTCACGGGTAGTAGGCTTCGTGCGGGATATGGTAATCGCGACCACCTTGGGAACCGGCCCGATTGCCGATGCGTTCTTTGTTGCATTCCGCTTGCCCAATCTTTTCCGCAGTCTCTTTGCCGAAGGTGCGTTTAATGCTGCATTCGTTCCCTTATTTGCAGGAAAACTTTCCGCAGAAGGTATTGATTCCGCCAAACGTTTCGCCGAGCAAGTGTTGATCGTCATGCTGCTCGTGCTCGTAACATTTACCGTCTTTATGCAAATCGCAATGCCGTGGGCAATGTATCTGATCGCACCGGGCTTCACAGACAATCCTGAGCAATTTAACATGGCGGTTGAACTCTCGAGGATTACCTTCCCCTATCTCCTCTTCATTACCCTCGTATCACTGCTCTCTGGGGTTTTAAACAGCATTGAGCGCTTTTCTGCCGCTGCCATGGCACCGATATTCCTGAATCTCTCGATGATCTGTACTGCCTTTTGGCTCAATGCCTATACCGAAACTCCTGCCGAGGCACTTGCCTGGGGTGTCGCGGTCGGCGGGGTCACCCAATTAATCTGGATGGTGATTGCCTGCATACGCGCGGATGTTTTCTTATATTTCCGCAAGCCCGCATTGACCCCGGATGTGAAAAAACTTCTTAAACGCATGATTCCTGGCATCATGGGCGCAGGCGTAACGCAGATTAACCTGCTGATTGGAACCTTGGTCGCAACGCTTATCCCAAGCGCCGTATCGCTTCTTTATTACGCGGATCGCATCACCCAGTTCCCGCTTGCCATTATCGGCACCGCGATGGGCACCGCGATGCTGCCTAGCCTCTCTAAGGCCTTCCGCGAAGACCGCATCCACGATGCCATCCACACTCAAAACCGTGCAATGGAATTCAGCCTGTTCTTCACACTCCCGGCTGCTGTAGCGCTGATGGTATCAGGACTTCCTATTGTTACCGTACTCTTTAATCACGGCGCTTTTACGACCGCTGACGCATATGGCGCCTACCAAGCACTGTTTGCGTATACACTAGGATTACCCGCCTTCGTATTAGCAAAGGTGCTCCTTCCTGGCTTCTTTGCGCATGGCAATACCAAAACCCCGGTAAAAATTGCAGTCTCCTGCTTGGTCATCAATACGGTACTCAATATCGCTTTAGTCTATCCTTTCCACCACACAGGTATTGCAATTGGCACCAGCATCGCGGCCTGGGTAAATGCGCTTCTCCTATGGCGCGGTTTAAGACAGCGCAGTTATTTTGCCTCCGATGCAGAGTTACGTTTCCGGACCGTTCGGATTATTATTTCCTCAATCCTGATGGGCTGCATACTTTATGCCTGCCAGACGGTGCTCAACCCTTATTTCGGTGGAGAATCCAGAACCGAACGCGTGGGTGCCTTGCTGATCCTCGTCTCTGCGGGTTTTGGAACCTATATTGTGAGTATCTTCGGGCTGAAGGTCTATCACTTAAGCGAGCTTAAGAGCATGCTTACACGACGCGCGAAGAAGGCCTAACTATTTCTTTTTAGAGATTCAATAAATATAATAATTCCCGCGTAGGCGGGAATCTATTGCTGTTGGCGTATAAGTCCGTTCACCGCAATACGAGATAGATCCGGCTATGCAAAGAATGCCCCCTAGAACACGTTGTGCTTACCCAGCAGTTCCTTTAAAGCAAACGCTCCCGCCACAGGAATTTATGGCAGGAGCGTTTAAGATACAGTGAGCATTAGCTCTCATTATTTCCGAAGCGGTGACCAAGCAGGATCCGAGGCTTCCAGCGGCGTAACCATTTCGCGCTCGTTATAGCCCGTCAAGTCCACCGAGAAGAGGCGTGAACGGCCATCTCCACCCCATCCTGGAGCACTTTCGCGTGTAAACATAATCACACGGCCATTGGGCGACCAGGTCGGGCCTTCATCCAAGTAGCTCTCGGTGAGCAGGCGCTCGCCAGAACCATCAGGACGCATGACCCCAATATAGAATTTGCCTTGGTATATCTTTGTAAACGCAATCAGATCGCCACGCGGTGACCATACAGGAGTCCCGTATTTTCCATCGCCAAAGCTGATCCGGTGTACATTCCCACCGCTTGCATCCATCACATAAATCTGCTGGCTGCCGCCACGGTCAGAGTTAAACACAATCTGCTTCTCATCCGGAGCAAATGACGGAGACGTATCAATCGCCGGATCATTCGTCAGACGACGTTTTTCGCCCGTGGTGAGATCCAATTCAAAAATCTCGCTGTTCCCATCAAGTGATACCGACATCACCGCTTTACGCCCTTTCGGCGAGAAGCGTGGTGCAAAGGACATGCCCGGGAAGTTACCCAATAAACGATCTTTACCGGTTTCTAAGTTGCGTATATATACCCGCGGTTTTCTACCATGATACGCCATGTAGATTACTTCCTGCATCGCAGGAGAGAAACGAGGGGTCAGCACCAAATCGCTTCCATCGGTTAGGAACTGATGGTTCTCACCATCTTGGTCCATAATCGCTAAGCGTTTGATCCGCTTATTTTTCGCACCACTTTCCGCAATATACACAATCCGTGTATCGAAATACCCTTCTTCCCCAGTGAGGCGTTGATAAATCTGATCCGCCACCATATGGGCAATCCGGCGCCAATTAGCAGGATCGGTATTATAGGTCATGGCTCCGATTTGTTTTTCGGAATACACATCCCACAAGCGGAATGCCACCTGAAGCTTCCCGCCCTCGCTTTTAACCATCCCTGTCACGAGGCCATCCGCATTGATTTGGCGCCAGCTGGCAAATTGGGGCACTTGTTCATTGGAAGTAATTTCTTCGATAAATGCCTGACGATCGATCGGACGGAAGAGGCCTGAGCGCTCCAAATCCGCACGTACAACCCGGGCGATATCTTCCCCGATGGCCCGGTCATTCTCTCGGCCCGAAAAATCCGTAATAGCAATAGGTAACGGCTCCGCATTTCCGCGGGTGATATCCACATTAAGCAATGCATGAGCAGGCACAATGGGAGCTGCTCCCACAAGGGAAAATACGGCAGCTGCAACATAGTAACGGATGGAGGCAAACAGGGAATGACGCATAATCGTTAAGGCTCTATAGGTTGGATGATCGATCAGATCATAGCAGAGAACCCTACTATATTCCAGAAGGAAGTAACGAATCATAAAGCGAGAGTCAGGGGGAGAAATCGGGACAGAGGAGGAAACGGTGCTCCTGGCTGCACACTTAAACAAGGGAGATGTATTAAGGAATGCAAAGGGAACGAAAGTAACCAGGAGCTAGGGGGAGCATAGCATATTTCGGTTTCCTGTCAATATCAAAAATACACCAAACGCTATTTTTTATTAATATCCTTACTTTTCAAGTCTTGTAGCATACTCATCATATCGTCAATACCTTCAGATTGCGAAGCGGCAATATTTTCTTCCCGGATACTATCATAAACCTCTTTGCGAAGGACGCTCGCATCGGGGGGAAATGAGAACCCCAAACGGACACTTTTTCCTTTAACTTCAACGACTTTCACCTCTATCGTATTATTTACAATAATCGATTGGCCGATTTTCCGCATCAGATACAGCATACGTTGCTTTGTCCTTCATCTAACCTGCCCAAAGAAGGTTCTTTGAGTAGAATTATTTACCAAAAATTTACTTCAAAGTAGAATAAGGTATAAGGAGATAAACCAAAACACCAGAAAAATATCCTGGAAACTTGGAGGGTTACTACAATGCCGTTCTTAAATAGCCCAATCATGGGTGCTGCTGCTGGAAAAATGGCCTATCTTGCCGAAAGGGAGGCGGTCATCTCGGAAAATATTGCCAATGCCAATACTCCGGACTACCGCGCGAAAGACCTCCCTCCTGCCGATTTTAATGCCATGATGGTTAAGCATTATAACAAGCTCCCTATGACCCGCACCTCCTCCATGCATATGCAATCGGGCTTCACCCCAACCCGTTTTGAGGTCGTGGACGATCGCCAGGCAAGCGAAACCATTCCGGTGGGGAACAACGTGGTACTCGAAGAACAGGCCTTAAAGCTTTCCGAAACCGCCACCGATTACCAACTGGCATCCAAGCTTTATACAAAAATGCACGGGATGATGCGGTTAGCGGTGCAACCGAGTAATCAGTAAATAGGAAAGGTATCGATTCGCTATGACAGACCTTAAAACAGCGATGCGCATTTCCGCCGCCGGCATGAGGGTACAATCCGAGCGTTTGAAAGTCAGCGCACAAAATATCGCCAATGTTGATTCCACGGGCAGCGCCCCTGGCGCTGAGCCTTATCGCCGGAAAACCATAACGTTTGAGAATGTGCTTGATCGCGAACTCGGAGTGGAAACCGTACGCGTACAAAACATTGGGGAAGATCAAAGTCCGTTTAAGATGATGTACGATCCTTCACACGTCGCTGCGGATCAAAACGGCTATGTGCTAATGCCCAACGTATCAACCCAGATTGAAACGGTTGATGCAAAAGAAGCACAACGAAGTTACGAAGCAAATGTCAGCGCAATTGAGGTTAGCAAAACCATGTTGCGCCAAACGCTGGACATGTTACGATAGGACAAATAATGAGGAGAGGATTTTATGGTAGCAGGAGTTGATGCGTTTATAAGTGCAGCAGCCGCTTACGGCAATGCACGCAAAATGTCCGGCTTGACCGATCCAGGTTCTAGCGCGGCGATGGGACTAGCTCCTGCGCCGGCCGCTTTAAACGACTCCCAGTTTTTTAATATCGTTAAAGGCGTGGTTGGCGAAAGTATCAATTCACTCCGTCACTCAGAAAAAATATCCGCGGCCGCCTTGGTTGACAAAGCACCGCTACACGAAGTGGTGACCCAAATTAATGAAGCCGAAATTGCGCTACAGACCGTTGTCGCTATACGTGATAAAGCGATCGGTGCGTATCAAGACATCCTCCGGATGCCGATATAACGATCTAAATATACTTTTCGCTAGGCTGAGTTGGAAAATGCCGTTTTTCCTTAAAGCCGGAGCGGAGCGTACTTCAAGGTATGTGAGCAACGGAAGTCAGGAAAACGGCATTTAACAACCAGCATTGTAGAAAAGGATTGCCATGGAAGGGATGGAATTGCTGGAAATTGGCAATAATGCGTTGTGGGTGTTGATTAAAATATCCCTCCCACTCATGTTGGTTGCGCTCGTCGTGGGTCTTGCGATTTCGCTTTTTCAAGCCTTGACCCAAATCCAGGAGATGACGCTTTCTTTCGTACCGAAACTGTTGGCGATTTTCTTTTCATTGATGATACTGCTTCCTTATATCGGAAATGAGTTGATGACTCTTTCCCAAGAACTTAGCAAAAAAATTGAGCATATTTCGGATGCTCCGTGATGATCACATCGCTTGACGCTATCACCACCCCCGATATCTATACGTTCCTACTGGTATTCTGCCGGATAGGAACCGCAATCATGGTGATGCCGGGAATCGGTGAATCCTATATCCCCCCGCGGGTACGGTTGCTTGCAAGCCTTACTATCAGCTTGGTGTTATTGCCTACCTTAACTCCTGTATTGCCTTCAATGCCCTCGGATGTACCCAGTCTTTTCTTGGATGTGGGAGGAGAAATTACCATTGGCGCATTTATAGGGCTGCTCACCCGGATGTTCATCAGTGTCATGCATATGGCCGGGATGATCATTGCCTATCAGTCTGGCCTTGCCTCCGCCGTGATGTTTGATCCCACCTCCGAATCACAAGGAACCACGATTGGTAACTTCATGGCGCTGACCGCTGTTGCGTTATTGATGATTACCGATTTCCATCATCTGATGCTTTACGCATTACGCGACAGCTATCATGTCTTTGCCCCTGGAGCGAAGCTGCCGGTTGGAGATATGGCAGAAACCGCCACCGCCACCTTAGCCGATGCCTTTTTGATCGCGTTACAATTTTCCTCTCCTCATATCGTGATCGGGTTGCTATTATATTTAACGGCAGGGCTAATGTCGCGCGTGATGCCAAACATGCAGGTATTTTTCATTCTGATGCCGTTGCAGATCCTTTTGAGTATTTTTGTCATGGCTGTTACGCTATCCGGCGGGATGTTATGGTATATTGGTCATATGCAAGAGCAGATCGGGATATTTGCGGCACCTTCATCCATCTCTACACGGTAAGTTATAGCATTTTCGCTTTAAGTGTAGACCAGGAGCGCAAGGTGAGGAGGCCGTAAGCGTAGTCAATCTACGTGCAGATCGACAAATCCGATGCACGACGACGTATACACTTAATTGGAGAATGCTATAAATGGCTGATGACGATCAGGATGAGTCCCAGAAGACGGAGGAACCCACCCACCGTCGATTAGAAGAAGCCTTTAAGAAAGGACAAGTTCCCTTCTCCCGTGAAGTCACAAGCTTCATGATGTTGCTCGCTTTCACGATTGCGCTCCTGTGGATTGCACCGTATGCCATGCGGAACGCCACGCTCTATCTCTCAAGCTATATCGAACATTCTTACAGTATTCCGGTTGACCCGGATTCCATCCGTCCTTTAGCATTGTATATGCTGGTGGGTACCGGCTCCATTATTGCCATACCTATTTTGCTCACCCTTGTCGCTGCCTTTGCAGGAGCGCTCATGCAAAACGGGATTGTCACCTCTTCCGAGCCCCTCATCCCCAAACTTGAAAAGATTTCGCCGCTCAAAGGCTTAAAGCGGATGTTTTCATTAAAATCCTTTATCGAACTCCTTAAAGGGGTGGTGAAGGTCACGCTTATTGGGGTGATTGCCTATATCGCCATCTTTCCCCATTTAGGTACGCTTGAAATCCTCCATACTTACAGCATGGCCGGGCTGCTTGCCTTTATCTGGGAGCTGGCCAAACGTATTATGATCGGTGTCGCGTGCCTCATGCTCTTTGTTGCGCTTGCGGATTTCATTTACCAACGTTTTGAGCATCGGAAATCCTTGCGCATGTCAAAGCACGATCTAAAAGAAGAATTTAAGCAGTCCGAAGGTAACCCGGAAGTCAAAGCCAAGCTTAGACGGCTTCGTGCAGAACGTGCACAAAAACGTATGATGGCCGCGGTTCCTACCGCCGATGTGATTATCACCAACCCAACCCACTTTGCGCTCGCACTGAAATATGACGTAAAAGTGATGAAAGCCCCGATGTGCGTGGCCAAAGGCCAGGACCATGTGGCCCTTAAAATCCGGGAAGTCGCAAAAGAGCACAAGATTCCGATTGTCGAAAACCCGCCACTTGCCCGGGCACTGTTTGAAAGCGTGGAAATTGACCAAGAAATCCCGGTGAAGCATTACCAGGCTGTCGCGGAAATCATCGGATACGTTTACAAGCTCAAAGGAAAGATACCGCGGTGATATCCATCGTTGCCATCTAACCCAATATCCTATAAAACCAGCAGTATAACCTAATGTACTGATTACTCCATGAGCCACCCGCAAGAAGACAACCACGTCCCGTTCGGATTTACTTCGGTAAGTCCTCAAGAGAAAACACGCAAAGTGAAGGATGTTTTCTCACGCGTGGCGCGGAAATACGACATCATGAACGATCTCATGAGTGGCGGGCTGCATCATTTCTGGAAAGATACCCTCATCCGCACGCTTGCACCAGCTCCTGGCAGTAAATTACTCGATGTGGCCGGCGGAACGGGTGATATCGCCTTTCGCTTTATAAAAGCCACGGGCGGGGCAGCAACGGGCACAGAAGTCACCGTCTGCGACCTCAACTCTTCCATGCTCGGCGAAGGCCGGAATCGTGCAATAGACAAAGGCTTAGCGAGTGGTCTCGAATGGGTGTGTGGCAATGCGGAATCCTTGCCCGTCCCCGACAGCACGTATGATTACTACACGATTGCCTTTGGAATTCGTAACGTCACCCGCATCGAAGAGGCCTTGCGCGAAGCTTACCGTGTCCTTAAACCCGGCGGACGATTTTTGTGCCTGGAATTTTCGCATGTGAATAACCCCTTGCTTTCAACAATTTACGATGCCTATTCGTTCCAAATTATTCCCCGTGTTGGGCAGCTGGTGGCAGGGGATCGTGATTCGTACCAATATTTGGTCGAAAGCATCCGCACCTTTCCAACCCAGGCGAATTTCAAAAAGATGCTTGATGATGCAGGTTTCTCCCAAACCTCCTACCGGAATCTTTCCGGTGGAATCGTGGCGATCCATTCGGGTTGGCGGATTTAAGCATGTTAAAACCCCTCACCCACACGCTCCGCTTACTTCGCATTGTGACCGTCCTTGCGCGGCACGGAGCATTTCCGTTGCTGTTTCATAAACCGACCGAACCTTTTCCTTCGACCGTACGTCTTTCCCGCGCTTTTGAAAAACTAGGCCCAAGCTTCATCAAACTGGGGCAAACGCTTTCCACACGCCCCGATGTCATTGGCGAAGATGCCGCGCGCGACCTTGCAACTCTCCAGGACCGCCTCCCACCGTTCGCTGGCGATATAGCCATTGCCTGGATTGAAAAGGAACTGGGAGCTCCGCTTGCCTCGCTGTTTTCCTCCTTCGATAGCACTGCCATTGCCGCCGCTTCCATCGCACAAGTCCATAAGGCTGTAACGCTGGAAGGCAAAACCGTAGCCGTTAAAATCCTTCGCCCGCGTATTGAGAAAGCCTTCGCAAAAGATCTCGCCTTCTTTGCGTGGATTGCGCGCGTACTTGAACACTTCGTCCCTTCCGTCCGAAGGCTAAAACCTCGTGAAGTGGTTGCGATGTTTGCCGAAAGCGTGAAGCTCGAGATGGATTTACGTTTTGAAGCCGCAGCTGCGTCGGAACTCGCCGAAAATATGAAGAAGGATAAACACATCCGCGTGCCCGCCATTGATTGGCACCGCACCTCGCGCCGCGTGATGACGCTCGAATGGGCCGATGGCATCCCCATTCACGATCGAGAGGCACTCCTTGCCGCCGGACATGATTTAACCGGACTTGCGAACAAGCTCGCCCTCACCTTCTTTAACCAAGCCTACCGTGATGGATTCTTCCATGCGGATATGCATCCGGGCAATCTGTTTGTGGATAAGGACGGCAATCTTGTGCCGGTCGATTTTGGTATTATGGGCCGCCTGGATCGCGAGAACCGGCTCTATGTCGCCCAAATCTTGCAAGGATTCCTCGAGCGGGATTACTTCAAAGTAGCTGAAATTCATATTAAAGCCGGCTATGTGCCCCCTTATACAAAAGTCGATTTATTTGCCCAAGCCTGCCGCTCGATCGGCGAGCCGATTATCGGCCTTCCCACCTCAAAAATCTCCGTGGCACGGCTGCTCGCCCAACTGTTTAAGGTAACTCAAGATTTCGCGATGGAAACCCAGCCGCAGCTGCTTTTACTCCAAAAAACGATGGTACTCGTCGAAGGCCTAGGCGCTACTTTGAATCCTACTATCAATATGTGGCAGCTTGCCGAGCCCTGGATCAAAGAATGGGCGATCGACCATCTGGGCCCCGAAGCACGAATTAAGAACTACCTTAAGGACGCCTACCGTTCGGTTAAAAAACTCCCTAATCTTGTCACCACCCTAGAGCATGTGGCTTATGCCACCGCACGCGAAGGCTTTAGGCTCCATCCGGAAACTGTCCGAACGCTTGTCCGCGAACGCCACCGCCGTGCTCCGGGTGTTTCCCGTTACCCGCTGTTTCCCTGGCTGCTAGGGATCGCTATCGGCATTGCGGTAACGTTGACCCTTACCCATCTGAGCTAGCTTCTTCACTTTTTATCAACTCGTTTTCTGTATGATAAAGGCAAGATAACAGCTTCATTACCGAAGCAGATAGGGTGATATGATAAACGACCTCGAAGCCAAGAAATTCAAACCAGGAGAGTATATCTTCAAGGAAGGCGATCCTTCTTGTGATGTATACCTCATTAATCAAGGCGAAGTGGAAATCACAAAAGAAAAGAATGGCAAGACCATTGTACTTGCCAAACGTGGCTTTAATGAGATTATTGGCGAAATGGCGCTGGTGTTAGAGTCCAACGAACGCTCTGCTTCCGCCAAAGCCGTCAAAGATACCTGGTGCTATGTGCTCACCGAAGATATGTTCCGCGAACGCTTAGATAAGCTTGATCCGTTCATGCAAGGGATTGTGAAGTCACTGGTCATGAATCTCCGCCTGATGAACGAACGCCACACCTCGCTACAAACCGCGGTGGATACGCATGGCAGCGGTGGTGAAGGCGGCCCGAAAACGTATTATTAATCCCGTATCTTATTATATGCCGCTGCTTTATAATTCGCAGGCGTTTCTTCACACCGGTCAATCCCATAGCATTCTCTCTCCAGCACCGCCACTGCATGGCCTATTGGCGCTTTGGCATAGGCTTTAATGGGGAGCATCTGCGCATCATCGCTTAAATAAAGATCAATCACCGGATCTTCTTCTTTCATCCGCTTCAATTCACCTGTCGTAAATCCTGCAACCGCCTCACGGCTTAGGGTCACGCGGATTGCCGATTGTTTTTTGCCATTGAATTCATCAACGACTTTGCCTTGAACAATAAGTTTATAATCCCCCAAACGCCGTCCGTCATAGATAGGGAAATGGATTTCTTGTTTTTTTCCCGCTTTTACAGCGTCCCGGATCTGTTGATGCGCAATCAAAACCACCGTATGCGGGTCAAGTGCGCTCATTTTAAGCGTAAGTTCCACCGGCGGACGTTTTCCGGGATGATCCGCAGGTGTCACCGCTTCTTTCAGTAGCTGGCCTTTGGCGTCGTAATAAAGATCAATCGCGCGGGTTTTTTTGCGTAAATTCGATTTATTATGAAACTCTACCGGCTGGTAACCGGCGGCCGTTTTCTTCAGCACGGACCGTGTTTCATTTCGATATTTAGTGACCTTCGCCATGCCTTTGGCCTCTAAGCGGCTGGTCATATAGTAAAGCCCGTCCTTCTCTTCAATTTGGACGAACATATTCCCCACATGCGCGTTCATCCAATAAGCCTTATACCAGCGCGTCACATTCGTACGTTCTTTCGGAGCCGTCAGAGAACTGACCGGAGGCTTTGTTTTTTTGACCGTGTTTTGTGTTGTGGCATGGGCCAACGGGCTAATACAGAGCATTCCCACAAGCCCAAGGATAATGGCTCTATTCCGATAGGCAGAAAAATAAGAGTGTGTTTGCAAGGAAGTAATCCTCGTGAGGTTGGACTTTTACAGCCTACTTGAAACCCATAAAACATTTCTTATATATTTTATATATGCCTTAGTATACTACCGGGGAGTGTAGCAGAACTCCCTAAAAGAAACAATTCGGGGTTAACACGTTATGGACTTCTCAAATTATACCGAACGTTTACGCGGCTTCATTCAATCCGCTCAATCCATGGCGATCGCACGCGGTCACCAACAATTCACATTAGAGCATATTTTCAAAACCCTAATGGATGATGAAGAAGGGCTGGCCGCTAGACTTATTTCCGCAAGCGGTGGTGAGCCTTCATTGGTTCTGCATCAGATTGAATCCGCACTCGAAAAACTTCCCAAAATTGGGGGCAGCGGTGCAGGCCAATTGCACCTAACGCCCGAAACCGCTAGGCTTTTTGAATCCGCCCAAACATTGGCCAAAAAAGCCGGCGATAGTTTCATAACAGTTGAGCGCATGCTCCAAGCGCTTTCTCTTGCAAAAGGGACTGCTTCCGCTGAAATTTTAGCCAAATCTGGCGTTACCCCACAGAATTTAGAGCGTGTAATCCAAGAAATGCGCAAAGGCCGTGCCGCCCATTCCGCCACCGCTGAAGATACCTACGAAGCACTCCAAAAATACACCAAAGATTTCACCGATCTCGCTGCCAAAGGCAAGCTTGATCCTGTCATTGGCCGTGATGAAGAAATCCGCCGCACGATGCAGGTACTTTCCCGCCGCACGAAAAACAATCCTGTCCTTATCGGCGAACCGGGGGTCGGTAAAACCGCGATCATCGAAGGCTTAGCCCAACGTATGGTCGCAGGGGATGTACCCGAAAACTTGAAGAACAAAAAACTTATGGCACTCGATTTGGGCGCACTCGTTGCCGGTGCAAAATTCCGTGGAGAATTTGAAGAGCGCTTAAAATCCGTACTCTCTGAAATCACTGCTGCAGAAGGCGATGTGGTGTTGTTTATCGACGAACTCCACACGTTAGTTGGCGCAGGTGCGGCAGAAGGCTCGATGGATGCCTCCAACCTCCTAAAACCAGCATTAGCGCGCGGAGAATTGCATTGTATCGGTGCAACAACACTTAATGAATACCGCAAATATATCGAAAAGGACGCAGCCCTCGCGCGCCGCTTCCAAACCGTATTTGTGAGTGAGCCCACCGTCCAGGATACCATCTCCATCTTGCGGGGACTTAAAGAAAAATACGAACTCCATCATGGGGTTCGTATCACCGATGCCGCGATCGTAGCTTCAGCTACTTTATCGCATCGCTATATCACCGATCGTTTCTTGCCCGATAAAGCAATCGACTTGATGGATGAAGCCGCCAGCCGTTTGCGCATGGAGGTCGATAGTAAGCCGGAATCCATCGATGCACTCGACCGTCAAATCATCCAGCTTAAAATCGAAGCCGAAGCGCTTAAGAAAGAAAAAGACGCGGCCTCGAAAGAACGCCTCGAAACTCTTACAAAGGAACTCCACGCGCTTGAAAAACAATCGGCGGAACTTACCAGCAAATGGCAAGCGGAGAAGCTTAAAATTGGGGAAGAACAAAAACTTAAAGAGCAACTCGATAGCGCACGTATGGAGCTCGAGCGCGTCCAACGCGAAGGCAACCTCGCCCGCGCAGGAGAGCTCGCATACGGCATCATCCCGGAAACGGAGAAAAAACTTGCAGCGCTGCAAACCGCCAAGAACCATAGCGGCCTGCTTAAAGAAGAAGTAACCGACGAAGACATCGCCTCCATTGTCTCTCGTTGGACGGGCGTACCTGTTGAGAAGATGTTGGAAGGCGAGCGCGAAAAACTGCTGCATATGGAAAACACCCTCGCCAAAACCGTCATCGGCCAGGATGATGCGATTAAAGCGGTGAGTAATGCCGTTCGCCGTGCTCGCGCTGGGCTACAAGATGCCGATCGCCCACTCGGTTCCTTCCTCTTCCTCGGGCCCACAGGCGTTGGGAAAACGGAACTTACCAAAGCGCTCGCGCAATTTATGTTTGATGATAAATCCGCACTCCTTCGCGTGGATATGTCCGAATTCATGGAAAAACATTCGGTGAGCCGATTGGTCGGCGCACCTCCCGGGTATGTGGGTTATGAAGAAGGCGGCGTCCTCACCGAAGCCGTTCGCCGTCGCCCTTACCAAGTTATCCTCTTTGACGAGGTAGAAAAAGCGCACCCGGATGTATTTAATATCCTGCTGCAAGTCTTGGATGAAGGCCATTTGACGGACGGACAAGGCCGCAAAGTTGATTTCAAAAACACGATCATCATCCTCACCTCCAACCTCGGCGGCGACATCCTCGCGAACCAACCGATTGGCGAAGATACGACGCTTGTCCGCGAGCAAGTAATGGAAGTGGTACGTAACGCCTTCCGCCCCGAATTCTTGAACCGTTTGGATGAGATTATTCTCTTCCACCGCCTCAGCCGCGACCATATGGATGCGATCGTCAAAGTCCAGCTCGCACGACTGGAGAAGACGCTGGAAGACCGTCACATCGCCCTTACGCTGGATGAAGCCGCCACCACCTTTCTTGCCGATAAGGGTTATGATCCTATCTACGGCGCTCGCCCGCTTAAACGTGTGATCCAGCGGGAACTCCAAAACCCACTGGCGAATTTGCTGCTGGGGGGGGAAGTGTCGGAAGGGGATACGGTGCAGGTTTCTTCGGATGGAAAAACTTTAAGTATTTCAGCCAAGAAACGGAAGAAGAAGGCATAACCCGCCTTCTTTAAGCCCCTAGTTGTAAAACCTCCACTAAACCCCATATTTTCAGCCTCTTAAACTCTGCTTTTGCGAGTATTTTTTACAATAATCCCTTGACTTTACCCCCCCTATTCCGTTAATATAAAAACCTTCGCAACGTAATAACAATGACATGGGGAGTAATTACTATGGCTAAAGACATCACCGCTGCAAAACAAGTCGCTGACGATACCCTTAAGGCATTGAAAGACGCCGGTATCAAATGTAACGACCAAGAGCTTAAAACCCACCTGGAAAGTTACCTTACAATCTGTACCATAGGCGCCGCCCCAGTAGGCGGTAAGCATTTCGACGGAATAAGAGTATTTTTAAAAAATTGTGATAATTTATCTGCAATCGGCCTGGTACTTGCCGGTAAGCTTAAAGAATATGCCGTTAATAGGATACTATCCCAAAATATTAACTATGCCGTAGGAACTACTGTAGGCTCGATATTACACAAGATCTAACACGTACACATTAGTCGGAGACGACACCTGGCACTTTAATGCACCTGAGAGGGGCTTAACAACACAATCACAGCAAGCAGAAACACAAGGACAAGGTACCCATTCTGCACAATTAAGACACAGGACAAATACTTCTCAACCCGGACCTACCTTATAGCCAATACCATAATACTCATCAAACCCCGTACTTAGTTACGGGGTTTTCTTTTTGCGCCTCCTATGCTATCCAAGAAGCATAACCTAACTCTCGAGGCCCCATGTCCCCCAAACTCCTTTTCCTCTCTGGCAGTATCCGCAAAGAATCCTTCAACAGCAAACTCATCCGCGAAGCTGTCGCTCTCGCAAAAGAAGCGGGGGCGAAGGTCACCTTGATTGATTTAAAAGATTTCCCCATGCCCATCTATAATGGCGATCTGGAAGCCGAATCTGGTCTGCCTGAATCCGCCAAGAAGCTCAAAAAACTGTTTATTGAGCATACAGGCTTTATGATTGCCTCACCGGAATATAACAGCTCAATTTCGCCACTGCTTAAAAACTCACTCGACTGGATTTCCCGGAAAGAAACTCCCGATGAGCCAGGCCTTATTGCTTTCACGGGAAAAGTCGCTGGCTTAGTTGCTGCCTCCACCGGTGGCTTCGGCGGTCTTCGCGGCCTTGTCCCGCTTCGTATGATGCTGAGTAATATCGGCGTATTCGTAATTCCAAGTCAACTTGCGATCCCTTTTGCCGATAAGGCTTTTGACGCCGAAGGCAAATTCGTTGAATCCAAACAACGCGAATCCTTACGTGGTGTGGTGAAGCAATTTATCGAGACAGCAAAGAAGTTTGCGTAATCATAAACCTTCCGATATTATGCCTTGTTCTCGTATTTATAAGGTTCTGTGGAGATTCAAAAAAATCATGAGGTGATTTTTAGGAATTTTCGCACGCAGAGCCGCAGTGTACATAAAAGTACATGAGGATTCGAGTACGAAAATGACGCAAAAATTGACCATGAGAATTTGAATATCTTGGAACCTATATGACAGAACATTCTTTTTTCCTCGAATCCCCGACCGTAACCGTATCAGTACGCGACGTATTTGGCATTGATTCTGACCTCGAGGTCAAAGCCTTTAGCCAACCCAACGAATACGTACCAGAAATTGATGCGGCCTATCGCTTTGATCGCGATACGACGTTAGCGATTCTGGCGGGATTCAGCCATAATCGCCGTGTGATGATCCAAGGTTATCACGGCACGGGGAAATCCACCCATATCGAACAAGTCGCAGCACGCCTTAATTGGCCATGTATTCGGGTCAACCTCGATGGGAACATCACCCGGATTGATTTGATCGGGAAAGATGCCATTACGCTCAAAGACGGCAAACAAATCACGGAATTCCGCCAAGGGATTATCCCGTGGTCACTGCATCATCCGGTCGCGCTCGTATTTGATGAATACGATGCTGCACGCCCTGATGTGATGTTCATTTTACAACGATTGTTGGAACTCGATGGCAAATTCACACTGCTCGATCAAAACCGTGTGATTCGCCCGCACGCCTATTTCCGCCTTTTTGCAACGGCCAATACAATTGGCTTGGGCGATACGACCGGCCTTTATCACGGCACACAGCCCATCAACCAAGGCCAAATGGACCGCTGGAATATCGTCGCAACGCTGAATTATTTGCCCGCTGCGGAAGAAGAGCGCATCGTACTGGCAAAGTCGCCTTCGTATAATTCTACGGAAGGCAAAAAGCAGATCAGCCAAATGGTGGCGATTGCGGATCTCACCCGCCAAGGCTTTATCGCTGGCGATATTTCCTGCCTGATGTCTCCTCGCACCGTCATCACCTGGGCAGAGAATGCTCGTATTTTCGGTGATGCCGATACCGCTTTCCGTTTAACGTTCCTCAATAAATGTGATGAAATGGAGCGGAGCATCATTGCGGAATATTACCAGCGCTGTTTTGGCAAGGAGCTAAACGGCTTCACAACCACAAAAGAAACGATGTTGGCGTAATACCTACGTGGCCTCACCTCCGACGAAACCCAGCTCTCCCTCTTCCCATACTGCCGAGGATGCGGTGGCAGCCACGTTACGCGCGCTTGCGCATGTACCTAACCTCACCGTTACCTTCCAAAGCCAAAACCATGGGGATTACCTCTTAAGCCCACAGCGCGGCGAAGTTCGACTTCCGCATCTTGCCGCCTCTTCTACACAAGCAGAGCATCAACAGCTCCGCGGTATGGCTGATGCTGCTGCACTTAGCCTGCGTTATCACAATCCACAGCTTCATTCCAAACACGCGCCCGCGGATCGTTCCGCCCGTGCGATTTTCGATGCCGCTGAGCAAGCACGGATCGAAGCCATCGGCACGTTACAACTCCCCGGCGTTGCACAGAACCTTAACGTACGTTTGGAACGTTATTGCTTGGATCAAGGTTATGATATCACCGGTGAAGCGCGGCCCGTTCCGCCGCTTGCGGATGTTGTATCGTTACTGGTGCGGGAACAATTGACCGGCCTTGCCGCTCCTGCTTCCACTCAAGGCATTATGGAGAAATGGGGGAAATGGATTTCGCTCCGCGCAAGCTCGCAACTCAAAGCCTTGGCACATACACTCCACGACCAGGCAACATTCTCTGAACATATTCGGCACCTCATCCAGCTGCTTGATACCGATGGGGCAAACGATGCGCGGGAAGATACGGAATCAGAGCCCGAAAAATCTGAAAACGAAAACTCCGATGAACAAGGCGAGAACAACAATGTTGAATCCCTGCCATCAGGAAGCCTTTCTGGCGTGAGTTCGGACGACACAGACTCATCCCGCAAGCGCCAGCCAATTAAAGCAGGATTGGCTTCTCAGGACCAGCAAGAGGGTGCCAGCGATTCGGATGAGGGAACAAGCGAAAGTGACACGCGCTTCCTTCCCAATTGGGATGAGGGAATTGAGCCTTCGTTCCATTACAAAGCTTTTACCACCGCCTTTGATGAAATTGTCCGCGCGGAAGAATTATGCTCTGCGGAAGAACTTACCAAGCTCCGGAGCCAGCTCGATCATAAACTTTCCGGCCTGCAAGATATCACGCGCAAGCTTGCTCATCGCCTGCAACGTAAGCTCTTGGCACAGCAAAACCGCTCCTGGGAGTTTGACCGCGAAGAAGGCATCTTGGATAGCGCCCGCCTCTCTTCCGTGATTGCCGATCCCATGTTCCCGTATATTTACAAATGGGAGAAAGATATCGAGCAGATGGATACGGTTGTCACACTGCTCTTGGATAATTCTGGCTCGATGCGCGGCCGCCCCATCACCGTTGCGGCCTTGAGTGCGGATATTCTGGCCTGTACGCTCGAGCGCTGCGGAATTAAGGTCGAGATACTGGGCTTCACCAGCCGCGATTGGAAAGGCGGAGATTCCCGAAAACAATGGGAGAAACAAGGCAATCCGCAAAATCCAGGACGCCTGAATGACCTTCGCCATATCATCTATAAATCCGCCGATCAACCCTGGCGCCGTGCGCGCAAGAACCTTGGGCTTATGCTGCGTGAAGGCATCTTAAAAGAGAATATTGATGGCGAAGCCATCCTTTGGGCACATGATCGCTTGCTTGCTAGGCCAGAGAAACGTGCGATCCTGATGGTGATTTCCGACGGCGCGCCGGTGGATGACAGCACCCTTTCTACGAACACGGCACATTATCTAGACCGTCACTTGCGTGAAGTGATTGCGACGGTTGAGGCCCGTTCGCCGGTAGAACTCGTTGCTATTGGGATTGGCCACGATGTAACACGTTATTACCGCAAAGCCGTGACGATCCGCGATGTAGATCAATTAGGTGATACGATGTTTGGGCAGTTAGAGCAGCTGTTTGATCGGCCGCTGCGCGCAGCATAAAGATCAATGCGCCGTCGGTATCCGACGTTTGGGAGGTAGATTTTCTATCAGCCGATTAAGCCAGGTCGCAAACACGCGACGATGGAACCATTCTTGCGTTAAACATCCCCAATCATAACCTTCCGGGATCGCTTCATATTCGCAGAGTTGCAACAAATTATCTGTAATCACCTGGATGTCATTCACGTTATCGAGGTAAATATCAATCCAGCAATGGTGGTAATCCAAGTAGCTCTTAAGATCGAGCGGCATGTCGAGCGAAAAATCCAGCTCCCATTCCCCTTCTGCGAGCTCTCCTACGACTTCTAACTCCGATTGGAGTGCCATGTTGCCTGCCATTTCATAAAATTGATCCCCGCGGATTAAACGCTGTAACGCTTTACGGCTTTTCACCGTATAGACCACATTATCGTCCCGGTTAAAGAACCACATCAGCAGTGACGCCATCGTCAGCGGCCCACGCTTCTCTTCCTTATCCCCATAAGCCGTAAATGGCTCCAGCGCCTCACTCAAAGGGATGACATAATCGAGTGCGGCCTGCTCATTTTTGAATTTCGTTAGAATGCGCGCGATTTCTTTTTGCGCGGTGGGCGTGTCGCGATGTTTTTTTGGGAAAACGCTGGCTAACTTGGCATAAGCGAGCACTTTTTCGAACCAGGCATAGCTCACATCGGTTTCACGGCGCAATTGGTCATAAAGTGGCTTCTGGCGCACATTCCACTCCACCAACGCCTCCATGGCGTCCATAAGGCTTAAGGACCGTAAAGACCGGTCACGGATGGGAGGAAGCCATACGATTTCTGCCATAATACCTCTTAAAGACCGCGCCTTTCACGCGAAAACGGGGAAGGGGTCCCGACAACGTTATGATCGTATCAGAGTGGCCTTAGCGAATGATTAACAGGCAAAGCGGGGAGCAGAGCGTTTTACTATGCTGCTTCATTATAAAGCGTAATGTCGCCCGCCAGATATAATGATCCACAGACAATAATACGCCCTGGCGCATCTTTATACAATGTGGTTAAGGTAGAGATTGCATGTTCCACACTTTCAGCCGCAGTTGCTTTTATTCCCATTTCATGCGCCTCGAGTGCCACACGCTCCGCAGGATAGGCCGAAGGCTCCGATTCCACCCGCATGCCGCATAAATGTGTTATACGGTGGCTAAACTGTTTCAGGAATTTTTTGATATCGCGTCCCTTGGTCATACCAAGAATACAATAAAGCGGCCGGTCTTTCCATTCTTCGGCCATATAAGCAATTAGCTCCGCCCCCGCCTCGTTATGCGCACCATCGAGCCATAATTCCCATCCTTCAGGGAGTAATTTCTTGAGTGCGCCTGACGTAATTGCCTCAAACCGCGCAGGCCAGGTGGCTGTCCGAATCCCTTCCGCAATCGCTTCATCAGAAATCGCGAAACCTTCGGCACATTGTACCGCCGCCACGGCATTGCCCGCATTGATATACTGATGCGGCCCAAGCAGCGACGGCTGCGGCAATAAGAGTTTTCCCTCTGTTTCCGCATAATACCAGCGGTCATCCGGCAACCGCTCCACGTTCCATTCATGCCCATAACGAAACAACGGCGCACCGACATTCACGGCTTCTTCTTCCACTGTCCGCATGCCTTCAGGGAATTGATAACTCACTACACACGGAACATCTTTTTTAAGGATGCCCGCCTTCTCCCGCATAATGCATTCAATCGTTGGTCCTAAATACTCCATATGGTCATAGGACACCGAACTGATTACGCTTACCAGCGGACGGTCAATCACGTTCGTTGCATCCAGTCTTCCGCCCATCCCGGTCTCCAGCAGCAACACATCCGCCGGCACTTTCGCGAACGCGAGATACGCCATTGCGGTTGTTCCTTCAAAAAATGTCACGGGAATATCATCTTTGGCTGCAATTCGGCAGGTTTCTGCCATTTCATAAAGCATCTCATCGCTGATCTCTGATCCCGCCAGCACGATTCGCTCATTAAAGCGCACCAGATGCGGCGAGGTGTAACGATGAACGCGATACCCTGCCGCTTCAAAGATCGCTTTTAAAAATGCAAGCGTCGAGCCTTTGCCATTGGTTCCGGCAACATGAATCACAGGGGGAATGCGATGGTGCGGATTACCTAAGCGCTTCAAGAGTTCGGTAATACGATCGAGGTCAAAATCAATCGGACGGTTCCCAAGCGGGATGGGCCAATGGGGCATTTTCATCATGGGAGACCTCTTGTCTTACGAATGGAACTGAGGTTTAAATTTCCTAACACCTGACGAAAAAAGGAGATTTCAAGACCTGTAGCGGAGCGTACCTTAAGGTACGTAAGCAACAGCAGCTTAAAAATCTCCTTTTTGCAGTCCGTGACAGTAGAATTTAAATATGAATCGCTTTGGAGAAGGCTGCTAGCGCTGCTTCTTTCACGGCTTCCGACAAATCCGGATGCGAGTGGCAGGTCCGCGCGATATCTTCCGAAGAGGCTTTATATTCCATCCCCAGCACCAATTCCGCCAAAAGCACACCGGCTTGCGGGCCAATAATATGTGCACCTAAAATCTGATCGGTCTTTTTGCACGCGAGGATCTTCACGAATCCATCCGTATCCACGTTTGCACGCGCGCGGCTGTTCGCCAAGAAGGGGAACTTGCCCACATTATACTCGATCCCGGCTTCTTTAAGCTGCTCTTCGGTTTTACCGACCGCAGCGACTTCCGGATGGGTATAAATCACGCCTGGGACTTTATCATAATCCACGTGCCCTTTCTGACCCGCCATGATCTCTACCGCTGCAATACCATCTTCTTCGGCTTTATGTGCAAGCATCGGACCTGCAATTACGTCTCCGATCGCATAAATACCTTTCACATTGGTCTCGAAATGGTGATCAACGTTAATCCGGCCACGTTCGTCCTTTTGTACTCCCGCAGCTTCCAAGCCCAAACCATTTGTAAATGCCCTACGGCCAATCGCCACCAACACTACATCGGCTTTTAAGTTCTCTGCCGCTCCGCCTTTGGCAGGCTCTAATGTCAAGGTAACCGATTTCCCTGCCACTTTCGCACCCGTCACTTTTGTGCCAAGCTTAAATATAACGCCTTGTTTTTCAAGAATTTTTTTGAATTCTTTACTCACTTCACCGTCCGATGTTGGCGCGATACGATCCAAATATTCCACGACTGTTACTTCCGATCCCAAACGACGCCATACCGAGCCAAGCTCCAGGCCAATCACGCCCCCGCCAATCACCACCAATTTCTTTGGCACTTCCGATAACTCCAGCGCGCCGGTCGAAGACACAATCCGGTCTTCGTCAATCTCTACACCCGGGAGCGGCATCACTTCCGAACCCGTCGCAATCAGGATGCGTTTGGTTTTAATAATATCCGATGCACCTTTCTCACCTTTCACTTCGACTTCGCCTGCGGATTTAATAATCCCGGTGCCTTTCAAATAGGTAATTTTGTTTTTCTTGAATAAGCCTTCGATGCCTTTGGTGAGGTTGGAAACTACGTTATCTTTGTTCCCCATCATCGCTTTAAGATCAAGCTCTAAGCCTTTGATTTTAATCCCATGCCCTGCAAAATGCTTGCTCGCATCTTCAAATTTTTCTGAAGAATTCAATAGCGCTTTTGACGGAATACAGCCCACATTCAAGCACGTTCCACCCAATACTCCACGTTTCTCCACGCACGCGACATTCATCCCCAATTGCGCCGCTTTAATTGCTGCAACATAACCGCCAGGGCCACCGCCAATTACTACGAGATCAAATGTCGTCATTTTAGAGTACCTTTCTTTAGAACATTTTCACAATGCTTCTGAAATGTATCTCAGAAGCATTGTCTTACTATATCAATAAAATGTTTCACGTGAAACATTCCGACAAGAAAAAGGCCGGATCTCTCCAGCCTCTTTTAAAACCTTTGTGCAAATTACATATCCAAAAGCAAACGTTGCGGATCTTCAATGCACTCTTTCACGCGCACAAGGAACGTCACCGCTTCCTTGCCATCAATAATCCGGTGATCATAGGACAGCGCAATATACATCATTGGACGCGCTTCGATTTTATTCCCTTCCACGACCACAGGACGCATCTGGGTTTTATGCATACCCAAAATTCCTGATTGTGGTGGGTTGATGATCGGCGTAGACATCAATGAGCCGTACACACCGCCGTTAGAAACGGTGAAGGTGCCACCGGTCATATCTTCCATGGTCAATTTGCCATCGCGTGCTTTTTTGCCGTAATCGTTGATTGTTTTCTCAACGCCCGCAAAGGAAAGATGATCCGCGTTACGAACAACAGGTACCACAAGACCTTGCTCGGTTCCTACTGCCACGCCAATATCATAATGATTCTTGTATACGAGATCATCGCCATCAATTTCTGCATTCACCGCAGGAATTTCTTTAAGCGCATTCACGGCTGCTTTTACGAAGAAAGACATAAAGCCCAGCTTCACGCCATGCTTTTTCTCAAACGCATCTTTATATTGATTGCGCAGCGCCATGACGTTCGTCATATCAATTTCGTTAAACGTGGTGAGGATTGCTGCGGTATTTTGCGACTCTTTCAAGCGCTCTGCGATACGCTTACGAAGGCGGGTCATTTTTACACGCTCTTCGCGCGGGCCAGAAGTCACCGCCGCAGAAATATGCGCCACACTACCACCATCAATGGCTTTTAGCACATCGCCTTTGGTCACGCGACCATCTTTACCAGAGCCTGGAATCGATGCAGGATTGATGCCCTGCTCCGCGGCAAGCTTACGCACCGCAGGTGGGTTGTTATCCGCGGGAAGCGATACAGACACCGCCACAGGAGCGGGTGCAAATGCGGGAGCCGCTGGTTTTTGCGCTTTCGCATTGCTGTTTGCGACTTTCACTTCGCCTTCTTCAATCAGGCCAAGAAGCGTACCAACGCTCACCGTTTCGCCTTCTTTCACATTAATTTGAGAAAGCACGCCGCTGGCCGGAGCATTCACTTCCAAGGTAACTTTATCGGTCTCTAATTCGACCAAAATTTCATCGGCATTCACCGATTCACCAGCAGATTTAAACCACTTTGCAATGGTTGCTTCCGTAACCGATTCGCCTAAGGATGGAACCAGAATTTTTGCACTCATGTTGCTATGCTCCAATTAATTATTTTACAGTTAGTGCTTGGTCGATCAGCGCTTTTTGCTCCACGACGTGTAATTTCATATAGCCTGCCGCAGGAGAAGCCGCCTCTTTGCGTCCCACATAGGAAGCACGTTTGCCTTTAATGCCTGCCGCGATCAACGCTTCTTCGATTTTTGGCTCCACAAAGAACCAGCCTGCCATATTTTTTGGCTCTTCCTGGCACCATACGATTTCAGCGTTTTTGTATTTTTGCACTTCTCGTACGACTTCTGCCGCCGGGAATGGATAAAACTGCTCCATACGCACGAGCGCTACATCTTGAACGCCACGCTTCTCGCGCTCCTCTAACAAGTCATAATATACTTTTCCGCTACAGAATACCACACGCTTCACTTTCGCATCTGCGGCAATCGTATGCGTTTCGCCGATAATTGGCTCAAAGCTTGTACCTTCTGCGAAATCTTTAAGCGCAGATACCGCGAGCTTATGACGCAGCAATGATTTTGGTGTTGCGATAATTAATGGCTTACGGAATTTCCGGTGCAATTGGCGGCGCAGAATATGGTAGTAAGACGCAGGCGTCGTACAATTTGCCACCTGAATATTATCTTCCGCACAAGACTGCAAGAAGCGCTCAATCCGCGCCGAGCTATGCTCAGGCCCTTGGCCTTCATAACCATGCGGGAGGAGCATTACCAGGCCGCTCATACGCAACCATTTCACTTCGCCTGAGGTGATGAACTGGTCAATCATGACCTGTGCACCGTTTACGAAATCCCCGAACTGGCCTTCCCACAGGGTAAGCGCATTCGGCTCCGCCAAGCTATAACCATATTCGAAACCCAGCACCGCAAACTCGGAGAGGTTACTATCCACGATTTCCAGGCTCGCCTGCTTTGGATCAAGCTGTGCAAGCGGCGTATAGCGCGCTTCCGTCTTCTGATCAATGATCGAGGAATGGCGATGCGAGAATGTCCCGCGCACGGCATCCTGGCCCGTTAAACGCACCGGATGGCCTTCTAACATCAAAGAACCAAACGCCAGTGCTTCACCGGTTGCCCAGTCAAAGCCCCGTCCGGTTTTGAACATTTCCTGCTTCGCTTCAAACTGGCGGACGATTTTCGGATTCACATTGAAATCCTGCGGAATCGCGCTAATGACTTTTCCAATTTTTTCTAAGGTCGCTTTCTTCACACCGGTTTCAGATTTTTCTGCCTTTCCGCCACGCTTAGATTGCTCTAACCCCGCCCATTTCCCTTCCAGGAAATCTGCTTTCTCAGGCTTGAATTTCTCTGCTTTCTTGCGCTCTTCTTCAAGGAAGGCTTTGAAATCTTCAACTTTCTTCTCGAACTCCGCCCGGGATATCACGCCTTCCGCTATGAGTTTTTCGCCATAAATGGACATCGGACGCTTATGCTCGCTGATTTCCGTATACATCACCGGCTGGGTGAAGAACGGCTCATCCCCTTCGTTATGGCCATAACGGCGATAACAAATGATATCAAGCACGATATCTTTTTTGAATTCGGCACGGAATTCCGCCGCGATTTGCGCAACAAACGCCACCGCCTCAGGATCATCCCCGTTCACGTGGAAAATCGGTGCCTGAACGATCTTCGCCACTTCCGTTGGGTATGGGCTAAGACGTGCATTTTTCGGGCTAGTCGTAAAGCCGATCTGGTTATTCACGATCACATGGATCGTACCGCCGGTCGTATAGCCTTTCAAATCGCCAAGAGAGAGCGTCTCCGCCACCACACCTTGTCCCGCAAATGCCGCATCACCATGGAGCAATACGCCCACAACTTTCGAACGGCTCGTATCGTTATGCTGATTTTGCTTCGCACGCACGCGCCCCACAACAACGGGATTAACGGCCTCCAAGTGCGAAGGGTTCGGGCTTAAAGAAAGATGGATCGTATTGCCGTTAAAATCTCGGTCCGCCGATTTACCTAAATGGTATTTCACGTCGCCTGCAATATCCATACTTGCAGGATGCGCCAGCTCACCCATAAATTCAGAAATCATCGAGAAATATGGCTTTTGCACAACAGACGTCAGGACGTTCAAACGTCCACGGTGCGGCATCCCTATCACCGCTTCTTTCACACCATGTTCACCGGATTTTGCCAGCGCCATATCCATCGCAACAATCGTGCTTTCGCCGCCCTCGATAGAGAAGCGTTTGGTGCCTGGGAATTTCACATGCAGGAATTGCTCGAAGGTCTCAGCCTTCATGATTTTTTCAAAAATTTCGCGTTTGGCTTCCGCAGAGAAATTAAACTGCCCCTGCACAGGCTCCAGCCGGGCTTCAATCCACTCACGCTCCGCCAGCGACTCGATATGCATGAATTCCGCACCGATGGTCGCGCAATAGGTCCGCCTTAAGGTCGCCAAGATCTCGCGCACCGTGGCGCTCTCATGGCCCAACACCCCACCCAAATAGATTGGACGATCATAATCAGCTTCCGAGAAACCATAGGTGGCGGGATTAAGGTCTGGATGGCCTTTGCCGCCTTCTAAATTAAGCGGATCAAGCTTTGCCATCAAATGGCCGCGCATGCGGTAGGCACGGACAAGCATAAGCGCTTTGATACTGTCGCTCGCACTTGACGCCGCTTCATTTTTCGGCGCTTTTGCCGCTGCCGCGGCGGCAGCTTTCGCTTCTTCAGGATCACGATAACCTACAATCCGTGGCGCTTTCTTTGCCCAGGATGGCCCTTGCGTTCCCCGCAAAACAGCCTGGATATCGTCGCCCAAGTCACGGAAAAAATGTTGCCATTTTTCATCCACCGACGAAGGGTCTTGAACATAGCGGTTATACAGTTCTTCGATGAAGACGGTATTCCCACCAAAAAGATACGTGGTTGCATTGAGACTATCGGCCATAGCAGATTCCTCGGGTTTTACCTTTGCATTCATGTTCACAATCCTGATTCAACATGCTTTCTTTGTGTATAGATTATGCCGCAAGCAGATTTTTCATGGTTTTGCCAAGCGCTGCAGGCGAATCTGCAACCACGATCCCCGCGCGCTTCATCGCTTCGATTTTATCTTCTGCTCCACCTTTACCGCCAGCAACAATCGCGCCCGCGTGGCCCATACGCTTGCCTGGAGGTGCGGTACGTCCCGCAATAAACCCTACTACTGGCTTCTTCACTTTGGATGTACGGAGGAAATCTGCCGCCTCTTCCTCTGCGCTACCGCCAATTTCTCCAATCATGATCATCGCTTGGGTTTCATCGTCCGCCAAGAATAATTCGAGCACATCGATGAAGTTCGTCCCATTTACAGGATCACCACCGATCCCTACGCAGCTTGATTGGCCTAAGCCCGCCTGCGTAGTTTGATGCACGGCTTCATAGGTCAATGTACCAGAGCGCGACACAATCCCGATTCTGCCTTTCTGGTGAATATGGCCCGGCATAATCCCGATTTTGCATTCGCCTGGCGTAATCACGCCCGGGCAGTTTGGCCCAACCAGACGGGTTTTAGAGCCCGACAGCGCACGCTTTACGCGCACCATGTCTTGGACCGGAATCCCTTCGGTAATGCAGATCGCAAGCTCGATCTGAGCATCAATTGCTTCTAAAATTGCATCCGCAGCGAACGGAGGCGGCACATAAATCACGGACGCATTCGCGCCGGTTTTCGATTTCGCTTCCGCCACCGTGTTGAATACTGGCAAGTCTAAATGTTTTTCGCCACCTTTACCCGGAGTCACACCACCAACCATTTTGGTGCCATAGGCAATCGCTTGTTCTGAGTGAAAAGTTCCTTGGGAGCCGGTAAATCCCTGGCAAATAACTTTGGTATTTTTATTGACGAGAATAGCCATTACGCTGCCTCCCTTTGTACGGCTTTCACAATCTTTTCTGCTGCATCCTCAAGATTATCTGCAGAAATGACGCGAAGGCCTGATTTGTTGATAATGTCTTTGCCCAATTGCACGTTGGTTCCTTCTAGGCGAACAACCAGCGGCACATGGAGTGATACTTCTTTCGCCGCAGCGATAATCCCTTCCGCGATAATATCGCAGCGCATGATTCCGCCGAAAATATTGACGAGAATTCCTTCAACGCTCGGATCCGAAAGAATAATTTTAAACGCTTTGGTCACGCGCTCTTTCGTCGCGCCACCGCCCACATCGAGGAAGTTTGCAGGCCCGCCGCCTTTAAGCTTAATGATGTCCATGGTTGCCATCGCAAGACCGGCACCATTGACCATGCAGCCGATATTCCCGTCCATTTTCACATAGCTCAACTCATGGCGCTTCGCCTCGAGTTCAGACGGCTCTTCTTCCGACACATCGCGCATTTCTTCGATATCTTTGTGACGGAAAAGCGCGTTATCATCAAAATCAAATTTCGCATCAAGCGCGATAAAATCCCCTTCCGCGGTTTCCACCAGCGGGTTGATCTCCAGCTGAGAGGCATCCGTATCGGTGAATGCACGATAAAGCGCGGCCACGAATTTCGAAAATTTCTTCACTTGATCGCCTGAAAGACCTAAGCCATAAGCAAGCTTACGAGTATGGAAGCCTTGAATGCCGGTTACGGGATCAATAGAGACGCTAAAAAGCTTTTCCGGGTGTGAGTGCGCCACTTCTTCGATATCCATTCCGCCTTCGGTGGAGGCAATGAAAGTAATACGGCTATTTTCGCGGTTTACAAGCGCGCTTAAATAGTATTCTTTCGCGATATTGGAACCTTCTTCAATATAGACGCGATTCACTTGCTTGCCTTCCGGGCCCGTCTGGATTGTCTCCAGCACCTCACCGAGCATTTCTTTCGCGTTTTCCCATACTTCCGCAGGAGATTTCACGACGCGTACGCCGCCCTTACCTTTCGGATTATTTTTAAAACGTCCTTTACCCCGGCCACCGGCATGGATCTGGGATTTCACCACCAATACCGGCACCCCCAACTCCTGAGCCGCGGTTTTCGCGTCATCCGCAGTAAATGCCACTTTTCCGTTAGGGACGGGCACTTGGTAGCGCCGCAAGATTTCTTTTGCCTGGTATTCATGAATATACATGGACAGTTCCTTTTATGCTTCTTATTCAATCAGTTAAAGTTTAATTCCTGCCGTTAGGCCGCGAACCGCATCAACCGATTTGGTAAACATTGCCTTTTCGTCAGAAGTCAGCGCAATTTCAACAATACGCTCTACCCCGCCCGCACCAATGACCACAGGCACGCCGACATATAAATCATTTACGCCATATTGTCCAGACAGATGCGCGGCACAAGGAAGTACCCGTTTTTGGTCTTTGAGGTAGGATTCCGCCATTGCGACCGCCGCAGAGGCAGGGGCATAATAGGCTGAGCCTGTTTTGAGTAGGCCAACGATCTCGGCGCCACCATCCCGGGTGCGCTGTACGATCACGTCCAGCTTCTCTTGTGACAACCAGCCCATCTTTACCAGATCCGGCAAAGGAATGCCGGCAACGGTTGAATAACGCACCAACGGCACCATCGTATCACCATGGCCACCAAGTACGAATGCGGTCACATCTTCAACAGAAACATTCATTGCTTCCGCCAAGAAATACCGGAAACGTGCAGAATCCAGCACGCCTGCCATCCCGACCACACGGTTATGCGGCAGGCCTGATTTTTCGCGCATTATCCATACCATCGCATCGAGCGGGTTGGTAATAACGATCACGAATGCATTAGGAGCATGTTGTTTGATACCTTCCGCTACGGAAGAAATGACTTTGGTATTGATCTCCACGAGGTCATCGCGGCTCATCCCAGGCTTACGAGGCACGCCCGCCGTAACGATTACCACATCCGCGCCCTTAATCCCTTCATAGGAGTTCGTGCCTTTCAAGGTGGCATTAAAGCCTTCAATCGGTGAACTTTGGGCAAGATCCAAGGCTTTCCCTTGAGGAAGTCCCTCTGCGATATCAAAAAGGATCACGTCGCCGAGTTCTTTTAATCCAATAAGATGGGCTAGCGTTCCCCCAATCATCCCGGAACCGACCAGCGCTATGGTGTGACGTTTTGGCATGTACTACCTCGTATGCAGAGTGGTTAAATTCATTCGGCAGCGCCTCTTTCTCTTAAGGAAAAAACGCTAGCCCCACTCCGTATATAACCTTACGAATTCATTGCGTCAAAGAATTCGTTGTTATCCTTGGTCGCTTTCATCTTGCCGATGAGGAATTCCATCGCATCCAGACTTCCCATCGGGGAAAGAATACGGCGAAGCATCCAGCTCTTTGTAAGGATTTCCTTATCAAGTAGCAATTCTTCTTTCCGTGTTCCGGATTTGGTGACATCAATCGCCGGGAAGACCCGCTTATCTGCGATTTTCCGATCAAGGATAATCTCGGCGTTACCTGTACCTTTGAATTCCTCGAAGATTACCTCATCCATGCGTGAGCCGGTTTCAATCAGAGCGGTCGCGATAATGGTCAGTGATCCACCATGCTCGATATTTCGTGCAGCACCGAAAAAGCGCTTAGGGCGTTGCAGCGCATTGGCATCCACACCCCCGGTTAATACTTTCCCAGACGATGGCACCACGGTGTTATACGCACGAGCCAGACGGGTTATGGAATCCAGCAGGATTACCACGTCTTTCTTGTGTTCTACCAAACGCTTGGCTTTTTCAATCACCATTTCCGCTAATTGTACGTGGCGGGTCGCTGGCTCATCAAAGGTCGAGCTAACGACTTCGCCTTTCACGGAACGCGCCATATCCGTCACTTCCTCGGGGCGCTCATCAATCAAGAGAACGATTAGCTCCACTTCCGGATGGTTTGCAGTAATCGCATGGGCTATATTTTGCATTAGCATGGTTTTACCGGTACGTGGCGGCGCAACAATCAATGCCCGCTGGCCTTTACCGAGCGGCGCTACGAGTTCAATCACCCGTGTGCTAAAATCGGTTGCAGTCGGGTTCGGGAATTCGAGTTTCAGTTTTTGTTGTGGATAGAGTGGGGTCAGGTTATCGAAGTTAATCCGGTGACGGACTTCTTCCACAGGACCACCATTGATGCTGGTCACTTTTAGGAGCGCGAAATAACGCTCACCTTTTTTCGGAGAACGAATTTGCCCATCGACCGTATCACCAGTACGAAGCCCAAAACGGCGCACCTGGCTTGGAGAAACATAGATATCATCCGGGCCTGCACAATAGTTCGCTTCCGGTGAACGTAAGAATCCAAAACCGTCTTGAAGTACTTCGAGCACCCCCTCGCCGGTAATGATTCCGCCTTGTTCGGCGGATTTTTTCAAAATCGCGAAGATCATCTCCTGCTTTAACAAGCCGCCGACATTCTCCACTTTATATTCTTCAGCAATCGCAAGCAGCTCATCCGGTGCTTTGCGTTTGAGTTCTTTAATGTTCAGTTCTTTACCTGATCCTGGCAAGGGCGCTTCGCCATTGGCGCTCATAGCTTCATTCGCCTCTTCATCGTTGTCGCTCATCCCCATATCCTGCATCTGAGAAGAAGGGGCTTGCTCATCTCGTGAACGGCGGTGATGGGTGGAGTTAGAATGGTGCTGTCTTTCAGGAAAATCTTTGTTAGGTCTGTGCATAGAAACCTTAGGCTTAATGATTTATATTAAGGTGAGGGAATATTCTTGCTGCTTTTTAAAAGCGCTCCAACCGGATATTATTCCTGCAATCCATGCGTATATTCACGGGTGTAGGGGATAATAAAAAAGGAGGATAATAACAAGAAGGACCTTTGCGGGACGCTGGTTTCACGCCCACGTGTCCTATTTGAGCTACCAGATAGTAATCTACGTGTCAAACAAAAAGATACGCTTTAGCTCTAATTAGAATGGCTTCACCACCGCCAATACCACAATAATGATCATCAAAACTGCCGGTATCTCATTGATAATACGGAAAAATTTCTCCGATTTCGTATTTTTCCCTTGAGCAAAGGATTTTCGGTATTTTGAGAACATTCCATGGAGTCCAAACATCCCCAACAGCAATAGCGCCTTCGCATGGAACCACTTAAGCTCACCCGGATAACCCGCATGGGTAATATAAATCAGCATTAGACCAAAAATAAGGCTCAGAATCATCGCGGGATTGATAATTACCCGCATGAGTTTGCGTTCCATCAGCTGGAACCGTTGATCCTCTTTGGAACCCACTTTCACTTGGGTGTGATACACAAACAGCCTTGGTAAATAGAGCATTCCCGCCATCCAGGAAATGACCGAAATAATATGTAAGGCTTTGATCCATAAGTAATATTCTGTCATATTATTCTCCTTTTGCACATACACATTTTCCAAATTCAGCCGGGCAATTGTTGCCTCCTGAAGCTCTGGATATCGGTTTTTCTGAGTCTTTTAATCCCAAACATAGCGACGCCAATGACGCTATAAAATGCTCATTCACCCCAAGCGCTGGAACCCGCGCATAATAGGGTATTCCCACTTCTTCGGCTTTTTTCCGGTATTCAATATCCAGCTCCACGAGCGTCTCAGAATGTTCCGACACAAACGCCACCGGCACCACCACCACCGGAACATTATCCTTCCCCGCCCGCGCTATCTCATCCCCAAGTGATGGGCCTATCCAAGCCAGCGGCCCTACCCGGCTTTGATAACAAATCGCATAATCAAGTTTCTCGATATTTAAGCGTTTCACGATAGCTGCAACGGTTTGTTCCACCTGCCATTGATATGGATCTCCGGCTTTGACGATTTTTTCTGGCAAACCATGGGCAGAAAATAAAATGCGTGGATTTCCCTCTTTTTTTGTTTCCTCATAGACCGGCCGAAGTAATGTTTCATACGCTTCTATAAACGCAGGTTCTTGTGGATAACACCCTATCGCCTGGGTAGGAACATCCAGTCTTTGTGCTTTTGCTTGCTCGTTCCAATCGTCCAAAGAGGATCCGGTCGTAGTAGTCGAAAATTGGGGATAGAGTGGAAGGAGTATCACCCGATCCGGCTGGTAGGTCTTCACCTGCTTCACCACTTCTTTGCTCATCGGATGCCAATACCGCATCGAGACAAACACACGATAACCTGTTCCCAATTTTGCTTCTAAGCTTTGCGCTTGCGCTTGGGTGAGTGGCAAGATCGGCGATCTTCCTCCCATTTCCTGATAAATTGCTTGGGCTTTTTGATTCCGTCCGCGGGAAATTATTTTTGCCAGCAAAAACCGAAAAGGTTGAGGAAGTGCAATGATCGCTTTGTCGCTAAAAAGATTGAAGAGAAACGGCTTCACTGATTCCAGACAATCAGGCCCACCTAAATTAAATAAAACTACCGCAACACGTGCATTCATGCCGCTTGTTTCCTTTTCCAGCTTCGCACGGTTTCGACCAACAGCTCAACATTTTCGATCGGCGTCGTCGGTAGAATCCCATGCCCTAAATTCACGATAAATGGCCCGTGTTTTAATGCTTCTAGCAATGAAATAATCTGATCCCGAAGCATCCCCTTTTCCGCAAATAACATCACCGGATCCAAATTCCCTTGCACCGGTTTCTTTGTTTGGAGCTGCTTTGCTGCCCATATCAGAGGAATGGTGGTGTCGAGACCTACTGCATCCACGCCTGTTTGCTTGAGATACGCTTCGTAATAAAACCCAGCGCCGCGTGGGAATCCGATGATAGGAATCGCAGGATGCCGTAATTTAAGCTTTTCTACAATTTTGCGCGTCGGTTCAATTACCCATTGCGAAAACGCTTCTTCGGGTAATACACCCGCCCAGGAATCAAACAATTGCACCGTTTCCGCACCGGCTTGAATCTGAAGCGATAAATGTTCGACCGTCGCTTCTATCAAAATATCGATCAATTTTCCAAATGCAGACGGTGTGGCATAAGCCCAACGTTTGCTTTCCAAAAATTCTTTGCTGCTGCCGCCCTCGAGCATATAGGTTGCTACCGTCCAAGGGCTTCCTGCGAAACCAATGAGGGTGGTGTGTGTGGGTAATTGTTGTTTGATTTCTGCGACTGCTTCATAAACGGGGGAAAGATGGGAAGCGATACGTTCAGGCTTTAATCCTGCTAATGCTTTTTCCGATGTGATTTTTTCGAGTATCGGCCCTTTTTTCTCTTCAAAGGTCACATGCATGCCGAGTGCATCGGGAATCACCAAAATATCGGAAAATAAAATCGCTGCATCAAAACCAAAGCGACGAATAGGCTGCAACGTCACTTCAGCCGCGAGTTTCGGTGTATAGCACATCTGTAAGAAACTGGAGACATCTTTTCTGATTTCACGATATTCCGGTAAATATCGTCCGGCTTGACGCATCAACCATAACGGAGGAGTATCAAGTTGTTTCCCCTTCAATGTCTCTAATAATGGCTTTCCAGTCTGCTTTACCATGATGACACTCTACAATTTCCCACGTCTTTTTGAAAAGCCCTTATACATTTTTTTTCACGAGAAGTATCCTACTATCTAATAAGTATTTATTAGAGAAATAAAGTAGAGGTAATAGTTGTCCTTCCGGATATGGGGATACAATAGTTTACACGGAGTTTTCCACATAGTGATGGGAGTTGAAAATAGTTGGGGATAATTATGGGGATATAGAGTATAAGCTATTGTTATTGTATTAAAAATAATAGGGTTTATATATATAGTTATAAAGGACATTACTACTTACTCCCATTATCCCGATCCCTACTTAGCAACTTATCCTCAGGGGATAAATCATGAATCACTTGTGGTATTTTTGTTGAGAAAACCCCTTTAGCTGCGTAAGATCACTTTCGCACAGAGTTATGCAAGCGGTTATCCTCACGCTTATCCACAATTTTAGAAATAAATGATTTAACACCTATGACAACTCAGACCGTCCACTTACATCTAGTTTCCGATTCGACAGGAGAAACGGTCAGCAGCGTATCCCGTGCCGCGTTAGCCCAATTTGAAGGGATAGAAGTCGAGGAACATGTATGGTCACTGGTGCGTACCTCCGGCCAAATGCAAAAGGTTTTAGACCATGTTCGTGATAATCCCGGCATTGTCATGTATACCATTACACAAAAAAAGCTTCGGGAAGAACTTAAACAAGGCTGTGCCAAGTTAAATGTCTTGTGTATACCAATATTATCAAGAGTTATCAAAGACTTACAAGCATATTTTGGACAGAAAGTTTCCTCGAGCCGTCCTGGAAAACAACATGAAATGGATGAAGATTATTTCGAACGCGTGGAAGCGATTAACTTTGCTTTAGCGCATGATGATGGCCAAATGACCTGGGATTTAGAAGAAGCCGATGTTGTCGTGATAGGTGTATCGCGGACGTCCAAATCGCCGACCTGTGTGTATCTCGCCTATCGCGGCCATCGCGCGGCAAATATTCCCTTTGTTCCTATTGTCCCCTTCCCGATTGAGCCAGAGCAGGTGAAAAATACGCTTGTGGTGGGATTAACTATCAGCGCGGAACGGCTTGTCCAAATTCGCAAAAGCCGCTTACTGTCGCTTAATGAAGACCGCGAAACGGAATATGTGGATATCGAATCCATCCGCGCGGAAATCGCGGAAGCGCGCAAACTCTTCCAGAAATTCCGCTGCCCAGTGATTGATGTGACGCGCAAATCTGTTGAGGAAACCGCGGCGACCATTATTCAGCATATCCAAGAACGCAGAGAGCAGAAAAAAGAGGTCATTTCATGATTACTGGAAATGCCCTTATTGCAGGAGTCATCGGATATCCTGTTCGCCATTCGCTATCTCCACGTCTGCATAATTACTGGCTGGAGTACTATAAATTATCGGGTGCCTATATCCCGCTTGAAATCGCGCCGGAATACCTTGCTTCCTTTATTCGTACCCTCCCGCTTATTGGCAATTGGCGAGGCTTGAATGTCACCGTTCCCCATAAAGAAGCGGTATTAGGATTAATGGATGAAGTCGATCCTGTCGCTAAACGTATTGGTGCAGTAAATACGGTGATTATCCGCGAAGGAAAACTCTTTGGGACGAATACCGATGCCTATGGTTTTATCGCTAACCTTAAAGAACAGGCGCCCCATTTCAGTTTCCACGGAAAAACGGCATTGGTATTAGGTGCAGGTGGTGCTGCACGGGCCGTATGTGCCGGCCTCCAAGATGCAGGCATCAAAGAAATTATCCTCGCCAACCGCACGATTGCCAGAGCGGAAGAAGTGGCTAATGCTTTAGGTGGAAACATCCGTGTGCATACCTGGGAACAGGTGCAAAAAATTCTTCCTGACATAGGGTTGCTTGTGAATACCACAACACTTGGAATGGAAGGCAAGCCGGCGCTTAATTTTTCGCTCGTCTCCCTGCCCCGCGAGGCGCTGGTATCCGATATTGTCTATGTCCCGCGTGTCACATCACTACTGGAAACCGCCAAAGCCCAAGGTAATCCGATTGTGACAGGATTAGGGATGCTGTTCCATCAAGCCGTTCCCGGTTTTGAAGCTTGGTTTGGGGTAAGGCCGGAGGTAGACCCCGCCCTTGAGGTGCTTATAAGATAAGGGGTTTTACATCCCCACCCCTTGAAACCACCGTTCTAACTCCAGCGCATCCATAATAAGCTCCACCGAAAAAGCCGCCAATATCATTCCCATCACTTTAACCAGGATCGCCGCTCCGTTCTGCCCAATCACCTTTAAGATATGGTCCGAGCAGATCATCATGAGATAGGTAATAGAGAGGACAATTGCCATCATCCCGGTAGTAATCGCCTGTTGTGGCAAGCTAAACGCATTATTATCGGTCAGCATAATCACCGCCATAATCGAACCCGGCGCTGCAATGACGGGAACCGCCAAAGGGAATACCGCCATATCGTGATTACCGTTGGTTTCGGCTCCCCAGTCGGTGGCAAGGATATTCTCAAAAATCATCTTGAGTCCGAAAATAAGAAGAATAATGCCGCCCGCAATTTCAAGCGCAATGAGCTTGATGCCCATGCCCGTTAAAATAATTTGTCCGGCGATGATAGAGACAAAAAGAATGATAAAGGCATAGACCACGGATTTACGAGCGATCCGCCGCCGTTCTGCATAATCCTTGGAGGCAGTCAGCGCAGCAAAAATGGCAAGGGCACCGATGGGATCTACGGTGGTCCATATCAGAAGAAAATCTCTGACAGTCTGATCGAACATAGCATTTCCTGGGATGAGCTTACTAGAATACACCTTTGGAAGTATTTGTACATATTTTAACGTATGCACTGAGAAATTTCTAACGTGTAGAACCGTACGGAATCCCAAGAGAAAGTTGCATAATTACCCTTTCAGGTTGTATAAAAATGCCATACGGTAGAATTGTGAATAATAATTATTCGTAGGATGTAACGTTAAAAGGAGAGTGAGCGGTTACTCGAGCAAAAGCAGACAAAAAAGAAACAGAAGAAAAACTGAAAAACGACAAGCTGGAGCTCGTGGAGGTAGTAGTAAAGGATCATAAAAATATTTCAAAAGAAGAGGCAAAAGTGCATATAGAAGATAAAATAGAAAAGGAACAAGAAAAGCTAGAAAAGGCGACTCAAACCTGGGCAGAAAAAAATCCAAACAGAGCTAATCTAAGAGCAAGCAACCGATGGGTATCTCACGCAAGCGACAGATGTAATATACTCTAGTTTTTTAAGTGCTGGAATTGGCCGGGGCTTATCCTCCGGCCAATTTTTATTGGGATCGACAGAGAATAAAAAAAGCCCCATTCAAGGCTTTTACGCGTGTGGGTGCACGGTAGTTTATGGGAAGAAATGGCTGGGGCGCCAGGATTGGCTTCGCCGTATCTCGGCCTGTTGGCCTCGTGGTCGAACGTCGTTCGAACCTGACACTTAAAATCACTTAATAAAACAAGGCGCATTGTTATGCCTATGCCATGTTTTATTAAGTGGCTGGGGCGCCAGGATTCGAACCTGGGGTGGCGGGATCAAAACCCGCTGCCTTACCGCTTGGCTACGCCCCAACAAATGACGCAACTTACGGGGAAGCCCCGCGCGTGCGGGAGCATTACTACACCACCTTTTGGAAAGTTGCAAGCGCTTCACGCACTATTTTATGCTCTTTTTAACCCACGAAAGAAAGTCGGGGTTTCCCTCTTCGATAGGCAAGGTGACAATACAAGGGAATTCATAGGAATGCAGCGCTTTGACGGCCTCTATTGCAAGCTTCGCCTTATCCTTCGTCGTTTTGGCAAAAATCAAGGTTTCGGAGGCTTCCTGGAGTACTCCTTCCCAGTGATACAGGGAGGTCATCCCGGGCACAATATTCACGCAAGCCACAAGCTTTTTCTCAAGTAAGCGCTGGCCAATGGCCCGGGCCTCCTTGACAGAGCTTGCGGTCATATAGAGAAATACTAAGGAAGTAGATTCCATAACAACCAATTATCTTTCAGGTACTTAACGTTATTTTAATATTAAAAGCGGAGAGTGGAAAACAGTAACGACTGCCTAAGATAAGCAGTATAACCAAATCAGAATGACATACAAGGAGAGGCATATGTTTGGCCGTAAACCGACCCACCCCGCGCAAGGCGCATCCGAAACCGGACAACGGGCGGGCCATGACGAAGAACAGAATGCCGCGGAAGCCCTCTTGCTACTCGAAGAAGAAATTATGGTCGATGGTATAGAAGAGACTGCATTAATGGCGCCCGCTCATGCCGCGTCAGAGAGGCTCCGGAGTTTCACGAAAGTAGAAGCTCCGATTGAGCGCGTGCTCACGGTTGGGTTTGAGACAGCCTTAAAAGGCGATATTTCGGGCTGCGATCGTTTAAAGATCGAAGGCCATGCGGAAGTGAATGTTACCGAGATTGCCATTATGGAAATCAACGAAACCGGCACCTTCAAAGGCACGGCGATTGTTGGAACGGCGCTCATCGGCGGGATATTTTCAGGTGATTTGACCGTAACCGAGCGTTTGGTGATACTCGAAACGGGCCGTGTGACCGGTACAATAAGCTACCATAGCCTTGAAATTCAGCCGGGCGGCAAAATTGCTGGTACGATTGATGTAATTCCGGATGAAGCCGTTGCAGGAGAGCCTAGCCGCCAACGTGCATCTGGCCATCGCATACAAGAAGAACATTATTCGGCGTAAAGGAGCGTCGAACTTTTAGGAACCCCCCACTAACCACTCACAAAAATGCCCCAGATATCTATCGGGGCATTTTTGTTTAAATTCTTCTTCCCAAAATACCGAAAAATAGATAAACAGCTTAACCACCCTTTAAACGCTAATATGTTAGAATATTTTTTAGCGGTTCTTGACATGATGCAAAGAATCTCACGGGAGATGGTAATGTACAAAGAATTGGATCACAGCAAAGCGTTATTCCGGGCATTGATGCTCGCGATGATCCTGTCCTTCTGCACGGTTCCTGCCATCGCTGCCGAGAACGAAGAAGAAGCGGAAACCGAAGAAGCGAACCCTTCCGATTTCCTTTCTGCCAAAGAATACCAAGTGTCAATGAAACTGGCGCTGGATAAGGCTTTAGGGCGTAAAGAGTTGGCCTCCCCCTATACAAGGAGCTTACGCGAATTTTATGTAAAACGCCATTATGTGCCCGCGTGGATCACGCGTTATGGATTAAACCGGCAGGCCCGCCAGGTGCTAAAAACCATCAGTGCAGCAAGTGAAGAAGGGCTTAACCCGTCGAATTATGCGCTCGATCGGATTGCTTCCTTACATGAAAGCAAAGTGCTTGAGGATGTTGCGCGGCTTGAGGCCTTAGTAAGTCTGGCGGTAATTGAATATGCCGCCGATATGCATTTTGGCCAAACACCGGCCGATACGATCAATAAAATCAAAAATCCCCATGGTTCGGATCGCCTGAAATATGCGAAAGCAATACTCGAAACCGCAACCGAAAATGGCGATATGGAAGGCCTCGTGCCAGATATGGCAGAATATGCGATACTCAAAGCAACGCTTGCCAAATACCGGAAAATTGCGGAACAAGGTGGGCTGCCAACCTTGACGGAAGGCGATCCGATTGAACCAGGCCAGCAGGATCGCAGAATCGCCATCCTCCAAGATATTCTCATCAAAACAGGGGAGTTCTCGGGAGGATCGCTTCGCGGATTCTACCGCTCCGACCGTTATACCTATAATTATCCTCTGGTGGAGGCTGTGCGCACCTTCCAGCGCCATCATGGATTGTGGGATGATGGGGTGATTGGACCTGAGACGGTGGATGCGCTGAATCTTCCAGTGGAGGAGCGTATTGCCCAGATTATCGCGACCATGGAGCGTATGCGCTGGTTTGAAGATGATAAAGAAGGACGCTATATCCTGGTCAATGTTCCGGGCTATTACCTCAAAGCAGTCAGTGCCGGTAAAAAAGAGCTGGAGATGAAAGTGATTGTGGGCAGGGATTCCCGCCCTACCCCACTCTTTAGCAATATCATTAATGCGGTTGTCTTCAGCCCAACCTGGGGAGTTCCGGATAAAATTGCGGCAACAGACATGCTGCCAAGAATCAAAAAAGACCCGACCTTCCTTGCGAAACAAGGGTTCCAACTGCTCGCCTATGATGATGGCGAAACCCAGGCCGTAAATCCTGAGGAGATCAATTGGGAAAAAATGGAAGAAAACGAATTTATCTCCCGTTACCGGTTACACCAGAAACCGGGCGAAGATAATGCGCTGGGTCGGGTGAAATTCATGATTCCGGATTCTTCGTCGATTTACCTGCATGGGACTTCGACACCCGTATTATTTGAACAGGTGGCGAGAAGCTTTAGCTCGGGCTGTATCCGGGTGGAATACCCAAAAGAGCTGACCCATTTTATCTTAGCGGAGAATTCTGGATGGGATGTGGCGCGAATTGATGAGACGTATGATACATTCCAGAAGCCCCTCTACACGGCACTCACGCATCCTGTGCCAGTTCATCTGGTTTATTGGACGGTATGGGTGGATGATGACGAGCAAGTGCATTTTAGCCCGGATATCTATAACAAGAATGCCAAACTCGTGACCAAACTTCTGCCTGCGGAAACCAGGAATAATGCGGTGCGGATGGCATCAATTAAAGACAATGAGCCTGCAGCGCAGTAAACGCTTTAGGTCAGACGCGCGTAGACAGCCAAATGGCGGCCTTGCTTCCCGCTTTAATCACCTGGGATAGCACGTGATAACCCGGCGCCAGCTCTGCTTCATGTTCCAGCCCAATATCCCGGTGTTCCAGTTCTTCTTGGCGGAATTGTTCGATCTTGCTCCGAAGCTCCGTCTCATTTTCAGGCAAATGGCCCAGCTGATGCCGATAATGTTCATCGATTACTTCTTCCACCGCGACCGTACATGCCATTGCGGCGCGTTTTCCGAGTAGCGCGGTTGCGGCACCGAGTGCAAACCCTGCGATATTCCACAGCGGCGAAAGTGCGGTTGGGCGGACGTGACGTGCCGCAAGCTCTTTGGAGAAATAGTCTAAATGCACTTCTTCCTGTTCGGCCATATGGTGAAGCGTTGGCCCAAGTTCTGTTTTCTCAAGAATCGCTAATTGTCCGGCATAAATACGTTTTGCACCAAACTCTCCGGCATGGTTCACCCGAATCATTTGCGAAACCTGGTGGGAGGTATGTTTGTCGCCCGGAAGAATCAGTGGCCTAGGCACGGTAAATCACTCCTTTGGATCTCTTCGGACGCCACGCACGTAAGGCGGTGAGAAGCAGGATTGCCGCATAGATCATGTTCCAGGCGGCCATAGAAAGCCCTAGGAACACAAATGCAGGGATATCGCAGCGAACGGCATCCGCGGCCATTAGGCTTTCTAAAAGCGCTTGAGGATCGTCTACGGGCATGGTGTCGCCGGAACAGGTCTCAAGCCCGGCAAACCAATGATACTCCACACCCATATGATAAAATGCGAGTCCCGCATTCGCAGCCAGCGCAAGCAGGCACAGCACCAAAAGGGCGGGCGCAAGCCGTGGATTTAAAATTCTGAGCAATCCTAGGAGTGAAAGGCCAACCACTACCGCGTAAGGGATGCGTTGGTAAACACAGAGCGTACAAGGCTCCAGCCCAAAACGGTATTCACTGATAAAGGCCACTATGAGCGCAAGCAAACTTCCCACAAAGAGTATAAAAAATACTCGTGGTTTGGCAGTATGTGCTCGTCTGCTCATCTCGGTCATGTGGGCTATTGTACAAGAGTCGTGCGAGTGTGCAACAGTAGTTTAGAAATGATCTTTTTCTTTGCGTAATCGGCCAAAAATCTGGGAAGGCGGTAATCCTTTCACACCCAAATGCTTCTGAATTTCGGGCTGGTTGACGCGCAAGAAAGGATTCGTCGCGCATTCTAATCCGATGGTCGAGGGAATTGTAGGGATTCCTTTCTCCCGTAAATCCGCTACTTCTTTTATCCGTAATTGTAGATCCCGATTGTTGGGCTCGACATGCAGCGCAAACCGTCCATTGGCTTCTGTATATTCATGCGCGCAAAAGACCCGAGTCTCGGGGGGCAGCGCCATAAGTTGCGAAAGGCTTTCCCACATCTGTTCCGGCGTTCCTTCGAATAACCGTCCGCAGCCGAGCGAAAATAACGTATCGCCGCAAAACAGTGCGGCCTCTGTTTTGAAATAAAATGCGATATGTCCCAGCGTATGGCCAGGCAAGAACAGCATTGTCGCTTCACTCATCCCGAGTTTCCAGCAAGCACCTTTTGTGAGTTTTATATCAATGCCGGGAATGCGGTGGGCGTCTTCTGCAAAGCCCACAATCTTGCAACCCATTGCTTCTTTAAGCGCAAGGTTGCCGCCCACATGATCGCCATGGTGGTGGGTGTTGAGGATGTAATCGAGTTTCGGATAGCGGTATGTGTGAAGTGCTTCAAGTACTGGAGCCGCATCTGCAGGGTCCACCGCCGCCGTGGTGCCCGTGGAGTCATCGCGAAGGAGAAAAATATAATTATCCTGCCGTGCGGGAAGAAGGTGAATTGTCAGCATCGCTCTTTACTTTCTGTTAAAACGCAATTATGGCGAGGGATTTTTTTGAAATCAGGTTCTTAAAAAGCGGAGCGTACTTAAAGGTACGTGAGCATTATTTAGGGTTCTGATTTCGAAAAAAGCACCGGCAGAATTGTGTTTCAGCTGCTTGCCTCTGCAATCGCGCGGTTATAAGCAGCAACCGCCGCTTTCGGACCGTCTTTATGTTCCCATACGCCTGTAACGACCGCTAAGAAATCCGCTCCGGCGTTGACCAGTGGCGCGCAATTATCCGGCGTGATGCCACCAATCGCGCAGACCGGAAGTTCGGTGTGGGTCGTCCACCAGGAGAGGATCGAAGGATCCGGGCGGCCTTTAGGCGTTTTGGTTTTGGTGGGATAAAATGCGCCGAATGACACATAATCCGCATCCTGTTCGCCAGAGGCCATCGCAAAATCACGTGAGGCGTAACAGCTTGTGCCAATCACATAATCCTTGCCCAAGTCTTTGCGAATCTTTGACACAGCATGATCGCGCAAACTTTCTTCGCTTAAGCCCACATGTACACCGTCTGCACCGAGTTTTTTTACCAAGTTCGGTCGGTCGTTAATGATCAGTGCAATGCCCTGTTCGCGGCACAAAGGGAGGAGCGCTTCAGCCGTGCGGGAAATAGCACTATCATTGGCAGGTGTATCGTTATCGTCTTCTTTCAAGCGCACCTGGAGGCAGGCAATATCGCCGCCATCGCGTGCTTTTTTAAATTCTTCGACCAACGTATTCAAAGCAAAACGTGGCGGAGTGATGAGATAAAGACGGCAAGCTGGCAGCATTTATTTTGATAACCCGATTTTATCCATGAAATGAGGGAAAAATTCGTTTAGGCCTAAATAGATGAGGTAAAACACAAGGATGACAAAAAGTCCGCGAAAGATAAAAGCAAGCATGGGAGAACCATTGTTAAATAATGGGATAAGTTACAAGAATATTATATTCTTTACTAGTAAAGTCCAGTGTTTATAGCAATTATTTCTTGCAGGATTGCTCAACGAGATCGGCCAAATTTTTTGCCGCTTCCGGTTGTCCAACCTGATAAGCCGCTTTCGCGGCTTTCTCAAGTCTTACCGGCTCCCTAAAAAGTGATTCTAATAGCGCGGTAAGGGCATTGCTGGTAAATTCCGGTTGCGGGATCACCCACGCTCCGCCCGCCGCCGCCAAAGCCCGCGCATTCTCGGTTTGATGGTCATCCATCGCATGCGGATAGGGAACCAAAATCGAAGGGCGGCCAGCAACCGCAAGCTCAGTCACAGTCGAAGCCCCTGCCCGCGCGATCACCAATTGTGCTGTTTCCATATGGCGTGGAAGATCGACAAAAAACGGTGCAACGGTGGCAGAGATGCCAAGCCCTGCATAATATCCGGTAATCTCCGCCTCATCGTCCTTGCGGCATTGTTGGGTAATCACCAATCGTGCGCGCAAAGCATCGGGAAGTGCTGCAATGGCTTTGGGAACCACTTCGCCAAATACGGTGGCGCCTAAACTTCCGCCGGTGATGAGAATATGGATTTTCCCGGTATCTCTGGGGGGCATATAGGTCATTGAACGTAATGCCTGGACATTCGCCCGCACGGGGTTGCCGGTGGGATAAGTACGTGAACGGGCGGACGTTGGAATGCCTTTCACTTCCGGAAAACCCGTGGCCAGTGCCGAAATTTTGGTGCTTAAGAACCGATTCACCCGGCCAAGCAGTGCATTTTGTTCATGGATAATCGAAGGCACGCCAAATTGCGTTGCCATTAACAGCGGCGGGAACGAAGGATATCCCCCAAATCCAACCACCGCATCGGGCTTAAGATGCGCGAGCAAATAACCCGAACGGATAATCCCCAAGCCCAATCGTACTGCGCCTTTGAGTTTTCCGATCAAGCCGCCCGAGAGGCTTGCGCACGGGATCGTATAAATCGGGATATCCGCGAACGCGCCTTTCTTGTAACGATCATCGAAGCGTTTATCGGTGATGAGGATCGGCTTATGCCCACGCGCAATGAGTATTTCCGCTAATGCTTGTGCGGGAAAAATATGGCCGCCCGTGCCGCCGGTTGCGAGGAAAATCGTAAGAGGAGAGGTGCTCATAATATTATCTCGATTTAAGTAAGCTGGAAATACTCATAGAAAGCATGAACCCTATCACGCACACGACAACAATGGCGGGTCCGGCAGGAGCGTTAGTTGCAAGCGAACCGCCAAGCCCTCCGCACACGCCGATACATCCAATCAAAGAAGCATATAGCGCCATCTGTTCGGGTGTTCGTGCAAATCCGCGTGCGGCTGCCGCAGGAACCACGAGAAGTGCCGTAATCAGCAATACGCCCACGATTTTTATCGACAGTGCCACAAGCAATGCAAGCAATAACATAAACACCAACCGCAACCGATCGACCGGAATGCCGCGTGCGCGCGCTAAATCGGTGTGAAGGGTGGAAAGCAATAACGGATTCCAAATCAACGCCAGGCCTAAGAGAATGCCCACGCCACTGAGATAAATCGTGATGATATCTTTATCCGAAATCGCAAGAATATCCCCAAACAAATACGGCAACAGATCAAGCTGGATCGTATCGACCAGTGCAATCGCCACCAAGCCCGTCGCCAGCGCTCCATGCGCCATGATGCCCAAGATCGTATCGCTTGAATAGCTTTTCCCGCGTTGTAAGTACGCCACGGCCACGGAGAAAAATAACGCAAAGATTACGATCCCCAACATAATGTGGATGTCGCATAAAATCGCAAGCGCGACACCTAACAAGGCTGAATGCGATAGCGCATCACCAAAATACGCCATCCGCCGCCAAACGACAAACGCACCGAGTGGACCCGCGACGATCGCCACGCCCATTCCGCCGAGCGCTGCTCGTATGATAAAATCATCGAGTCCTAATATCATCGTTTTTCTGCCCGTTCTGCCCAAATCTGGTTGGGGTTAGTATGCGCATGATAGATCAGGCGTAAAGGATGCTGTGAGGCTGTAGTTAAGGGGATACGAATCGTGCGTTTGGTGTAAGGATACAGCAGTGAAACACCACGCACTTCGCCAATCACTTTCTCGCCATCGAATACTTTAAAATCGCCATAAACGGAACGATTGCCGGTGCGGGTCAAGGTCGCATCCAATGTTTTTGCGGAAGCTTTAAGCGAATCAATCGTCGTGGTCGCGGAAAGTTCTCCTTGCTCTACAATCACCGGGATCGAGACCCCAAAAATCGGCGTGAGTTTAACCGACAGCTTTTCTTCGCCTGTTGCCAAAGATTCTGCGTCATTGCCGGTGTTTTCCGGAGGAACGGTTTGGAAATACAAATGCGAACGGTATTCACCCGCCTTAAGATCCGCAGGTTTTGTCACCATCACGCGGACAATTTGCGACTCTCCCGCCTTTAACGTGATTTGCCGTGGGGCAAACCGTAAGAGCGTATCCGCAAATTGTTCGCCGTTGGCCGGAGCGGTGATTTCCTCAAAACTCCCATTTTCATGCATCCGCATATGTTTAAGTGACAGGCGGTAGGTGGCTTCTTTATCGCCCCGATTTACTAAAGTGACTTCTTGGGTGCGCGTTCTTCCTTCAAACACCAAACGCGTTGGTGCCACCATCAGTGTACCTTCGGACTCGGCATAGGCCGCATTGCCCAAAAGTATCAGCAGGAGGGTACTAAATAAAAATCGCATGTCATTCCCTTCGCAATCAATGGATTGGAATATATTCCTTATACGGAAATTTACGACTTGTAAACCTATGCTCGCCTATGGTGAGATCGTATAGTCATTTCGCTTCATGGGTAATTCTAAATTGAAACAACTATAATATGTACAAACACCATGATATTCCTTTGACGGCCTACCCCACGCGCGAAGCGTTAAGCATCGCGCTTGCCGATAAGGCAGAGCTCCTCCTTTCCCGTGCGATCATGGAAAAAGGTTATGCAAGTATGGTGGTTTCCGGTGGTACAACGCCCAAACCCTTCTTTGTCGAACTTCACACGCGGAAACTTCGCTGGGATAAGCTGACGATTACGCTTGCCGATGAGCGTTGGGTGCCAGTGACGTCAGAGGAAAGCAACGAGCATCTGGTTCGCGAATATTTGCTTCATGAGGGTGTAAAATTTATCGGGCTTAAAAACGATGCGTTGACGCCGGAAGAAGGGGCTGCTCAGGCTAACCAGGCAATTTTGGGGATTCCTCGTCCGTTTGATCTGGTGATTTTAGGTATGGGTGAAGATGGCCATACAGCATCACTTTTCCCGCGGGTGGAGTCTGCACTCAAGGCGCTGGATTGTGATAATGACGCGCTCTGCATGCCCATTCGACCGGCGCAATCCTTAGCGCCGCGGATGAGTTTAACGGCGTCTTGTTTGCTAAACAGCCATGCGCTGTGGTTCCATATCACCGGACAAAAAAAACGTGAGGTGATTGAAGCCGCATGGGAGAAAGGAAAGCCGGAAATGATGAGTCCGGTGAGTATATTTTTACACCAGGATACGGCTCCGGTATCGGTATTTTGGGCGGAGTAATAAACATAAAGGAAACCTATGCCCCATCCAGTGATTGAACAGGTAACGGCACGCATTATTGAGCGCAGCGAAACCTCGCGGGGAGCATACCTTGCCCGCATGCAGCTTGCGCATGAAGAACATGTTGCGCGCGCAAGTCTCGATGCAGGCAATCTTGCCCATGGTTGTGCTGCCTGTGGGAGCGAAGAGAAAACCCGTCTTATGGGGAAGAAGGCGCCGAATATCGCGATTGTCTCGGCCTATAACGATATGCTTTCTGCACATCAGCCGTATGAAGCCTATCCTGCCGTCATTAAAGAAACGGCGAAGGAATTAGGGGCAGTCGCCCAATTTGCGGGCGGGGTTCCGGCCATGTGCGATGGGATTACTCAAGGGCATGAAGGGATGGAGCTTTCGCTCTTTAGCCGCGATACGATTGCCATGTCTGCCGGGATTGCGCTCTCGCACCGGATGTTCGATGGCGTGCTCGCACTTGGGATTTGCGATAAGATCGTTCCGGGGCTTTTGATGGGAGCGTTGAGTTTCGCGCATCTGCCTGTGGTGTTTGTCCCCGCAGGACCGATGCCTACAGGGATTTCCAATAAAGAGAAGCAACATATCCGCCAGCAATTTGCCGAAGGAAAAGTGGGGCGTGAGGCGTTGCTGCAATCGGAAATGGCGGCGTATCATAGTGTGGGAACCTGTACGTTTTATGGCACGGCGAACAGCAACCAAATGCTTATGGAAATTATGGGTTTGCAATTGCCGGGAAGTGCTTTTGTGAATCCAGGTACACACTTACGCGATGTGCTCACCCGTGAAGCCACGCGTACGGTGATTAATAACACCTCGCTTTTAGGAGAAGCAAAGCCGCTTTTTGAAATATTTGACGAGCGCACGGTGGTCAATGGCATCATCGGGTTGCTTGCCACCGGCGGCTCAACAAATCATACGCTGCATCTCGTTGCGATTGCGCGTGCCGCAGGGATACGCATTGATTGGGATGATTTCTCTAAGTTATCGAAAGTGATTCCGCTCTTAACCCGGATTTACCCCAATGGTGAAGCGGATATCAACCATTTCCACGCAGCAGGAGGAATGGGTTTCCTAATCCGTAGTTTACTCGAAGCGGGATTACTTCATGACGATGTCAGGACGATTACCGGAGAAGGGCTGGAGGCCTATACGCGTGAGCCATTCTTGGATATCGCTCGTCCGGGTCGTGCCACCTGGCGGGAAAGTCCTAAAGTAAGTGGAGATGAAGCGGTGGTGCGCAATGCCGCGACTCCGTTTAGTCCGCAAGGCGGCTTGGTGCTTATGGAAGGAGTAATTGGCCGCGCGGTGATGAAGATTTCTGCGGTAAAACAAGAGCATCACCGGATTGAAGCCCCTGCCCGCGTCTTTCCAAGTCAAGGAGCGCTCATTGCCGCGTTTAAGGCCGGGCAATTGCATGGTGATATGGTCGCGGTGATTCCCTATCAAGGCCCGAAAGCCAATGGAATGCCGGAACTCCATAAGCTGACGCCAACGCTTGCCAGCCTTCAGGATATGGGCTTTAAGGTCGCAATCCTGACCGATGGTAGGATGTCGGGCGCCTCAGGAAAAGTTCCTGCAGTCATCCATGTAAGCCCAGAAGCGGCAAGTGGTGGGTTAATTGGTAAGATCCGCGATGGGGATAAAATAACGCTCGATGCGACAACCGGAGAAATCACGATCGATGTCCCAACCGATGACTTGAGCGCGCGGCCTTCTTTGCCATTTAAGAAGGAAGCGAGCGAATTTGGTGTAGGGCGGGAATTATTCTCGACCATGCGTCAAACAGTCAATAGCGCCGAAGAAGGTGCTTCGTTTATTCAAAGCTCGTGGAAGGAGTAGGCTATGAAGGAAATATTCGCACTAAGTCCTGTTATGCCTGTCATTGCACTCGAACGCGAAGAAGATGCGATTCCCTTAGGCGAAGCCTTGCTTGCGGGGGGGATTAAGGTCATGGAAATCACCCTTCGGACCCCTGCTGGGCTTCCCTCAATTGCGCGGTTACGAAAATCCTTACCAGAGATGACCGTAGGAGCCGGAACCATCACAACACCCGAACAATTCGGTGCAGCCAAAGAGGCAGGAGCTCAATTTATCGTAAGTCCTGGCGCAAGTTCGCGTCTTTTTTCGGTGGCAAAAGAAAGTTCGCGCCTTCCCTTTTTACCCGGAGCTGTGACTCCATCGGAAATCATGGCGGCACGCGAGGAAGGATTTACCTGCCTCAAATTTTTCCCGGCAGTCGCCGCGGGAGGAATTGCGATGCTTAAAAGCATTGAAGCCGTATTTCCGGATGTCTCTTTCTGCCCGACCGGAGGGATTGATGCGGGAAATTATCGTGATTTCCTAGCGCTTTCCAACGTTGCATGCGTAGGCGGAACCTGGCTGGTTGCGAAACCGCTCTTGTCTGCTCGCGATTGGAAAGCCGTCACCGCTCATGCGAAAGCGATTCCTAAGCGGTAAAATATATTTACCCCCACCCAAATTCTGCTAGGATGCAGCCGAAATACCTTAAGATAACGTACTTTTCGCTAGGCTGAGCCGGAAAATAGTAATTTTCCTAAAGCCGGAGCAGAGCGTACTTAAGGGTACGTGAGCACAGGAAGTTAGGAAAATTACTAGTTAACGGCCAGCATAGTAGAAAAGAAACCATGCGTATCCTAGCCATTGAGAGTAGCTGTGATGAAACCGCGGTCGCGATTGTAAGCGATACCCGCGAAATCCTTGCGCATACGGTCGTTTCCCAATTAGAAGAACATCGCCCCTATGGTGGTGTGGTGCCGGAGATTGCAGCCCGGTCGCATATTATGCATCTGGATCAGCTGGTTGCAAAGACATTGAAAGATGCTGGTTTAAGTTATTCCGATCTCGATGCGGTGGCGGCAACGGCGGGCCCAGGATTGATTGGTGGCGTGATGGTAGGCGTGATGACCGCCAAAGCCATTGCGAGTGCGGCTTCCCTTCCCTTCATCGCTGTGAATCACTTAGAAGGCCATGCGCTGACCATTCGCCTCACCGATAACCTTCCCTTTCCTTATCTTCTCCTCCTTGTTTCCGGCGGGCATTGCCAATTATTGGCGGTGGAAGATGTTGGAAAATATCAGCGCTTAGGTTCTACGATCGATGATGCGCTTGGGGAAGCTTATGACAAGGTCGCGAAGATGCTGGGTTTGGGTTATCCGGGAGGTCCCAAGGTTGAGCAATATGCGCTTAAAGGCAATGCGAAGCGTTTTGCACTCCCTCGGCCATTGCTTGGGCGCCCAGACTGCAATTTTTCTTTTTCCGGCTTAAAAACGGCTGTTAAACGCGAAGTAGATGCATTGGGCGAAGGACTTTCCAGGCGAGATGCAGAAGATATCTGTGCCTCCTTCCAAGCGGCGATTGGTGATGTGCTTAACGATCGCGTTGCTCGGGCGTTAGTGCAGTTCTCAGCACTCTATCCCGATGCAAGACGCTTTGTCCTTGCGGGTGGCGTTGCGGCAAATCAGTATATCCGTGGAAGGTTAGAGTCGTTATTACGCGATCACGGATTTACACTTCATGCCCCTCCTCCGGCATTATGTACGGATAATGCCGCAATGATCGGTTGGGTCGGAGTAGAACTCTTCACCCGCGGCATTACCCATGACCTCGATATCGGCGCGCGCGCCATGTGGCCACTGTAGAGCATTTTCCATTTCCGTATATAGGTTGTCGGGCATCGGATTTGTCGGTCTGCACGTAGATTGACTACGCTTACGGCCTCCTCAGCTTGCGCTTCTAGTCTATACGGAAAGCGAAAGCGCTCTTATATGCTACCCTCACTTAATCACCTTCTCTTAACACTTATCTTTTATACTGCTTTCCAAAGAGCGTATAAATTGCGCATCGTATAAGGAATGTACAAAGATGTTATCTAGCCGCCGCCTAAAACAAGGGTTTACCTTAGTAGAGATGAGTATCGTGCTCACGATTATTGGCCTGTTGATCGGTGCTGTAATCGGAGGATTAAAAGTGAAGCGCAGCCTCGAAGTAAACCAGGCGATGGAAGGGATCACAACGTTACGGGAAGCGATAGCGACCTTTAAAAAACGCTATAACGGCCTTCCGGGGGATTTATGGAATGCGCAAACGTTATTTGGTACGACGAATACGAGCAATGGCAATGGGGATGGTCTTTTGACCGATACTTCCGCAGATAATTTGCGTTTCTTCCAACATCTATCATTAGCGGGCGTGATTGCTGGAGCCTATGATGGCGCAACGATTAAGCCAGGTGTAGGGCTTATGGCGGGAAGTATTCGGGGATCCGCCTATAGTATTGTTTCTCTGAATTCCTCTTCCCATTATCTCTTTTTTTCAAAATTTAGAGATACCGATGGAGACGGGGCCATTGAATGGATTTTTAGTGAGGATGCACTTGCGGTTTTGACCCCTCAAGAGATGTGGAAAATTGATACAGAAAATGACGATGGCAATCCCGCTGCAGGCCGGATCCAAAGCTTTGATGGTTCGGATGTTACGGCAGGAAGCTGCGTTACCGGTGGAGCTTATAACCTTTCGTACAAATCAGACGCCTGCGTAGTGCAAGTACAGCTAAATGAATAGCTGTAAAATAAATTTACCAAATGTTTCACGTGAAACATTTTAGAATACCGACCGATAATTAAAAATCAGTCGGTATTTTCTATTCCGCATTTCGTTGGGAAACCGCACAAATTGCTTCCACCCGTTTCGCTGCCACGACTAACATCGCGCTGTCAATATGCTCAGATGATTTAAGATCATTCACAAATTGATCGTAACGCGAAATCTCTTTGTTATTCGCCTCACACCAATTCGCAACCGCTGTTAAGCAAAATACATCATTGCAATTATGTTTGATGACTTCTGCGGTCAGGCGCATTTGCTGATCGTACATATCTTCCGTCAACATGCGCAAGGACAGACGATCCCAGTAGCCTTCTGCGGGTTGTTCGGCAATGTAAGAACGCAAGAGCCCAAGGCTTAAACGGCCACCGAGTTCGAAATAGATCTTCCCTACGGCATCGACGGGTAACGCACCATTTTGCGCCACTTTCACGATGTCGCACGCAGAGGCAAGTACGCCCAATCCTGCGATTTGACGCGCCAGTGTCTCCGGCACGCCCGCTTCGTGATAACGCGTAAAGCGTGCACGGTAATGTTTCATCGCGATGGGCGACAACAAGGTCTCTAGTGCGCTTGACAGCGTTTTCACGCCGGCAGCATAAACGTCCACGAGCTTCGCCACTTGCAGAGGCTGGCTATGGTTACGCAAGAACCACATGGCGTTACGTTCGATAAGTTTCTGGATTTCCAGGAAAAGCTCCACACCAATCGCGACCGGAACGGTTTCATCCAATGCTTCAATATCATCCCATAACGTCCTTAAACCAAAGGCATCGCGGGTGATCGCATAGGCACGGGCAACATCACATCCTTTCATGCCGGTATCTTCCATCAAACTATGGAAGAAGGTAATGCCTGCACGGTTGACGATGCTGTTGGTCACATGGGATGCGATAATTTCACGACGCAGCGGATGGGAAGTCAGTGCTTCCGGGAAACGTTCGCGCATTTGGGTTGGGAAATAAATCAGCAAATCTTCCATGAAATAAGATTCATCGCCAAGATTCGATGGCAATAGATCCGTATAGATGGATTGTTTCGAGTACGAAAGAAGGATCGCAAGTTCAGGGCGGGTAAGGCCACTTTTCTCCGCTTTTCTCCGTGCGATGACATGGCTATCAGGCAAGAACTCGATTTTGCGGTTTAAAAGCTTCTTAGACTCCAGGCGGGTCATGAGGCGCTCTTGTTGCTCAAGCTGACTATGGCCTTGAAGCTCTGCAACAGTCAAGGCCTGGGCCTGAAGCTCGTTATCACGGAGTACGAGGCGTGCCACTTCATCCGTCATTTCTTCAAGCAAGGTATTGCGTGCCGCTTGGGTAAGCTTTTTGGATTGTACCAATCCACCCAAAGCGATTTTGATATTCACCTCATGGTCAGAGCAATCCACACCTGCGGAGTTATCAATAAAGTCGGTATTAATCCGGCCACCTTTTAAAGCGTATTCGATACGGCCTTTTTGGGTAACGCCCAGATTTCCGCCTTCGCCCACGGCTTTACAGCGAAGCTCGTGGCCGTTGATACGTAAATTATCGTTGGCTTTATCGCCTACATCCGCATGGCCTTCATCCGCCGATTTGATATAGGTCCCAATACCGCCGTTCCACAAGAGATCCACCGGCGCTTTCAAAATCGCACGGATGAGTTCATCAGGAGTAAGGGCATCTTCTTCGATATCCAGGCGCGCTTTGACTTCCGCAGTCAAAGGAATCGATTTTGCCGAACGTTCAAATATTCCGCCGCCTTGTGAGATCAAGGATGCATTATAATCCTTCCAGGTCGAGCGTGGGAGATTGAAGAGGCGTTTGCGCTCATCAAAACTCTTTGCTGCATCTGGGTTTGGATCAAGGAAGATATGTATATGGTTAAATGCCGCAACGAGGCGGATATGACGGGAAAGCAACATCCCGTTGCCAAATACGTCGCCCGCCATGTCACCAATCCCGGTGACAGTGAAATCGGTGGTTTGGGTGTTGATACCCATTTCTTTGAAGTGACGCTGAACAGAAACCCATCCACCGCGCGCAGTAATCGCCATTTTCTTATGGTCATATCCTGCAGAACCACCTGAGGCAAACGCATCGCCAAGCCAGAATCCGTAAGCTGCGGAAACGCTATTCGCGATATCGGAGAAGGATGCCGTCCCTTTATCCGCCGCGACTACCAAATATGGATCATCTGCATCATGACGTACGACTTGTTTTGGTGGGACAACCGCACCGTTTATAATGTTATCCGTGATGTCAAGCAAACCGCTCAAGAACGTTTTGTAGCAGGCAATCCCTTCTTGTAGATAGGCTTCACGTCCGCCTTCCTGAGGGGGTTGTTTCACAACGAAGCCACCTTTAGAGCCAACAGGTACGATCACCGCGTTTTTGGTCATCTGTGCCTTCATGAGGCCCAATACTTCGGTGCGGAAATCTTCCGCACGGTCAGACCACCGCAAACCACCGCGGGCGACTTTACCGCCGCGCAAGTGAATTCCTTCCACACGCGAAGAATAGACGAAAATCTCAGCGTACGGCCGTGGCAATGGCAGGCCTGGCACAAGAGCAGAATCGAATTTGAAGGAGATATAGGCTTTGTGTACGTTCTCGTTGTCGCCCGATTGGAAATAATTGGTACGCAATGTCGCCAGGATTAAGTCCATATAACGGCGGATAATGCGGTCATCCGTCACATCGGAAACAGACGCAAGTGCGGCTTCAATTTCCTGCTGCAAGGTTTCCATCACGCTCACGCGGTCTTGCTTATTTGATGGGTCAAATCGTGCATCGAACAAGGCAACCAGTTTACGTGTAATGCCAGGATGGCGGCTCAGGGTTTGTTCAACAGAGGTTTGGCTATAGGTGAAACCAATCTGGCGCAAATATTTCGCATAAGCGCGCACTAATACGACTTGGCTCCATGCAAGGCCGGCACAGAGAATAAGTTGGTTAAACCCATCATTTTGCACTTCGCGTTCCCAGACTTTTGACAGCAAGGATTCAAAGTTATCTTTAATATCTTGAATTTTCGGGCGAATTTGACCATCTGGAGGTGTCAATCGGAAATGGTGAACCCATACGGCCTGTTTGCCCTTTGGTGCCACTTTATAGGTATGCTCATCGATAATCGGGAAGCCCATATTTTCGAGGATTGGCATGATGTCCGAAAGGCGAAGCTGTTTTTCGCACGAGTAGATTTTCAGCTGCAACCAATCTTTATCATTGTCGTTAGTCTCATAGAGATCAAACAGAATGCCGCCTTGGGCATACATGCGTTCCATGCTTTTGATATCCCAATAGGCATGGTAGGCAGTAAAGCGCTCGCAATAAGCTGCAGAGAAGGCTTCCGCATAGGTTTCAAATAATTTCTCGCGTTGGCCCTCATCGGCTTTTTGCGCGATCTCATCTTTTAAAGTATCTCCCCAAATCCGTGCGACTTCCGCGAGTTTGGCTTCTACATCGGTGATATCGTAGGCGGGAATCGCGCCCGGTTCGGTTTTCACAATCAGGTTAAGGCGAGCGAAAGGCGAATCGGTAACTTGGGTATAATAGTTGACCACATCGCCGTTAAACGCTTGCTCAAGCACGATCTGAATTTTCTTCCGAAGACCGGTGCTGAAGCGTTCCCGTGGGATAAACAGGATGCAGCTGATAAAGCGCTCAAATTTATCTTTGCGCGCGAATAACCGCACCCGGCGTTGAACCGCAAGCGACACAATTCCCATACAGGTTTCAAACAATTCGTCTTCCGAAATTTGGAAGAGCTCATCGCGCGGGAAGGATTCCAGCGCAGATGCAAGTTCCTTGCCGCTATAGCCGCCTTTCGGGAAGCCAGCACGGTTGAGTACGGAAGCCATTTTCTGGCGGATCATTGGAATATGGTCCGCACTTTGGTAATACACGATCGAGGTGAATAATCCGCGGAAACGGTGCTCCCCAATCACATTCCCTGACGCATCAAAGCGTTTGATGCTGATATCGTCCATATGAATAGGGCGATGGATCACGGAACGGTTAGATTTGGTAATCTCAACGAAGTTCGGATTGCGTAAGAAATGCTGCACCTCTTTTGGGACGAGCTGGACGCTTTTTTGGCTTTCGTCCTTTAATATCCCAAGCTCATGGCTGCTTTTGATATCAAGCCCTTTGCCGGTCTCGACAAAATCATATTGGGCATAGCCCAAGAAAATAAAGTTCTTATCGCAAAGCCAGCGGATGAAATCTTGGGTCTCCGCGAGGTAATTTTCAGCAGAAACAGGACTTTCCGGGGTATAATGTTTTTTCAAAGCAGGAAGGGCGGATTCGGTTTCTTTTAACATCGATTCTGCTTGCGCAAGCATCGCCTTCCAGTCTTCCACGGCTTGGCGGATGGTGCTTAAGGTGTGACGAATATCCGCCGATACTTCTTCCAAGAAGACCGGATCATGAATGGCGGCCACACGGAAATGGATCACCGATTCTGCCGAGCCTTTAGGACTCGCGCCTGTGCCATTGGTGGATTCAGCCGCGGGGTATATGGTTTCTAGTGCGCCCTTCGCATTCCGAGAAACGCGCAAGACTGGATGCAAAATACACTGAATTTGCAGGCGGTGGCGAGTTAAAGCCTCCGTGCAGGAATCCACTAAGAACGGCATATCATCATTGATGACTTCAATCACCGTATAAGGCCCGGTCCATCCATGTTCTTTGACAGAAGGATTATAAACCCGGAGAGAGGGGGTATTGGGGGTGCGGGATTTTAAGAAATTAAAGCTAGAGCGGGCAATGGCGGCGAGTTCAGAAGGGCTAAATACGGCGATATCGTCTTTCGGAGTTCGCAAATAGAGTTGTCGCGCAAACTCTGCCGCGTCGCCTTTTTCTTTAAAAACTGTCAGGATTTCCCCGATCAGTGGGCTGTTTGCAGTTAAATAACTCGTTGTGGAAGGAGACGTAATGGTCTCGTCAGTTGCGCGTTTTTCCTTAGCCATATACCCCTACCTTTTCGTCGTATCTAAAATAGACGTAACGATCTGAATTGTCAGTGTTATTACGTTAAGTTTGTAAAATATTCTATTGTGTTTATTCCCTTTTTCAGGTAGTAAACACGACTGTTCTCATTGTCTTGAGATGAGAATATTTAGAATTTCTCACCCTACCTCTATAGGCTAGGGCGCTGAATAAATCAATTACTATCCGACATGAATGTACGCTTTAAATAGTTTATAGAGTATATGGCCGATACAATTTTTGCTCTTTCTACGGCTCCCGCGGTTTCTGGGGTGGCGATTGTCCGCATCTCGGGTGCGGGTGCGAAAGAGGCGTTGGCGCTTACCGAAACGTTTAAAAGGGAAGGGCTTCCTGCCCCTCGCCAAGCCCGGTTGGTCGCGCTTTCTCACCCCACAACAGACGAACTGATTGATAAAGGATTGGCGCTTTGGTTTCCGGGGCCACACAGTTTTACCGGGGAAGATACGGTCGAATTCCATATCCATGGGAGTCGTGCAGTAATCCAGGAGTTGCTCGAGGTGCTTCGAAGGTTTCCCAACTTCCGTATGGCGGAGCCTGGTGAATTTTCGCGTCGTGCGTTCTTGAATGGAAAAATGGATTTAACCCAAGCCGATGGTTTGGCGGATTTGATCGAAGCCGAAACCTCGCTCCAAAAGCGCCAAGCCCTTCGTCAAATGGAAGGGGAACTTTTCACTCTTTACGAAGGGTGGCGGAGTGGGTTGATTCGGATGTTGGCGCTGCTCGAGGCCTATATTGATTTCCCGGATGAAGATATCCCCGAGGATGTCCTGGAGGAACTGAAGGCGGGCGTTGCCGGTTTACAAGAAGAAATCCAGGCGCATTTACACGATGGGCACAAAGGGGAAAAGCTTAAAAGTGGCTTGCAGGTGGTGATTGTTGGCGCGCCAAACGCTGGAAAGTCCAGCCTTATGAACTGCCTAGCAAGACGGGATGTGGCAATAACCTCCCCCATTGCCGGAACCACGCGCGACACGATTGAAATCCAAATGGATGTGGGCGGTTATCCCATTGTTCTTGTGGATACAGCAGGGCTTCGAGAAAGTAGTGATCTTATTGAAAATGAAGGAATAAAGCGGGCCAAAGCAAAAGCCGTTAATGCCGATCTGGTGCTGGCCTTGTTTGACCAAGATGCGCTTCCCCGTATGGATAAGGCGACGTATGAAATGTTAGGGCCGGACGCGCTGGTATGTATCAGTAAAATAGATAAAAACCCTCAAAGTTCTAACCTAGAGTTGCCAGAGGCGCTTGCCTCCCATAAGCCCGTAAGGCTTTCCACCGAAACCGGAGAGGGCATCGACGCGTTACTTAAGGCACTGGAAGAAAAAGCAAAAACCTATCTCGGGGTGGGGGCGTCGCCGCTTATTACCCGTGCCCGGTACCGGGAGGCGTTAGGCCATTGTATGGAATCGTTGGAGCGTTTTAGTTTCGATATTCCGTTGGAGCTGGCGGCGGAAGATCTGCGGATGGCGGGTCGCTCGCTTGGGCGGATTACGGGTCGGATAGATGTGGAAGATATTCTCGACAGCCTCTTCCAGCAGTTTTGTATAGGAAAATGAGTGGTTTTCTGATATATGGTTCTTCCACTTTAAAATTCCTCATGGCTGTAATGGATTTACAGAAAATGTTTCACGTGAAACATTTTATTACCAAGATTAACGATTGAATCCCCGGGAAGCGTAAAAATATGAGCCAATATTCCTATGATGTGATTGTCATCGGTGGTGGGCATGCGGGGACGGAAGCCGCCTCAGCGGCCGCGCGCGTGGGTGCAAAGACGCTTCTGATTTCACATAGGCTGGAAACGATTGGCGAAATGTCCTGTAACCCGGCCATTGGTGGGGTCGCGAAAGGAACGTTGGTTAAAGAAATAGATGCGCTTGATGGCGTGATGGGGCGGGCAATTGACCGCGCCGGCATTCATTATCGAATGCTTAATCAGCGCAAGGGCCCGGCCGTATGGGGGCCTCGCGCGCAAGCTGACCGTGCGTTATACCGTGAAGCGATCCAGGATATTCTCCATTCGCAAGAGAATCTAACGATCCGCGCGGCATCTGTTGAAGACATTATAATAGAGAATAATGAAGTCCAAGGCATCGTAACTGCGGATGGCGAAACGATTCGTGCGCCGAAAGTGATCTTAACCACGGGAACCTTTTTAAGGGGACTTATCCATCAAGGGAAGACCCAAATCCCGGCAGGTAGGGTAGGTGAGGCTCCGTCCATTGGGCTTTCCGACACGCTCCATCGGGTCGGCTTCATGATGGGGCGCCTTAAAACCGGGACGCCCGCGCGCCTTGATCGCGAGACGATTAATTGGTCGATTTTGGAAGAGCAGGCGGGGGATAATCCACCGCGTCCGTTTTCGACCCTCACGGACAAAGTTTTGGTTCCGCAAATTTCTTGTTACATTACCTATACGAATGCGGCAACTCATGCAGTGATTCGGGAAAATATCCATCAATCGCCGATGTATTCAGGCCAGATTGAAAGCCGGGGACCGCGTTATTGCCCTTCGATTGAAGATAAGATTGTTCGCTTTGCCGATAAAGAGCGGCACCAGATTTTCTTGGAGCCGGAAGGTTTGAATGACCCGACGGTTTATCCGAATGGCATTTCGACGTCATTGCCGGAAGATGTCCAAAAAGCTTTAATCAAAACGATTCCAGGTTTGGAAAATGTTGTGATGTTCCGGGCGGGCTATGCGATTGAGTATGATTATGTCGATCCTCGCGAACTTCACCCCACCTTGGAAACGAAAAAAGTGCGCGGGCTTTATCTTGCAGGTCAGATCAATGGAACAACCGGTTATGAAGAAGCGGGCGGGCAGGGGCTGATTGCGGGTTTCAACGCGGCATTGTCGGCGTCAGGATCCGAGCCGTTTGTGGTGGATCGTGCGGAAGGCTATATCGGCGTGATGATCGATGATTTGGTGACGCTTGGCACCAAAGAACCGTACCGGATGTTTACCTCCCGTTCGGAATACCGTCTGTCGCTTCGCGCGGATAATGCAGATTTGCGTTTAACCGAGCGTGCGATTGCGATCGGTGCAACATCGATCAGGAGAGAAAAAGCCTTTACCGAAAAGAAAACGGCGCTGGATGCGGCGCGGGAATTTTTGCGTAGCCATAGCTTAACTCCGAACAAAGCGGAAGCCTATGGTATTGTGATAAAGCATGATGGTGTGCCGCGCAATGGAATAAGCTTGTTGCGTTTTCCGGAGGTTACCATGGAAAAGCTGCGGAGCATCTGGCCAGAAATGCCTTCGTTCAATCCGGATGTGGCCGAGCAATTGATGATTGAGGCGACCTACGATGCCTATTTAGAACGTCAGGAAGCGGACATTGCTCTCTTTAAGAATGATGAGAAAATCCGTATTCCAGAAGGGTTTGACTACCATAAGGTCGGCAGTCTTTCCAACGAAGTGCGCGAGAAATTATCAATGCTTAAGCCCGTGACGCTTGGCGCAGCGGGCCGTATTCCAGGTATTACGCCAGCGGCCGTGACGGCATTGATGGTGCATTTGCGTCAATCGGCAAAAACATCTCGGAATACGAAGCCAGAAAACAATGATTCAGATGAGGAGGACCATGCAGCCGCCTAAGATACCTCCTACGGTAAAAGCACAAATTGATAAATATATTAGTGAAAATGTTTCACGTGAAACATTTGAGCGTCTCGATCAGTATGTCGTTGATCTTTTGCAATGGAACCAATCGATCAATCTTATCGGCAAGAATACGGAAGTTATGATATGGGATCGGCATATTTTAGATTCCGCCCAACTGCTTTCGCATATTCCTGAGCACACAAGAATCATTACAGATATCGGAAGCGGTGCGGGATTGCCCGGAATGGTGCTGGCGATTCTTGGGAATTTTTTGGAAGTACATTTAGTAGAAAGTGATCGAAGGAAAGCTCTGTTTTTGGAGGCGGTTGCTCCGCTTGGAGGAGATACGCGAGTGATCGTGCATAAGAGCCGGGCTGAAATTTTGGGTGCATCCGCGACATGGGAAAGCGATGTTATCACCGCGCGGGCCTGTGCGCCGCTTACCACATTGTTAGAACTTATCTCTCCTTTTATAGAAGGTAAGCAAAAAAAATGCTTATCACTCCTCCTAAAAGGGAGTAGTGTGGAGAAAGAGTTAGAGGAAGCAGCGCGTAAATGGAATATTCTTTCGTATGATGCCCATCCCAGCATTACACATGACGAGGGGCGAATTTTGGCGATTCAGGAATTTCATCTGCGTTCTAAAACCTCTTAAGAAAAAATCGGTAAATAGGCGGAGGCACGGCAATGGGTAACGAAAAACCAAGTTGTAAAGTCATCGCGATTGTAAACCAAAAAGGCGGCGTGGGGAAAACCACGACGGCAGTGAATTTGGCAACCGCGCTCGCGGCGGTGCGCAAACGGACATTATTACTCGATCTTGATCCTCAAGGGAATGCAAGTACCGGGGTGGGAATTCCACCGGATAATCGTAAGGTAACGATATACCAGGTGATTTCAGGATTAGAAGCGCCGGAATCAGCAATTCTCAAAACGGCGGTGCCGTATTTAGATGTGATTCCTGCCGATATGGATTTGGCAGCGTCGGAAATGGAGCTGGCGCCGATTGCGCGTCGAGAATTTGTCGTCCGTCAGATTATCGACATACTTGCTCCCAAATACGACTATATATTAATTGACTGTCCGCCCTCATTGAGTTTATTGACGGTCAATGCATTGGTCGCGTCCAATACCGTATTGATCCCGGTGCAGTGCGAATATTTTGCACTCGAAGGCTTAAGTCATTTGTTAAAGACGATTAAGCTTGTGAAGAAACGTTTGAACCCGGCGCTTCGGATCGAAGGCCTGGTGTTGACCATGTATGATAAGCGCAACCGCCTGACGGAACAAGTGGAAGGCGAGGTGCGGGAGTATTTTACGGATCTGGTTTATAAGACGGTGATTCCACGTAATGTTCGATTGTCGGAAGCGCCCTCGCATGGGAAGCCGGCAATTATTTATGATTTACAATGTCCGGGCTCGAAGGCCTATCTGCATTTGGCGCGCGAATTATTGAAGCGTCAGACAGAGATGAAAAAATTACGGCAAGACGAAACCATGGAAGAGGAGAAAGTTGCATGATCCCAGGGAAGAATCAAGGTTTAGGCAAGGGGTTGGCTGCGCTCATTGGCGATATTGAAGAAGAAACAATTGCCATAGAAAAAAGCGGGCGCGTACCGCCGACCGTTGAACGGAGAAAAGGGGAGTGGCAAGTCGAATTCCTTTCCGTGGATTTGCTTGAGGCGGGGCCGTATCAGCCACGCGCCTATTTTGACGAAGAGGCACTTCGCGAACTTGCGGATTCTATTAAAGAGCGCGGAGTGTTGCAGCCGGTGGTCGTTCGTCCGATGGGAGGAAATGGAAAACATCCGATTATTGCGGGAGAGCGCCGGTGGCGTGCTTGTCGGTTAGCGGGACTTTCCGTGATTCCAGCGATCGTTCGGGATCTTACCGAAAAAGAAGCGCTGCAAGTTGCACTGATTGAAAACATCCAACGTAAAGATCTTACGATTGTAGAAGAAGCAGAAGGGTATAGCCGACTGATTGAGGAATTCTATTATACCCAAGAACAGCTTGCCGACCAGTTAGGGAAAAGCCGTAGCCATATCAGCAATTTGCTGCGTTTGTTGCAATTGCCGGACGAAGTGAAAAATATGCTCAATGATGGGGTGCTCTCAATGGGGCATGCGCGGGCGTTACTCAATGCACATAATCCTTCCGAGGTGGCGCGTTCGATTGTTGCGCGAGGATTAAATGTTCGGCAAACGGAAGCTTTGATGCGCGGCGAGGCGTTGGACAAGGAACATGAGCGTCAGGATCGGAACCGCCAACCCTTCGGTGGAAAAGTACAAAAACCCAAAGACGAAGATTTGGTACAGCTTGAGCAAATGCTTTCCGAGCGGATGGGATTGCCGGTCACTATTTATGAACAAGAAAAAGGTGGTCAAGTGCAAATCCAATTTAGTAATCTTGAAGAGCTCGATAAAATTCTTCAACGCCTTACCGCCACTGTCTAAAATGTTTCACGTGAAACATTTGGTTAACAAAATTAATTGGGAGGGGCTGTATAGCCTCTCCTTTTGTACAAATAGGAATGAGTAAAACAAATGAGCAACCTACGCGAAACCGCACTCTTAAGCACCGCTTGGCCGTTTGTCGAAGCGAAAAAGATTTTGGAACGGATAGAAGGGAAGACTCCAAAGAAAGGATATGTCCTGTTTGAAACAGGGTATGGCCCTTCAGGGTTGCCACATATAGGAACGTTTGGTGAAGTCGCGCGGACACAAATGGTGCGTAAAGCTTTTGAGGCGATGTCCGATATTCCGACCAAACTCATTTGCATTTCCGATGATATGGATGGACTCAGGAAAGTGCCGGAAAATCTTCCGAACACGGAAATGCTAGCGAAATATATAGCAAAGCCGCTGACCTCGGTGCCGGATCCATTTGGAACCCATGAGAGTTATGGGCATCATATGAATGCGCGGCTGCGCGCGTTTTTGGATCATTACGGTTTTGATTATGAGTTCAAAAGCTCGACCGAATGTTACAAAAACGGCGAGTTTGATGAGAAGCTTTTGGCGTTGCTGAAACGTTATGATGATGTGATGAAAGTAATGTTGCCAACCTTAGGGGCTGAGCGTCAGGCAACTTATAGTCCGTTTCTCCCGATTTCACCAAAAACCGGAAATGTGCTCTATGTCCCGGTGGTGCCGAATGTCGCGAAAGGGACGATTTCTTTTGCCGATGAAGATGGAACCCCGACGGAATTACCAGTGACGGGCGGGCATTGTAAGTTGCAATGGAAACCCGATTTGGGCATGCGTTGGGCTGCGTTTGATGTGGATTTTGAGATGTATGGGAAAGACCATTTGGCGTCGGCTCCGCTTTATACCAAAATTTGCGAGATTGCCGGAGGCAAAGCGCCAGAACAATTTAAATACGAATTGTTTCTTGATGAAAAAGGCGAGAAAATTTCGAAGTCAAAGGGGAATGGGATCACCATTGACGAATGGCTGCGTTATGCACCAACGGAAAGTTTGTCGCTCTATATGTATCAAAGTCCGAACAAAGCAAAGCGTCTGTATTTTGATGTGATCCCTCGTCAGATGGATGATTACCTGACGTTCTTGCAAAAATATCCTGAGCAAGATGACGCGACGAAATTGGCCAATCCGGTATGGCATATCCATCAAGGAAAACCGCCCATATCCCAACTTTCTGGACTGTCGTTTAGCTTGTTGTTGAACTTGGCGAGCGCCTGTAACCCCGAAGACCCTTCGGTATTATGGGGCTTTATTTCTCGTTATGCACCGGGTGTGACAGAAGAAAAAGATGTGATCCTTAAAGACATGGTGAAGCACGCGCTGGTCTATTACCACGATTTCATTAAGCCAAATAAGCAATACCGTGCACCAAGCAATGAAGAACGTGAAGCATTGATCGCGCTGGCGGAGGCACTTAAAGCTGTGCCGGCGGGTTCCTCTGCGGAAGAGATCCAGAATGTCGTGTATGCGGTGGGGCGGGATCGGTTTGCGGATCAGAAATTGTGGTTCCAGGCGCTTTATGAAGTCTTGTTAGGTGCAAGCCAAGGTCCGCGTTTTGGTTCATTCATTGCGCTGTATGGCATCAAGGAAACGCTTGGGCTTATCGGTAAGGCACTCGAAGGCAAAGACTTAGCGGCATAAAGGGAATCCCTCTTCGGGTGTTGTGATTTCCTTGGAAAAGGAGTCATGCACCATGAAGAACAAAAGCCAATCCTACTGGAGCCATGTGCGCACAGTAATTCTGCAGTTAAGTGGCAAGATTACGCGCATTCGGGTAATTTGGCTGTTGGTGATTTTCCTGACCCTTAGCGTATTCTTTTTAATCCCCTCTTTTTTTCTCGAATCCCTGATCGAGATGCTAGAAAAAATTTGGCACTCTCCCTTGATCCAGGGCATTAAAGTAACCGACCTCTTTATGCTTAGTGTCATGACTGGAGGGCTCGCTATATCGCGGCGCCAAAAAGAAATTCAGGTACAGCAAGCCCATATTCTCGTTGAGCAGCATCAGATCCAAAAAGGACGGCTTTATCCGTTTGTTATACGGTACCGTAAACAGGGAGATTTGCGCGTGGAAATCCACAATGAATCGGATTGTACCTGTGGAATTTCGGGGATTTCCTATCACTTTGCAGAAGAAGATAATCTAGAGATGCGGGATATTGACGAATGCGGGACGGGAGGAGCCAAGCAAGAACCCTATGATGTGGCGACATGGGATAAAGAGGAGTGGGTTCAAAACGGTAAGAAGACGGTAGAATATCGGTTTGCAGTAATCCTGCGGCGTAATACCATGTTTGGATTCACGATGAGGAAATTAGGTAAAGCAGATCCTTCATGGGATAATGTAAGAATATGGATTAGATTTCAGCTTGCCAGCGGCGAAAAAGAAGCGTTGATCACCAACGAGCGAATTGAATGGCTATAATAAGTCATTCCACTTTAGAAATCCCCCTGACTGCAAATGCTGCTTATGTTGCCTTTGCGTAACGTCCCGGTGCTGCTTCGATAATCGGCATTTCTCCTTCTCCCGGACGCGGTGCGGGAACAAGTGCTCCGGCGTAATCGCGTTGCCAGCGATCCCAATGTATCCACCAGGAGCCGTCATGTTGAGTGGCTTGCTCAAGCCAGCGATCAGCAGGAAGAGCGGTGTTTGAATTTGTCCAGTAACCGTATTTTTGTTTGGCAGGAGGATTCACCACGCCAGCCACATGGCCCGACATCGACAGCACAAAGGTCAACGGGCCTGAAAATCGTTTTGTGATGGTGAAAGTGGAAGCCCACGGCGCGATATGGTCTTCGCGCGCGGAGAGGAAATAGCAAGGTGTATCCACGGTCGTAAGATCGATCGGTACACCGTCAAATACAAGTTTCTTCGGCTTTATAAGGTTGTTCTCCAAATACATATTCCGCAGATAAAAACTATGGGTTTTGAGCGGAAGGCGCGTAGCATCGCTGTTCCAATAAAGAATATCAAACGGGAAGGGCGATTTGCCAAGTAGATAATTATTCACTACGAATGACCAGATGAGGTCATTGGCTCGCAAAATACTAAAGATGGCGGACATATCCGCGCCATCGAAATAGCCATCATGTTCCATGCGCGCTTCAACGAGCGCAAGCTGCGCTTCATCAATAAATACGCCGAGTTCACCGGATTCTTCAAAGTCGGTGAGGGTGGTGAGGAAGGTTGCGCTCGCGATGCGATCGGATTGTTTTTTTGCTTTTAAATATGCCAGGGTAATGGAAAGGAGTGTTCCGCCTAAGCAATAGCCCATCGCGGCGACTTGTTTAGCGCCCGTGGCGCGTTCAATCGCATCCAGTGCGGCAATCGGGCCTTCTAAGAGATAATCCTCAAAGGCTTTATTTCGGTGTTGTTGGGTAGGGTTTACCCAGGAAATCATGAAGACAGTATAGCCCTTCTCGACCATCCAGCGGACAAGGGAATTTTCTGCCTGGAGATCCAAAATATAATAGCGATTGATCCAGGCAGGGATAATCAACACGGGATTTGCGTGTGCCTGTTCGGTGGTGGGGGAATACTGAATCAGCTGCATGAGATCGTTCTGGAAAATCACTTTTCCCGGTGTCATGGCGAGATTTTTTCCCACACCAAAGGCTTTCATGTCGGAGGTGGTGATTGTAAAGCCGGATTCGCTGATATTCAGATCATGAATCAAGTTTTCCAAACCGCGCACCAGGCTCTCTCCGTTCGTCTCCAGCGCCTCTTTCATCGCTACAGGATTGGTCAGCACAAAGTTGGTAGGCGAAAGCGCATCGAGCCACTGGCGGGTATAGAAATCGAGTTTGCGTGCTTCTTTGGGAGAAAGGTTAGCGGTATCTTTCACCACTTCTTCGACCCAACGGGCATTGAGTAAATAAGATTGCTTCACGAAATCATAAAAAGGATTTGTCGTCCAAGCAGGATCTTGGAAGCGTTTGTCGCGCTGTTCGGGAGTATAGAGCGGTTCTGCCTCATCGCCTAGCATTCGGAGCGTGACGTTGCTCAGCAGGTTCGTATAACGTTCCGCAAGGGTGATTGTATGTTCCGCACATTTCTCGGGTTTCCCCAGCATGGAAATCCACATGTCTGTAAAGGTTTCGGAGACATGTAAGGGATCAATAGAACCAGAACTATGGCGCGCAAGATGCTGTTGTTTATCCATCAATAGGCTAACAAATTCCTGATATTTTTCAGCAGCCTTCGCGAGGTTCTCGGCAAAGAGAGCGGCATCGGTAGTATCGTGATGGTCAGACGCTTTGTGTGCACTCATACCCATGCAGTTCTCCTGTATCCTTGCGCGTAAAGAAGGGCGGTTAAATCCGTATGGTTGATGCGGGCAGAGGCTTCTTTCTGCACAGAAGGTTTCGCGTAGTAGGCAACACCGAGTCCAGCAGCTTTGAGCATCGGAAGATCATTCGCACCGTCGCCGATTGCGAGAATATTTTCAGGACCAAATCCCTTCTCCGCGGAATGGGACTCTAGACTCGCAAGCTTCGCGTGCTTATCTTTGATGGGATCGAGTACGATGCCGGTGAGCTTGCCATCTTTAACTTCCAAAACGTTACTCTCATGAAAATGAAAGCCCAAATCTTCCGCTACACGATGCGTGAAAAAGGTGAATCCACCTGAGACTAACATGCAATGCGCACCCGCTTTTCGCATAGTCGCGACGAGTGTTTTTGCGCCTGGAGTGAAGGTGATGCGCTCTTTATAGGCGGTCAGCAGAGTCGCTTCCGGTAGGCCTTTTAAGAGATGCACCCGTTCCACTAAAGCGGCTTTAAAATCTAGATCGCCATTCATTGCACGTTCGGTGATTTCGGCGACTTTCGCTTTCACGCCTACGAAATCCGCAAGCTCATCAATACATTCTTGCTGGATCATGGTGGAATCCATATCTGAAATTAGCATTTTCTTCTGCCGGGATGCGGTGGGCTGGAGGATGAAATCGATGGGAAGATCGCCTAATTCCTGTTCAATCGCCTCTTGCGCTGCGGTAGTGCAAGGAATATCGCAGGCGGTATTTGGTTCAAGCCAGCTGATGTCTCCCGTAGATGAGCCGGTTGCCTCTAGAGCCTCGCGTACACGGGTGGTGATGCTTTCATCCAGCGGGCGGATGGCAGGGTTAGCAATCAAGGTAAGGGTATAAGAATGGGTCATGTGCTTTATCAACTATTTCGTAAAGGGGCGGTTTCGGTTATAAGGAAGCTATGTCCAAAAAACCGCCTCCCATTGTGATACTTGGTGGCCCCACTGCGAGTGGGAAATCTTCGCTCGGCGCTAGCTTAGCGAAAAAGACCGATGCTGTCATCATCAATGCAGATGCAATGCAAGTTTATGCGGGAATCCCTATTATTACGGCACAGCCAAGTGCTTATGAGCAACAGGAAACCCCCCATGCGCTTTATGGGATTCTTCCCCCGGAAGAACTTTGTTCGGTTGGGCGATGGCTGGAGCTTGCCAAAGCGGCGATTGATGCGGCGCATAAGGCAAAACGATTGCCGATCCTAGTGGGCGGCACAGGCATGTATCTTTACCAGTTGATGCATGGGCTCTCAAGCATTCCTGATATCACCCCAGACATTCGCGAGCATGCGCGGGGCCTTCAGCGAGAGATGGGCAATGCCGCGTTTCATGAGGAATTGAAACAACGTGATCCCGTGATGGCCGAACGCTTGCCGGTAGGTGATACGCAGCGGATGATCCGAGCCTATGAAGTGATTTTGCAAACCGGAGAATCGATTGCTGTATGGCAAGAAAAACCACGGCATGCGCTTTATCCACCAGAATCCTTTATCCCGGTGTTCTTGCATCCAGAACGGCAACAGCTTTATGCCCAGTGCGATGCGCGGTTCCAGAAGATGCTGGAAAATGGAGCGTTGGAAGAAGTGAGGGCCTTGATGGCACTCGATCTCGATCCCGCATTGCCCGCAGTGAAGGCATTGGGTGTGCCGGAATTAATGGCATACTTGCGCGGAGAATATGCGCAGGCGGAAGCAATTATGAATGCACAAATGGGAACGCGCCAATATGCCAAACGCCAAATGACGTGGTTCAAAAACCAGATGACAGAAGCGCTTGAAATCACTACACCGGATGCAGAAAAAATTTGGGAACGTATCGTAGAATATTAGTTTTCCGTCTCTTCTGCTTGCCATTCTTTCACGCGTGCTAAATGCGCATAATCATTATAACGTGGTGCTTTCTTTGGATTGGGAATTGCGCGATACGGTGTTGCAGGATCATCAAACGCGTCGATGAGTGATTTCACACCTGTTTCGGCACTATTTATGAGAGTGGTGATATCGTGTTTCACAGGAAAAATAGTGGCAGGTTCGGTGCGTCCAGTAATGTGCCAATGAGCCAGCGCTTCCGGTTTTGTGCTATCGGGAATGTTGGAAAATCCTCCGCGTTCCGCAATCAATGCTTCAAGCGCTAATTGGCAGGCATGGCCTTCCACGATTTCTTTCTCAAGCGGTGGTGTGCCGGTTTTATAATCAATAATTGCAAGCGTGCCGTCTGGCGTAGAATCAATGCGATCCGCCCGGGCGGTGAGCGTAAACATACCGCCCGCGCTTTCCCATCTATAAAATCCTTCGACTTCGCTCTGCGTATGCGGATAGGCTTTGCGCCGTGTGCGTTCATTGTGGATAAACCATGTGGCGATTCGTTCAAATCGTGGCCACCAAAGGCGTTCCATTTCTGCTGCAAGCGCATGACCGAAGAGCTCTCCTAGTATTGCGCGCGCGGTTTTGTGTAACGAAACAAGATCGACCTCTTCACTGCGTCCCGGAATAATTTCAATCAAGAAGCGATGGAAGCTCCGGTGAATAAAGGTACCAAAATCTGCGCCATCGGGCTCGCTGCTTAAGGGATCGAGTTTGCGTAATCGCAGAATTTTTGAGGCATATAGGCTGTACGGATCGCGCATCAAGGTTTCAATCGCCGTCACCCCCAATTCGCGCGGACGTGCGGGCAACGGAGGTGTGGGTGCAGGCGGTGCGCAAGGTGTCACCGCATCGGGTTTATCAAGTAACGTTGCCCAGGTTTTGTAAGAAGATGGCGCCAGTGATTTTCCTTGTGCATGCAGCAAGGCCTCAAAGCGCACGAGCCAGCGTGCAGGCGTAGTAGGGCTGCCGTCGCTTTTTAATGCGCGAGTGAGATAAACATTTTTTGCATGAAAGCTTTGAGAAAAATCTCGTGCCGATTGTCCGATCGTAATATCTTCTGGTGGCAGGCCGCATGCTTCGCGCATTGCACGATTCATCCACGGATTGCTCTTTGGGAGCGCAGGCCACACACCTTCATTGAGGCTTGCCAAGATTATGACATCGGCTCTCTCTAGCCGCGCTTCCTGCGGAGAGCGCAGGGTCAATCGCGCATGATGGCCGTGCGGCACGCGGTAGATTTGGTTCTGCAATAAACTGCTTAAGAACGCGGGATATTCTAGTAAAGTAATCGTGCCAAAACTGTTCGCATGTTCCAGAAGCGTTTTGCAATAATCCGAAACGGCTTGGCCCTCATCCCCTTCCCATAGCGTTGTGCTTGCGAGGGCTTCCGCGCAAAGTATATGTGCGTGCAGCAGATGCGATAACGGAATCGCGCCGCCTTCGGCAAGATGGAAGATCGGTGCAGTAAGTGTATCTAGATGGTCAATCCAGGTTTTTAAATGCTGATGTTCTTCACGCCATAATTGGTTGCGTATGCCGTTAAATCCAGGTTCAAGATAGGTTCCGCGGAGTGCAATACGTTCAATTTCGCGCGCATAGTCCTGGGATTGTGTTGCGGGCAATCCTGCAAGGCTAAGCGGATGTTTGAACACAGAAAGGAACGGAACGGGTGCGATATTCGAGGCCAACATCTCGGCTACCAACACAAGGAAACGTCCGGGCGATGTGGTGATGAGTGGCATCCCCGCAGAATCATCACAGGTGGTATTCCACCGCGCAAGATGTTGCTGCACGCGGGTGGCAAGAACGCGGTCAGGAGTGACGAGCATTGCGGTTTTATCCGGAACCTCCAGTACATCGCGCAAAATCATTGCAATCGTGGCGGCTTCTTCCTCTTCGGAAGCTGCATCGATGCGGTGAAGCCCGTCGATGGCGGTGGCATCCCACGGCGCTGCTTCATGCCAGCGGTCACTGGTGCTCGCAGGACGTAGCATTTCTGAAATCATTTGCGAACGCGGCGTTGCTTTTTGTGCTTCATAGCCTTTCCAGATAGCAACCGATTCGCGCGGTACATCAAGTGTAGCGAGCAAGATTTTATGGAGATATTCTGGATGGGTGGGAGTGAGAGCTTCCCAGCTTGCAGTATCGAGTTGTTGGTCGAGGCCCGCGAGAATAATCTCGCCTTGCGGTAGGGTGCGAATCACCTGAAGCAAGCGCCGCGTGGCGGGGATACTTCCCGTTGTTCCTGCGGCAATGATGGGGTGCGAAGGCGGATGCCGCTCCCAGAAATCCGCTTGCGCATGAATGAGGTGACTCCGATGTTGGGTCAAGCTGATGCGGCCACGCTCGGCAAGAATCTTGGGCCAATGTTCGGTGAGGATGCTCAAAAAATGCAAAACCTCCTCCCAATGAATCGCATAACGCGAAGGAACAAGATTCTTCAAGCGTTCCAATGAAATATCGGCGGTATCAAAATCGCGGAGCAATGTGGAAAGCGCACGGGCAAGAACCAAAGCCTGTTCGCTTGTGATAAAAACGCCGTTGCTGCTTTTTTGCCATTGGCGGATGAGGGAAGCGAGCACGAGTTCTTGCTCGAGTGAGGAAAGCGCCGGTGGAATCGAAATAGTATTTCCAGAGTCAAATCCCATTTCCTCTTCGCTCCGATCTCCCAACGCTTCCATGCGCGGCAAGAGAAGGGAGGTGCCCACGCTTAAATCACGAAATGCGGCATGAAGGCTTCGCACGGCTCGGCGATGGGGCAGGAGTATCTGCACGGAAGAAAGTGCCAGCGGATCATGCCCATAGCGCGTGAGTATCCCTTTTGCGAGTGTTTCAATAAACGGCAAGTGGGAGGGAAGGGTGAAGATATTCAATGCTTAGCCTAATCTTGTCATTGCGATGGTTTTATGCTTATAATCGAACCCCAATGCGTAACATGGGTTCGTATACGCGCTCTTTAGAGAAAAAGGTTTTGTTATCATGATGCCACGCACAGAAGCTCACCCTACCACTGTTTTAATGTCTCTGGCAATAGGTTGCGCCCTGTGGGTGGGTGCGATGATGCCGATGAATGCACGTGCGGAAGATGGGGAAACGGCGGATCGCTTACGCCGGATGGAACGCGATATGACCACCTTACAGCAATATGTCTATAAGGGCAAAGGCGGTGACGCTGTGGCATCGAGCGGTGGCGGCGGTGGTTCAGCGAGCGGAGCAGTGGCGGTCAAACAAATGGAGATGGAAGAACATATACGGCAGTTAAATGGCCGGATTGAGACACTGGAGTTCTCGAATAAAAAATTGGAGAAAATGGTGGAAACCTTAGCAGCAAGTGTGACGGCACTGGAAACGTCGCAGGCTCAAGCGGCGTCTGCTCCGGCAGCAGCTCCAGCCGCGGAACATGCGAATAACCCTGCAGCAGCGGCTGCGGCAGAAGCAATTACGCCGACCCCAAAACCTACAGCGGCACCAGAAGCAAAGCCAACGGTTGCAACCCCTCCGGCTTCACCGAATTCTCCGGCGATGCGGTTGGTAAAGCCCGGCGATGACAAGAAGCAATACGGCGGAAGTCCCGAAGAAATGTATAATTACGGTTTCTCGCTCTTAGGCAAAGCTTTGTATGAGGAAGCGGAAGCAGTGTTCAAAGAATTTGTCACGAAGTATAACAAGCATGATTTGACCGGCAATGCCTATTACTGGCTGGGTGAAACTTATTATGCGCGCAAGCAGTATGATAAATCGGCAGTGCAGTTCTTGAAAGGCTATCAGGATTATCCAAAGAGCGCGAAAGCAGCGGATAACCTATTGAAGCTTGGTATGTCGCTTGGAAATTTAGATCAGAAGAAAGAAGCATGTGCGACACTTGGGCGCTTGAACAGTCAATTCCCGCAAGCTTCTGTTGCGGTAAAGCAGCGTGCGAAATCCGAGGCGGAGCGGTTTGCATGCCATGCGGGATAATGCCTCTTCGTTTGAGGAACGTTTCTTAAGCGCGCTTGTCACACTTATTCCGGCGTCCGTTTCATCACTTGCGGTGGCCCTATCGGGCGGAGCGGATAGTACCGCGCTCGCACTTCTTGCACGTCATTGGCGCGATGCCGTGCCAGGACGGAGGTTGCTTGCACTCACGGTGGATCATGGGCTCCGGGCTGAATCATTGGAAGAGGCGAAACAGGTCGCCAAGCAGTTAGAATCATTCGACATTCCCCACCGGATTATTTCCTGGGAACAAACCTCCCAAGAACCTTTGAGTAACCTTCATCATCAGGCTCGCGAAGCGCGCTATCACTTGATGGGCGAAGTGTGTGTGGAAGAAAACATTTCCTATCTCCTGACGGGTCACCATTTGGATGATCAGGCAGAGACGGTGCTCTTACGATTATTTCGAGGCAGTGGAGTGGATGGGCTGGCGGCGATGGCAGAAAAAGCTTTGTATCCTGTCGAGCTTGTTGGTGGGAAGGTGGAGCTTATCCGGCCGCTACTTTCGTTTCCGAAAGAAATGCTGGTAGAGTATTTACGATACCAAAAAGTAGAATGGATTGAAGACCCGTCAAATCATCATCCTCGTTTTGCACGAACACAAATCCGTGCACTGCTCGAATCCTTAGGCGAGGAGCGCGCATTGACGGTGAATCGCTTATCCGATACGGCGATGCGTATGGCACGCGTGAAATCTTATTTAGAGACACAAACAGATGCGGCGATGGCAGGGTGCGTCCGCTGGCATGAAGAGGGTTATGCGAGCTTAAACAGAGTGGCATTCTCAACGCTGCATGAAGAGATTGGATTACGGGTGCTTTCGCATGTTTTATGCACGCTCGGAGGTCATAGCTATCGGCTCCGGATGGAGAAGTTGGATCGTGCTTACCAGTACCTTTTGGAGAGTGAAAATGGGCAAGCCATTACGCTGGCTGGCTGTGTGCTGCTCCCTTCGCAAAAGAAGGGGGAAAAGGGAAGAGTGCTTATCCTTCGGGAACTTGAGGCCATTAGCGGTTCTGTGCCGATAATTCCAGGGCACCAGGTGCAATGGGATAATCGATTTTTATGTGAAATTCGACCCCCGCTTGAAGCAAGAATAACGCAGATCCAAGCATTGGGCAAAGAGGGGTATGAACGATTATTGCAAGCAAAAGCGGTCGATACGCACACTATCCTTTTGCCAAAGCGGCTTATTTATACGCTTCCCGCCCTTGTTTCCCTTGAAACAGTGCTTGCCGTACCCCATATAGGATATTATGCTCAAGGTATATCGCGGGATATGATTCATATCCGGCGGGCGATTCCCTCACTACTTAATTAGGCGGTTTTTCATGGGAAATACAGGTAAAAATCTTCTGTTCTGGGTTGGGTTGTTCCTCCTGCTGGTGGTAGCTTATGACCTCTTGAATGGTTCACGCAATGACGCAAGTGCCACGATCCCGTTCTCCCTCTTCATGGAACAGGTCGAGAATAGCCAGATCAGCGATGTAGTAATTGCAAATAATAACGTGATCGAAGGGCACCGCAGAGACGGAAGTAAATTTTCCACCTACGCGCCTAACTATCCGAATATGATTGATGTGCTGCGTTCCAAAGGCGTGACGATTGATGCGACGCCTCCGAATACGGGTATGAGCACGTTCTGGAGTGTGATTATTTCGTGGTTCCCGATATTGCTGTTGATTGGGGTCTATATTTTCTTCATGCGCCAGATGCAAGGCGGCGGTGGAAAAGCGATGGGCTTTGGCAAATCGCGTGCGCGGATGTTGACGGAAAAAACGGGCAAAATCACATTCAAAGATGTGGCCGGTGTGGATGAAGCGAAAGACGAGCTTCATGAGATCGTGGACTTCTTGAAAGACCCACAAAAATTCCAGGCGTTGGGTGGTAAAATCCCGAAAGGCTGTTTGCTCGTAGGTCCTCCTGGAACTGGTAAAACCTTGCTGGCGCGTGCGATTGCAGGCGAGGCCGGTGTGCCGTTTTTCACGATTTCGGGTTCGGATTTCGTCGAGATGTTTGTGGGTGTGGGTGCAAGCCGGGTGCGCGATATGTTCGAGCAAGGCAAGCGCAATGCACCATGCATTATTTTCATCGATGAAATTGATGCGGTCGGCCGCCATCGTGGTGCGGGCTTGGGCGGCGGTAACGATGAACGTGAACAAACGCTGAACCAGTTACTTGTGGAGATGGATGGGTTTGAAGCGAATGAAGGTGTGATCCTGATTGCTGCAACCAACCGTCCGGATGTGCTTGATCCTGCGCTCTTACGTCCGGGTCGTTTTGACCGTCAGATCGTGGTGCCAGTGCCCGATATCGGCGGACGCGAAAAAATCATCAAAGTGCATTTGGAAAAAGTTCCTGCGGCGCCCGATGTGGATGCGCGGATTATCGCGCGCGGCACACCAGGATTCTCAGGCGCGGACCTGGCGAATTTGGTAAATGAAGCGGCATTGCTTGCGGCACGTAGTAACCGGAAAGTGGTGACGATGCGCGAGCTTGAAGCGGCGAAAGATAAAGTCATGATGGGCGCAGAACGTCGTTCGATGGTGATGACCGATGAGGAGAAAAAACTCACAGCATACCATGAGGCCGGCCACGCGCTGGTATCGTTACATTGTCCGGCTTCCGATCCGATTCATAAAGCAACGATTATTCCGCGCGGGCGAGCGCTCGGTATGGTGATGCGTTTACCGGAACGCGACAGGCTGTCGGTCACATTTGAGAAATTCAAAACAGATATTGCGGTGGCAATGGGTGGTCGTGTGGCTGAGGAAATTATTTTCGGCACGGAGAAAGTTACCAGTGGCGCTTCATCGGATATCCGTTATGCAACCAGCATGGCGCGCGGCATGGTGACGGAATGGGGCATGAGTGATAAAGTCGGTCCGGTATTCCATGGAGATGATCAGGGCGAAGTCTTCCTTGGGCATTCCTTGATGCAACATAAAACTGTTTCAGAAGACACGGCAAATCTGATTGATTCGGAGGTGAAGCGTTTAGTGCAGGAAGGTTATGTTACGGCAACCGATATTATTAGTCGTCATATCGACCAGCTGCATATACTGGCAGGTGCACTGCTTGAGTACGAAACCTTAAGTGGGGACGATATTCGTGACCTGATGGAAGGGAAGGCCTTGTCGCGGCCTTCGGATGATGAGCGGACGCCGGAGCGGCCTTCTTCGATCCCATCGTCTATGCCTGGATCACGTGGAGTGGATATACCGCCCGCAGGAGGAGAGCCTCAAGGGGCTTAGTCCTTTTCTACTATGCTGGCTGTTAAGTGCAGCTCTTTCTGACTTCCGATGCTCACGTACCTTAAAGTACGCTCCGCTTCGGTTTCAGAAATATCCACACTTTCCAGCCCAGCCTAGCGAAAAGTACACACCACCTAGAGCAAAGTACTTTCTATGTCAGATGTGCCTCTCAATAAAACTCTCGCCTGTTTACAGCGCGGGGGACTCGTCATTTTCCCCACCGAAACGGTTTATGCGCTGGCCTGCGATGCGACGTCCGATGACGCTGTCAAAGCGGTCTTCCGTGCGAAGGGGCGGGCGGAACAGAAGCCCTTATCGGTGATGGTTCCCACATTGGACGCAGCCGAGGAAATTGCGGAATTTTCAAGCAAAGCGCGTAGCCTTGCGAAAGCCTATTGGCCGGGGCCATTGACGTTGGTGGTTACGCTTAAAAAAGGGCATCCACTTTCGTCTCTTGTTACAGGAGGAGGTGATTCAGTGGGGATACGTATACCTAATCACGCAATAGCCCAAACGCTCTTGAAGGAATTTGGGAAACCTCTGGTTGCCACAAGTGTCAACTTAAGCGGTCAACCGCCGGCGGTCTCGATGGAGGAGGTTAAAGCCTATGAAAAACAGCTATTTTCGCAAGATATTGTGGTAATTCAGGGGGATGAGAGTCCCATGGGGATGGCTTCCACAGTGCTGGATGTGAGAATGACCCCGTTCCAGTTGCTTCGCCAGGGCGCACTTGAGATTATCCTCTAAAGACTGTATACTTGAACGATCTACCCACTTTTTCTCTAACATAAGGCAAATACTATGAAAGCGGCCACCATGAATGACGGCACCGATTCGGATAAAGCGATAAAAAAACAAATGCATGAAATTGGCCAAAAGGCACGTGCGGCGGCTTTAACCTTGAGTGTTGCGCCGGATGACAAAAAGAGCGTAGCGCTTCGTAAAGCCGCGGATGCGCTGCGGGAAAATCTGGAACGGATCTTGGCGGCCAATGCAAAAGATGTGAAAGAAGCGAAAGCTGCGGGGCTTGATACTGCGATGCTGGATCGCTTAACGCTCACGCCAGAACGTATTGATAGCATGGCTAAAGGCTTAGAAGCGATTGCGACATTGCCGGATCCTGTGGGGCGTATGCTCGCGGAGTGGGATCGCCCAAATGGTTTGAAGCTTTCGCGCATTTCCGTACCGCTCGGTGTGATTGGGATTATTTATGAATCGCGTCCGAATGTGACGGCTGATGCGAGTGGCTTATGTATTAAATCGGGTAATGCCGTGATTTTGCGGGGCGGTTCGGAGAGCTTTAATTCGTCGGAAGCCATTGTGCGTTGTATTCATAAAGGGTTAGAAGATGCGGGCCTATCGAAAGATGCCGTGCAGCTGATTCCTACCCGTGATCGTGCGGCGGTGGGCGAAATGCTCCGGATGACGGGTGTGATCGATGTGATTATCCCACGCGGAGGCAAAGGCTTATGTGAGCGCGTGCAGGAGGAAAGCCGTGTGCCAACATTGCTCCATCTGGATGGCAACTGCCATACCTATATTCATAATAAGGCCAATCCTTCCATGGCGCAGGAAGTGGTGCTCAATGCGAAGATGCGCCGTACCGGAATTTGCGGAGCGACCGAATCACTCGTAATTGATCAGGCGGTGGCGCCTACGATCCTGCCGATGATTGCCGAAGCCTTAAGCGAAGCCGGGTGCGAAATGCGGGGCGATAGCGCTTCCCAAGCGATTGATGGACGAATTATCCGAGCATCCGAAAGTGATTGGGGTACGGAGTATTTGGCATCCATTGTGTCCGTAAAAATCGTGGGCGGTATTGAGGAAGCGATTCCGTTTATCAATCGCTATAGTTCGCATCATACGGATGCGATTATCACCGACGATAGCAGTGCGGCGAGCCGATTCTTGCAGCATATTGATAGTGCAATTGTGATGCATAATGCCTCAACCCAATTTGCCGATGGCGGCGAATTTGGTATGGGTGCGGAGATTGGTATTTCTACCGGTCGCCTCCATGCACGTGGGCCAGTAGGTGCGGAGCAACTGACGACGTATAAATACGTGGTTCAAGGAACAGGGCAAATCAGGCCAAAGGGGTAAGGGATGTGCCGTTCCTCGCACTACCGCCCTCAACTCCCTCTTTATCCTAAGCCGCGCGGACCGATAGGGTTGCTCGGTGGATCATTTAATCCCGCTCATGCAGGGCATTTGTATATTGCGCGTGAGGCGCAAAAACGACTGGGATTGCAGTCGGTTTGGTGGATGGTGAGTCCACAAAATCCATTAAAGCAAACAGAAAACATGGCATCGTTAGAAGAGCGGCTCCATACCGTGGAGCGCCTTTTTATGCGATTCCACGTGCCTTTGTCGATGCGGGTGAGTGATATGGAAACGCGATGGGGAATACGTTATACCCATGACCTGGTATGCACGTTAAAGAAGCGCTATCCCGAGACAAAATTTGTCTGGATTATGGGGGCGGATAACCTGGAGCAGTTTGATCGCTGGAAGCATTGGGAACAGATCGCCGAGGCCTTCCCGATGGTGGTGGTGAATCGTGGAACGTTTCTCACCTCGATGCATGCGCTGCGTTCAAAGGCGGCAAGAAAGCTAAAGCCCTTCCATCTGAAGGAAGCGGAGCATAAGGGGCTTCCTACAAAAAAAGCCCCAGCATGGGGCTTCCTTCGTATTCCAGTGCATGCGGGATCGTCAACGGCGATACGAGCCGAGAAAAGTTAGAAATCACCCCACATTTTCTCATGGGCTCCAGTACCAAATAGGCCATCGGGTGTACCAATCAGTGCATCTTTATTCATGTCAAATGTGCTATCGCTTTTGGGGCTGAGGAAATCACTATTCCCAGCATTGTTTCCAAATACGCTTTTGGGGCTCGTTCCGCCGCCGTAACCTGGGAACATATTTCCGATACCCTGACCTTCGAGGGAGAATTGGTCTGGATCATCAGGTGTACGCATCCGAACGTCCGCTTCCCGGATAATCCCATAGGAATAATGCCGGCAGAAGGTATATACGTCCTTCCAGGCCTTGTAATACGTCTCATTGGTGATGAGTTCCGGCGACTGCTTAAAGGTATAAAATGTTTTATAATAGTCGTTGGTCATGCTGGCCATACCACTTTCACAACCTTCTTTCCAGCCGCGTTGGTATTCTTCTGGCGCCGTTTTTGGCATTTGGTTAAAGATCCAAGGCATCGGCCGCAAGGCTTTCTTGATGATACTATCGGGCTCTTTCGGGTCAGGTACGCAGGCGCTTAAGGTTAGCAGTGCCATAAGGCCTGCCGCCATGAGCAGTGCATTGAAGGTTTTTAATTTCTGTCCCATGACCATAATGTCCATTTAAATGCGTATTGTCGGCAATAGGTGTAAGCATCCTTCCAGGCTTCGTAATACTCACTATTGTTGATCATGTAAGGGTCTTGCTCGAAGGTGTAAAAGCTCTTGTAGTAATCCGTTGTCATCGTCGCTAAGCCGGTATGGCATCCTTCCTCCCAGCCTTTACGGAAGGTGGCCGTGCCCGGAGGTGTATCACCCATTGCAAAAGGTCGGGGTGCCATAGGATTTCGGCTCGAAAACAGGCAGCCCGAGAGTAGCACAGGCAAAAGTGCCAGTACACACACTATCTTCAAAATGGCAAAACCCTGTTTCATATGTCTATACATCACAACGATTAGAGGTAATCCCGTTTATAATACTGGAAGACGAAACGGTTACAGTATAACCACGCCAATCGCCAGCCGGTGTAATATTCATTATCCTGCGCTAAGCGGTAATCCTGGCGGAATTTATAATAAAACCGCGCAAAATGGTTCGCTGTTGCAGAAATCCCGGTTTCACATCCATCCCGCCAGCCGTGTTTAAAATTGATCGGGCCACGAGGCGCTTCATGCAGCAAATCTTCTGCCCATGGTGGGCCCACGCGCGGCTTCCACGTATCGGCACAACCGGATACGGAAAACAGAATGAGAACTAAAACCAAAGCATAACGCATACTAACTATACCTAATATCCTTAGGGCTGCATGGGGATCCACCCATCGTTACTGTAATTCCCCACACCGTGCATCGCCATGCTGTTCGCAGCAGCGGCACAATAGGCGTAAGCATCTTTCCACATCTGGTAATACATCGGATTGTTCCGATATTTGGGATCTTGCCGAAGCTCCCACCAAACTTTGTTATACTGGGTTCCATAGCCCTTATATCCGCTTTCACAGCCGTCCATATAGCCTTGCTGGTATTCCGGCGGACCAGGAGGAGGGTTCCGCATTTCAAATGAATACGGTTTTGCCCAGAAAGGATTGAACCGTCCTTTAGTACAAGCCGAAAGCATAAATACACAAGCCACAAGCGCTATTACCAAAGGAACCCTTGGCATCACCTGTTCTAGCATCTGTTTTATTATGTTTCGTATCATAGCTCTTGCCAAAGGCGGTTATCCTAGTGAGTATCCCAGTCGAGGTAGAAGGTGCAATGGGTCCCGCCATCGCTCCATCCACGAGAGTAAAGTTTATCTTGTGTCATTTTCCAGCCATCGACCTTGCTTTGCAGCATCCGCATTGGTCCAGGCCCGACAATACTTAAAAAGGTCTCGCACCCATCGCGAAAGCCTACGCTGTAACTATCATTGCCTTTGGGTAGATTCCGCATAAAAACGGGAAGCGGATCCGCAATGCTATGCTGGGGTTGAAGTCCTTCTTTGATCGCCCAAAGTTTCTTTGCACACCCAGAGAGGAATAAAGGAGAGAGTAATGCAACGCAGAGGGCTATTGTACGCATAGACGTACGAAATACTGCCTTTTTCCCGTGTTGTGCCCTTTTTATTCCCATACCGCTTATAACTCTGAATTTCTAAGTATTATACCATATTCCGTCTACCCAAGGCAATGTACGCGAACGGGCAGGCTATTATACGCAACATAATATTGATTTTGCAATATTATTTAATATATTCCACTATCTCTCATTGTTTAAACGTTAAAACTCAGGTACAAAAACCCTTGTTTTTGTTGCTAGAGTGCAACGCCTGAATGTTAAATAGTGGTACTAGCAGCAGGTTTTTTACAAGACTAAGATACTCTACCACTATAGTATTATACCTCAGGAGTATGAAAGGAACGTTACGGACCTATGACAATGCATGCCAGGCAGCTATACCATTTTCCGTTGTGCCCCTTCTCCCGTAAGGTGCGGATATGCCTCCATGAAAAGGGCATTACCCATACGCTCGTGAAAGAAGATATCTGGCGCAAACGCCCGGAGTTTTTGGCAATGAATCCTGCCAATGACCTTCCTGTGCTGATGGAGCCGGATGGAAGTGCGGTGACGAACCATCAGGTGATTACTGAGTTCTTGGAAGAGCAATATCCTGAGCATAAGCTGCTGGGGGACACACCTTTAGAACGCGCGGAAGTGCGGCGGGTGGTGGCGTGGTTTGATACGAAATTTTATACGGAAGTGAGCCGCTATCTTTTACGCGAACGGATATATCGTTATTTCGCCGGCGAAGGGACTCCGCATGCGGCACCAATTCGGGCGGCAAAACAAAATATCCATTACCATCTCGATTATATCGCCTTCCTCACCCAAAAGCATTCTTGGCTCTGCGGCAACCGGTTTACATTAGCGGATATTGCCGCGGCGGCACATATATCGGTTGCGGATTATTTGGGGGATGTTCCGTGGCCTGCGAACGAAGAAGCGCGGCACTGGTACGCGCTGGTAAAATCACGTCCAGCCTTTGCGGAAATATTAAAAGACCGTGTAGCGGGATTTGCGCCGCCGTCTTACTACGTCAATCCCGATTTTTAAGTGAAATTGCTACTATCATGTGCTGCAAATAACGGTTTATTCCGCATCCGTTGCTCATGTACTTTGACGTACATTCCGCTACGGTTCGTGTAAACCGTTATTTTCGCAAGCATGCTAGCGCAATTTTAAAATTAGTTACTGATAATTCGCCGTAATGGTAAAGGTGCCGTTATACACGCCTCCACCTTGGTTTCCGGGGACGTTGATCCGCCCGCCGACATTCACAAAATCCGCACCGGTATTATCCAGTGTCCGGTTAATGGTCCCGGCATTTCCGCTTGCTTCGTCAAACAAATTCACCGTCAGGTCAGAATTTCCAGCGCTGGCTAGGGTCGTGGTGGCAGGGATGATCAAGGTGTAGGCGGTGCCCGATGCTCCGGTTACCGCAACTTCAGCAGGTCCACCTCCCGTGATAACGACAAGATCGCCAGAGGTGACTTTCGTGGTTCCGCCGGAAGCCTCGATGGTTCCGCCAAGGTTTCCTACCGCGAATTTTCCAAATTGTATGGTGCTTGATCCCAGTGCTAATGCTTCGACAATCGTTGCGGTGATGGTGGTGCTGGTTTGTGCTGCGTGAGCGAATGTTCCGCCGAGTACAGACATTCCCAATGCGGTATAAAGTGCAAATTTTTTCATGCGAGAAACTCCCTTAATAAGATTATTAGCGTACATATTCGCCACCTTAAGGTGTGGCGATGTGCACCATAAGGAAACGGCAATGGAAGGTCAATAAAGGAATTGGGATATTCGCAAAATTAATGGGATGCCGCAGTTTCGAGAACTAAAACAAGAAGATAGAGTTAATCGACGCGTTTCCCGCCGAGCGTGTTGAGTATCTGAATCAATTCGTTCGCAGCCAATTCCAGCGCATCAGAATCGGTGGTGCGTAATACTAGGTTCGTTCCTAATTCCATGTTGCGCATAAAAGGATAGCTTCCAATATCAATAGCAGGATAACGCGCTTGGAGTACGGCAAGCGGAGCGGCGATGGTGCCTTCCGGGAGCAACACGCCGATTTCACGCGATAGCATCCGCGCCCCTCCTACAAGGGAAGGGATAATATAAGCAAGCATTGCTTGGAAAATAGACGGCACACCGGCAAAGACATAGACATTCTCGAGTTGGAATCCGGGCGCGGCGCTGATCGGATTATCAACCAGGCTGGCACCTTCAGGGATATGGGCCATCTTGAGGCGTGCTTCGTTCAATTCCGTCGCGGTTTTCGCATAGTGTTTCTCGAGGCGCGATTTGGCCTCTGCATGGAGCCGAGCGGGTTTACCAAAGGCTTTCGCCACGGCATCGGTCGTAATATCGTCATGGGTTGGGCCAATGCCGCCACTCGTAAACACATAGCGATAGGTCGTGCGGAGCGTGTTGACGGTATGGATAATCGCGGCTTCATCATCGGCAATCACTCGGACTTCGCGCAACCGGATGCCTGCTTCATTCAAAGCATGCGCAAGATGGGTAAGGTTTTTGTCCTGAGTTCTTCCAGAAAGAATCTCATTTCCGATGATAATAAAGGCGGCGGTGGGGGCGGTATCCTGTTGCATTTAGCCTATGGTTCCTACGTAGGGCGGTTGACTCTAAAGGCGCTAGCCGGTATGTTAGAGTACTAAATAGAGTACCGTCTCTCAAGCAGGATGCAAGTAGTTTTAGGTTATGGCATTGAAGAAGAACACACAAGGAATTACGATTCACGATCAGGAATCTTTTGAAGGCATGCGCAAGGCCGGCAGGCTTGCCGCCGAAGTGCTGGATATGTTGGTAGATAAAGTCGAGCCCGGCATTACGACAGATACGTTAAACGATCTCGCACATGAAATGATCGTTGGGCGCGGAGCTATCCCTGCGCCGCTGAATTATCGTGGCTTCCCGAAATCCATTTGTACCTCCATTAACCATGTGGTGTGCCACGGAATCCCCAGCGATAAGAAGTTGGCGGGTGGTGATGTGGTGAATATCGATGTGACCGTCATTGTCGATGGGTGGCACGGTGATACGAGCCGGATGTATTGGGTGGGTGAAGCGCCGATTAAAGCCAAGCGCCTTACACAAGTGACCTACGATGCGACAATGAAAGGTATTGAACAGGTAAAGCCTGGGGCCACGTTAGGCGATATCGGTCATGCAATACAAAGTTATGTCGAAAGCCATCACTATTCCGTTGTACGCGATTATTGCGGGCACGGGATTGGGAAAATCTTCCATGCGGCGCCAAACGTGCTGCATTATGGAAAGCCTGGCCAAGGGTTGGTGCTGGAAGAAGGGATGTTCTTTACGATTGAACCGATGGTCAATGCCGGCAGCCACGAAACCAAACTCAATACCCAAGATGGTTGGACGGTGACGACCAAAGATCGCTCCCTTTCCTGCCAGTTTGAGCATACGCTCGCCGTTACCAAAGACGGATTCGAGATATTTACCCAGTCTCCCAAAGGGTTACACTGTCCGCCATTCGCGGCTTGAGCTTACCAAAATATCATTAATTAGTTGATACTTCTCCCGTCATATGGTAAATGAATTTACCATAATCCTGACTTTTATGGAGTAAGACCATGACTAAACAAAATATAAAGCGGCTTAATCAGATGAGGGACTGGCGAGAAGCGCATCCAGTCTATGCTAAAAAGTGGGAAGAAGCGCATCCTGGCTATAACAAAAAACGTATGAAAGAACGAAAAGCAAATGATCCTGAATACCGGTTATATTCAAAGGTGTGGGATCGTGAGAACCATAAAATAGACGCGAGATTGCAGAACGAAAAAGTAGAGGATAAAAAACAATATAAGGCAGAGCATCGCACAGTACCGCCTTATAAGATACCCTCGGCCAGGCACTCTAGAGCGTGGATAAATTTAAGCATAGAATCAAAAAAGGCTTTTATAGAGGCATTTTATCCTGAGGGGAGGCAAGAGTTCGAAAAGATAGTGTCGGAAAAAATCATTCGTGACGAAAAGTTGCTGTCGCGTATAGGCGACGATGCACTATCCACAATGTCTAAAGCAATAACTCCGAAGAAAGGCGCAAAGCGGTCAAGATCCAAATCAGAACAGGAGAACGCTGCAGATCCGACTATAAAAGCAGTAACGGCCTTAATTCCTTTGCAAGCAATAGAAGAGGAAGAGCGTCCAAGTAAAAAACAAAAAACGGATGAGGGTACGAATACGACCGCAGAGGCATTCGTTGCAATTTCAGAATCGGTAAAGCCGCTTCACAACGGGGAGCAATTACCGAGCCAGCCTGTATATTCTCAGCCGATACCGCCCCCTTCTTACAATGTGCCAATACCGAATTTCGGGGCTGGACAACTAACGCAATCGCCTTCCTATGGCTTTCCCGTAGGGCAGATGCAACAAGCCTATCCTCAGCCTGTATACCCTCAAATGATGTATTGGCCGTCTTATGGCATACCGGCGCAGTATTCCGGTGCTATGTTTTGGTCTTCCTACGTTGCGCCTATGGCATCGGTGCAGGATCCTGCCATACAACAATATCCTGATTTTAGGACGAAGATTATGCAAGAAAAGGGAAATGCGGAGAAAACAACAGGCACAAGGGAACAGAGTCCTGTACGTCGTTAGAAAATATAGTCTTCCCTCATTCAGAACCTGTTGCCGTAACCTTCCTTCTACCCTATGGTGATCGCCGATACGATCATCTGACGGTTGAGGGTGGTGAATATGGACGGTGACATACTTCTTTTTCCTGTTGTGAAAGAAAAGGAAAAAGAATTTAAAGCAGAAGCGTCGCATGTGGGGCATCGGCAGCGCTTAAGAGAGCGTTTCTTAGGCAGCAAGAAAGGCACGCTTCCCGATTATGAACTCCTCGAAATGTTGTTGTTTTCCTCCTCGGCGCGACGGGATGTAAAACCGTTGGCGAAGAATCTGATTGCACATTTTGGTGGTTTCTCGCGCGTGATTACGGCAAGTAGCGAGGATTTATTAGCCATTGAAGGCGTAAATGAAGCAACGCTCGCGTCATTCCGGATGGTACAAGAAGCGGTTGAACGCATACTCAAAACCGAAGCAATTGAGCGCCCGATATTGCAAAGCTGGAAGTCGTTGCTCGATTATTGCCGCGCGAGCATGGGGTATTTAAAGCGCGAGCAGTTTCGCGTAATTTATCTTGATAAAAAGAACATGGTGATTGCCGATGAGCTGCAAGAAGCGGGAACGGTGGATCAGACGCCGGTTTATCCGCGGGAGATCATCAAGCGTGCTTTGTCGTTAGAGGCCTCTGCGCTTATTTTGGTGCATAACCATCCGAGTGGCAATGTGCAGCCATCGCAAGCGGATATTGATATCACTAAGCAGATTGTCGAAGCCGCATCACACTTACGCGTGACAGTGCACGATCATGTGATTGTCAGCGCGACGCATCACTACTCGTTTAAAAGCCACGGCCTCATTTAAGCATGCCACTTCTACTATTGCTTCCTGCGAATGTTGAATTTTCTGACTTCCGGTGCTCACGTACTCTTACGCACGCTTAAGCTCCGGCTGCAGAAAATCCATCATTCTCGCGGCGCACTAGCGAATGTAGGCCACGCGATGATTTGTCTAATCTTCTGGGACTAACGAGCGACCGCCAGCGCACTCTTGCGATAGCCAAACGAGGCATAGACGCATAAGCCAATTGCTGTCCAGACACCAAACCGTATCCAGGTCGTAGAAGGCAGGCTTAGCATCAAATAACCGCAGCTAAGGATTGCACCTAAGCCCACGACCCAAATAAGCGGACAACGGAACGGACGGTGGCGGGTAGGCTCGGTCTTACGTAAGATAAGCACGCCAACAGCCACAATCACGAAGGCGAAGAGGGTGCCGATATTGGAAAGCTCGGCAATCACTTGTAACGGCGCAAAGCCTGCGACCGCAGCAACCACAATGCCGGTCGCGATGGTCATAACATACGGTGTACTGAAGCGGGGATGGATCGCTGCAAATTTCTTTGGCAACAAGCCGTCACGCGCCATGGCAAAGAAAATACGCGTTTGTCCGTAAATGAGAACAAGCAGTACAGTCGTAAGACCCGCAATCGCGCCTACCGCAACGAGTACCGAACCAAAATTATAGCCAATCGCACGGAGCGCATAAGCCAGCGGTTCCGCATTATCCAGCTCGGTGTAGGATACAATCCCAGTTAAGGACGCGGCAACGGCGATATAGAGTAAGGTGCATACAGACAAAGAGCCGATAAGTCCGATCGGTAGATCCCTGTTGGGGTTTTTACATTCCTCAGCGGAGGTCGATACCGCATCAAAACCAATATAGGCGAAGAAGATTATTGCAGCACCTGAAGCAACACCACTCCAGCCATAAGGCAAGAAAGGATCCCAATGCACGACATCAATATTCGGCACAGCAAGGGCCAAGAACAGCCCCAATGTGCAGAGTTTGACGATGACGAGTATCAAGTTGAACTTCGCGCTTTTGCTTGTGCCAACGCATAAAATGACGGTGACAAAGAGAGTAATAAGCATTGCAGGAAGATTAACCAGGCCGCCGACTTTATTGGGTTCATTCAGCCAATTGGGGGTATGCGTCAAGTTATAGGGAAGGGGCATGCCGGCGGCTTCGAAAATACCTACCACATAACCCGACCAGCCAGATGCTACTGCACCTGCAGAAACGGCGTATTCTAAAATCAAATTCCATCCTACAATCCAGGCGGCGATTTCGCCAAGCACGGCATAGGTATAAGTATACGCACTTCCAGAGGCCGGAACCATCGCGGCAAGTTCCGCATAAATCAGCGCAGCAAAAGCGCACGCCAAGCCCGATAATATAAAGGAGAAAATAATCCCAGGACCCGCATATTTCGCAGCGCCCACGCCGGTGAGTACAAAAATTCCCATTCCGATGATACAGCCAATCCCGAGCATCACGAGGTCAAGCGACCCAAGCGAGCGGGTAAGTTGGCGTTTTTCGGAATGTTTAAGTATATCGTCTAACGGCTTTACGCGAAATAGTGACATGGGACCCGCCTGTTGATCTATATTATATAAGCGCAAACGATCATGAGGTTTTTTGACGAATGTTCAAGTAGAATTTATGGGTTGCTGATAAGGCCCTGCTTGTCCATAATAACAAAGACATATAAAGCAGCGCGAATAGGAATAAGAAATGGTACGCGAAATTGCATTAGATACCGAGACCACTGGGCTTGATCCGCGTCAGGGACATCGCGTGATTGAGATAGGTTGTGTGGAGATGGTCAACCGTGTGCGTACCGGCGATGCATTTCACGTGTATTTGAATCCAGATCGCGATGTGCCGGAAGGGGCATTCCGTATTCACGGGATCTCGACCGAATTCCTCCGCGATAAACCACGCTTTCCGGAAGTGGTGGAGGATTTTCTGAAGTTTTTAGGCGATGATAGGCTCGTGATTCACAATGCGGCATTCGATATGCGTTTCTTAAATTATGAACTGTCACGCCTCAAGAAATCAGAAATCCCGATTTTACGTGCAACCGATACGCTCCAAATTGCGCGAACGAAATTCCCGGGCACGCAAGCGAACCTCGATGCGCTCTGCCGGCGATTTGGGATTGATCTTTCTCAACGCAAAAAACACGGAGCGCTTCTTGATGCGGAATTGCTGGCGGATGTGTATCTGGAGCTAACGGGTGGTCGGCAGACTTATATGAGTCTTGATCCAGCAAGTACAGCCGGAGTATCGCCTTCGGGTCGTGCGGATCCACTCAGAGGACAGAAGCAAGTGGTGCAGCATAGTGCGCGAGCGCATACGGTGACGGAAGAAGAAGCCGCCGCACATAAAGCATTTCTCGCGAGCCTTAAGAATCCGCTTTGGGAACAAGCATAGGTTCTGTCGACATTCAAATTCTCATGGGTGCTTTTGGCGTCATTTTCGTACTCGAATCCTCATGTACTTCTTGTACACTCCGGTTCTGTGTGCGAAAATTCCTAAAAATCGCCTCATGATTTCTTTGAATGTCCACAGAACCTAGATTTCCTTTTGCATATTGCAGAGAGCAGAAATTTATAGTACCAACATGGCATTCTCTTTAGCATAATAAGGAATGCCTTCTCGTGGATTTCACAACATTATTCCAAGCAGTGATACTCGGATTCGTCGAGGGATTGACGGAGTTTATTCCTGTTTCCTCCACGGGCCATTTGATCTTGCTGGTCGAAATGCTCGACTTTAAAGGGCCGTCGGGGAAAATTTTTGAGATTATCATTCAGCTGGGCGCGATCCTTGCGATTTGCTGGGTGTTTCGGGATAAGCTCTTCCATATTGTTCGGACATTGCCTTCTAATAAAGATTCCCAGCGTTTTGCAAAAATCATCGTACTCGCTTTTGTGCCATCGCTGGTGGTGGGAATATTCGCGCATGATTTTATCAAAAATGTCCTATTCTCGCCATGGGTCGTATCCATTAGCCTTATCGTAGGAGGTGTGGCGATTTTGGTGATTGAACGTATTACTGCACAACGTCCGCCAGCGCCGTATAATGCGATGGAGAGCCTGCCCTTGCGGCGGGCATTTTATATCGGCTGCTGTCAGACGATCGCTATGATTCCTGGGGTTTCCCGTTCGGGAGCAACCATTATGGGCGCACTCCTTTTAGGGGTAGAGCGACGCGTTGCGACAGAATTTTCCTTCTTTTTGGCAATTCCGACTATGTTGGCGGCCACCGTATTTGATATTTATAAGAACTACCATAGCCTCTCTTTTGATGGCGTTGCGGTGATTGCAATGGGGTTTGTTTCCGCCTTTATCGCCGCAATGCTGGTGGTTCGGGCGCTGGTGGCCTTTATCAGCACCCGCGGTTTTACCCCCTTTGCCTGGTATCGGCTGGCCTTAGGCGGGGTAATGCTGATCTGGCTCATAGTTAGGTAGTTTTTTACTGGAAAACCCACATTCTTTGGCGTATACTCCCGATCCAAAATATAGGCAGTCTCCATGGCGCAGGCGCAACCGCATCGATTTTCACACACCCACCTTTTGGGTATAGAAGGGCTTTCCGCTCAAGATATTACCGCTATTTTAGAGCTCGCCGAAACCCATATCAAATTCAACCGCAAGCGCGATAAAAAGCAGTCCACCTTAAAGGGGCTAACACTGATTAATCTCTTTTTTGAGAATTCCACCCGTACCCGTACGTCATTTGAATTGGCAGGAAAACGTTTGGGCGCGGACGTGATTAATATGTCGGTGTCGACCTCTTCGGTGAAAAAAGGCGAGACCTTAATTGATACCGCGATGACGCTTAATGCGATGCATCCGGATTTTATTGCGATTCGGCATGATCAAAGTGGCGCAGTGCAGTTGCTTGCCCAGAAAGTAAATTGTTCCGTAATTAATGCGGGCGATGGTGCGCATGAACATCCAACCCAAGCGCTGCTCGATGCACTTACAATCCAGCGCAGACGTGGAGAGATTAAAGGCTTGCGCGTGGCGATTTGCGGGGATATCCGCCATAGCCGCGTGGCGCGCTCTAATATCGCGCTGCTGACGACCTTGGGTGCCGAAGTGCGGCTCATTGCTCCGCCGACCTTGTTACCTTTCAAAGCAGAGGCGCTGGGGGTTCCGATTTTCCATGATATGCAAAAAGGCCTGGAAGGCTGCGATATTATCATGATGCTTCGTTTGCAGCGGGAGCGGATGGAAAGTTGCTTTATTCCTTCGGTGCGCGAATATTTCCACCTTTATGGGTTGGACAAAAGGAAACTGGCCTATGCGAAAAGCGATGCGCTGATTATGCATCCGGGCCCGATCAATCGCGGTGTGGAGATTGATAGCCAGCTTGCGGATGATATCAACCGGAGTGTGATTCTCGACCAGGTGGAAATGGGCATTGCTGTACGCCAGGCGATATTAGAACTCTTAGCCAGAAATCGATAAAGATCATGACAGACGTACAACAATTTACCAAACCGGATCGTACCAAAGGCTCACGCAAGAAAGTGGCCTATATCAATGGACGCGTGATTGATCCTGAGTCGGGCTTGGATGTGCGTGGTTCCGTGCTTACCGAAGGTGGTGTGATTGCGGATCTGGGTGCGACGTTATTTAATGATGGCGTGCCGGAAGGAATCGAAATAGTCGATTGCCAGGGGCATGTGTTATGTCCGGGATTGCTCGATATCCAGGTGCATTTCCGTGAACCAGGCCAGGAATATAAAGAGACATTAGAGACGGGCAGTAAATCCGCTGCTGCCGGAGGTGTAACCACTGCTGTATGCATGGCTAATACTAAGCCGGTGATTGATGATATCGCGGTGCTGCAATTCGTAAATCAACGTGCACGAGAAACGGCGTACGTCAATATTTTTGCCTATGCTTCGATTACGAAAGGCATGAAGGGTGAGGAGCTGACCGAAATGGCGCTGCTAAAAGATGCGGGCGCGGTAGGATTTAGCGACGATGGCTTGCCGGTCATGAACAGCATGGTGATGCGCCGTGCGATGGAATATGCCTCGATGCTAGATGTGCCTATTTCTCAACATGCGGAAGATCTGCACTTGTCATGCGGAAGTTGCATGAATGAAGGAAAAGTCTCTGCAAAACTGGGCTTGGTCGGAGTGCCGAATGCGGCAGAAGCGATTATTGTGGAGCGCGATTTGCTGCTGCTTGAAATTACCGGCGGGCATTACCATGTGCTGCATATTTCCACCCATCAGGCAATTGACGCGGTGCGTCGTGCGAAGGCAAAAGGTTTGAACGTGACATGTGAAGCGGCTCCGCACCATTTCACGCTCACGGAAGAAGCGGTGATGGATTACCGGACCTTCGCGAAGATGAATCCTCCTTTACGCGCAGAAGAAGACAGAATCGCGGTGGTGAATGGGTTGAAAGACGGAACGATTGATGCGATCGCCACCGACCATGCTCCGCATGATCAGGAAAGCAAGCGCGTACCGCTCCCTGATGCCGCTTATGGGATTGTGGGGCTAGAGACGATGCTGCCGCTTTCTCTCGAACTTCATCATAAGCATAAAATGCCGCTGATTAAGGTGTTGGGCGCGATGACGTATAAGGCTGCGGATGTAATCCATAAGCCAAACCTTGGACGCCTTGCGAAAGGTAAGCCTGCGGACATGACGCTGATTGATCTTGGCCGTGCTTGGGAAGTAGAAACCAAGGATTTGGTCAGTAAGTCCAAAAACTCTCCTTATGACCACTACCAAACCAAAGGCCGGGCAATCCGGACTATTGTGGCTGGGCAGACGGTCTATACTCTGGAGTAGAGAAATTCCATATTTTTCATTCGTTTGTGGTTCCTCTGGTGCCGTGTAAAGTAATATTAATATATTTGTATTAATATTAACGTGTACACAACCGCCTGGGGCTAACCTATGAAATCGCAAACGCCACCGCCAGCTCTACCACCACAATCTCCATCGCTTATCTGTTTTATTGGGGCGGATGCTTCAGGGGAGCCTGAGGCTATTGCTGCTGCATGGCAGAAGCATGGTTTTCTCCCGGAGCAGAATTATATAATCCAAGGGGATGGTGGAGAAAAAGGGGTGAAGCCCGAAACTATTTCCGAAGCCCAACAACACAACACCGATGCAACCCATATGCACTATTATTCACATGGTGGATTTGGTTATGACGGTAAGCCTGTATTAAATATATGGGAAAAAGCAGGTTACTTTGATGCTCCTGCTAACAAAGTAGAGGTGTTTGCACGGGATAAGGATATTCGCGGTGTTCGCCATGTGTGGAGTTGCCATGGAGCATTCGGATGGGCAGATGTAATAATGGCCGTTGGTAACGGAAAACCGTTTATTTTTCATAGTGGACGGCGCTATACCACTTTGGGATATATAAATAAAAAGGGAATTGCATCACAAGCGGCTATGTATGAAGCCGTATTCAAGAAATACGGCCGCGCTCCGAATGCCTATGATGCCTTTGAATATGCTATGCTTACCTCACCGGAAACGGCGCTATATGCTGAAATGATAAATAACATCATCTATTCCTATAAAGTATCCGCGCCTAAACAGCCGGTAGGTTCGCAGGAGTTGGAAAGGTTCTTGGCCTGGCAACTTTATAATTTCAGAATGTATAGAATAAACACGTTAGGACATAAGCCGGAAGAGTTCCTGGATTGGTCACAAGAAACGGGATTAGGCTTTATTACCCCTGAAATCCGTCACCAGTATCTTGAAGATGCATTGATTATGGAAGCCGCGCGCGGAGGTTCTAAGAAAGCAGCTTCTTATGTAGCAGGCTATATAGATGCTGGGGTGAATCCCAATACGACGATAGCGAAAGGATCAACGGTATTGCATATAGCGGCCGAACATGGTCGTAAGGATGTGGTAGAAACACTGCTTTTAAAAGGGGCGGATATCCATAAAAGGACGGATAATGGTACGACGCCACTAGAACTTGCATCTGAGAAAGGGCGTACGGATGTCGTGAAAATGTTTCTCGAAAAAGAGGGCATAACACAGGAGCAAAAAAGCAAAGCGTTATTACTGGCATGTAATGAGGAGCATACAGTAGTAGCCCAGATGTTGATCGAGAGTGGGGCGGATGTAAATTATGCCAATGAATACGGCACAACGGCACTGTATTTGGCATCTAAGTTTGGAGATGACGATACAATGGAAGTGCTTTTGGAAAAGGGAGCAAAAGTAGATCAGGCAATAGAAAATGGTAATACGCCACTCTATATTGCTGCGTCAGAAGGGGAAAAGAAAGCAGTAAAAATACTCCTGAAACACGGAGCATCGGTTAATCAAGCCAACAGTCAAGGTGCAAGCCCACTGCTTATAGCATGCCAAGAAGGGCATGAGCGTATTGTGGATATATTTTTGGAAAACGGAGCCAATGTCCACCAAGAATTACATGAGACGAAAGCCACTCCCGTCATCGTAGCTGTTTCAAAAGGAGAGGAAGAGATTGCACAAAAGCTTTTGATACATGGGGCAAAAGCCAACCATGTGATTGAAGATGGAAGGACGGCGTTGATCATTGCTGCTGAGAAGGAGAATCTAGACCTATTAGAACTGCTATTGGCCTATGATGCCAATGTCAATCACGCGGACAATAAAAAGGTGACCGCACTCTTAAGGGCATGCTGGAATGAGAATAAAGAAAACGTGCGGATGCTGCTTGCCCATGAGGCGAATGTAGAGCAAGCAGATAATACAGGCTGTACCCCTTTGATAGCAGCTAGTGAGGGAGATAAGGATGATGTTACGATAGTAAAGATGCTTTTAGATAAAGGAGCAGACCCAAAAAAAATAGCTGAAGATGGCTGTACAGCATTCTATGGGGCATGCTTCAAGGGAAATATAAACATAGCAAAAATTCTGCAAGAACGTGGAGCGGATGTAACCAAAGGAGCGTATGGTGATGCTTTTACGCCACTCATGGCTGCAGCCTTCTGTGGCAAGAAAGAGATGGTGGACTATGTCTTATCCCTTCCCGAAGCCACGCTTTCTTTTATCAATCAGGAGGTCAATAAAGCGACGGCAGAGGGTCATTGCCAGATACACGGCACTAGCATAGCGCAGAACGATAAAAAATATTTTGGAAAATCCGCAGCCGATATTGCGCGTATGGAAGGGCATCACGCCATTGCCGAAATAATAGAAAAAAGAATCACGGCGTTAGAACAAGAGGTACGGGAAGAAGCCCGATTAGAGCGGCATGTGAGTAAACCACGTTCTGCCAGGGATGAATTGCTCCAGAAATATACTGGCCGTTCTTCAAGCGAAGATAAATCGCCGGGGCTTGGACGATAAAATCTGGCCATCGAGGCGGTAGTAGCGAGGCGAACGGTGTATATGCTAGAGTAAAAAAGGTTAAGTTCCACGCTTCTCTAATTTATAATACACCATACATTGCCGCTCACTCGTATTGGTAAGTTGGTACGCGGAGCTGGCGATACAGGTGCCGTTGGACGTTCCTGCGCTGCCCCGAGAATCCATCGCCCGGATTTTTCCTGTGCCAGGGACGCCATCGTCGAGCTTGGTATCAATCGAATAAGCATGTGAGGTGGTAAATCCTCCGCCCCAGAGTGGGTGAGTGCCGCCGGTTTCGCTGCCTATAAAGATATTGTTTCCCGTATTGCTATAACTGTCAAAGGAGTAACCCACGCCGTCTATAGGGGAGGCGGGCACATTGGTTCCAATTACGGCTTTTCCTTGCCCTCCTCCCATCGTGCCGGTGCCCGAGAAGGTGCCGCTGATTAATTCTGCCGCTGCCAATTGTTGCCATGCCCGAAATGCTTCTACCTGTGAACCGCTTGGGACATTGGTAATAAATCCATCGCCATTTCCGTTACAGTTTGCGGGGGTTCCATCGCACGAAGGCCAGAAAGAACCCGCATTGATGATATCGCCGGGTAAGCCCAAATAGGCTTTATTAAAGGTGGTGATGGCGGTTTCGTAAGTTTGAAGATCTTTAGTAATTTTTTTCAACTTAAATTGTACAAGGAGGCTTCTGCCCCATATGCTTCCGGCTAACATCAGGCCAATGATAACCAAGACGATCGACATTTCGATGATAGAAAATCCGGAAGCTTTTTCTTTAGTATAGAGCATAATACGATAGTCCTTTCTCTTTCTCTTCCCCTATTATACACTATTCCTTGCCAGGACAGGGGATTTTCGATAGTGTACCTTCGCAGGAAAATGTTAGCCAAAGGTTAATAATCACCGGGTATAATGCGAGGGAACTATGGCCAAAGCGCTGTTGAATTTACGAGCCAATCCTTCTTTGGAGTCTCATGTGGATAAAAAAACATTGCTAAACAGCTATCGCGATATGCTCCTCATCCGTCGGTTTGAGGAAAAAGCCGGCCAGCTCTATGGAATGGGGCTGATTGGGGGGTTCTGCCACTTATATATCGGCCAAGAAGCTGTGGTTGTTGGGTTGCAGCAGAGTATGGTTAAAGGGGATGGAGTCATCACCAGTTACCGTGACCATGGACATCTGCTTGCTGCGGGCTCTGATCCCGCGGTCGTATTTTCCGAGCTCATGGGCCGTATTGACGGCTGCTCGAAGGGTAAAGGTGGCTCGATGCATATGTTTGATGTGCCGAATCATTTTTATGGTGGCCACGGAATTGTAGGCGCACAGGTGCCAATCGGTACGGGAGTTGCGTTTGCAAACCAATATAAAGGCAATGGGAGTGCCTGTCTCACCTATTTAGGTGACGGTGCAGTGAATCAGGGCCAGGTGTATGAATCATTCAATATGGCAAGCTTGTGGAAATTGCCAGTGGTCTACGTGATTGAAAATAACGAATATGCGATGGGGACTTCGGTAAAACGTTCTTCCTCCACCACTGAGCTTTACCGCCGCGGTGAGTCTTTTGGCATTCCAGGCAAACAGGTGGACGGAATGGATCTGTTGGCTGTAATGGCAGCGGGACGTGAGGCGCTTGATCATGTGAAATCGGGCAAAGGTCCGATGATCCTTGAGATGAAAACCTACCGTTACCGCGGACATTCAATGTCCGATCCGGCGAAGTACCGCTCGAAAGAAGAAGTCGAAGAAATGCGCGAGAAGCGTGATCCGATCGAGCAGGTTAAAGCGCTTATCGTGAAAGAAAAATATGCGTCAGAAGACGATCTGAAGAATATAGACAAAGACATTCGGGATAAGGTGAATGCAGCTGTTGAGTTCGCAAAAGATAGCCCAGAGCCGGATGCAAGTGAATTGTATACGGATGTGTATACAGAGTGAGTCCTATTCTACTGTCACAGCCTGTGAATGATGAATTCTCAAGCTTCCGTTGCTCACGTACCCTTAAGTACGCTGCGCACCGGGTCTTAAGAATCCACCATTCTCGGCACGCGTCAGCGAATAGTACAGCACTCTTAAAGGAATGAAGAAGGAGATACCATGACTGAACAAACCGTACGTGTAGCTTTACGTGATGCGATGGCCGAAGAAATGCGCCGCGATGGAGATGTGTTCGTGATGGGCGAGGAAGTCGCGGAATACCAAGGTGCGTATAAAGTCACCGAAGGATTGCTGCAGGAATTCGGTTCTAAACGCGTGATTGATACCCCAATTACCGAACATGGATTTGCAGGACTCGCCGTGGGTGCAGCTTTTACAGGCCTAAGACCTGTTGTCGAATTCATGACCTTTAACTTTGCGATGCAGGCGATTGACCAGATCATTAACTCTGCCGCAAAAACCAATTATATGTCCGGCGGTCAGGTGAAATGCCCGATTGTGTTCCGTGGGCCAAACGGTGCGGCGTCCCGCGTGGGAGCGCAGCATTCCCAATGTTTTGCGAGCTGGTATGCACATGTGCCAGGACTCAAAGTGATCGCACCCTATTCAGCGGCGGATGCTAAAGGATTGTTGAAATCTGCGATCCGCGATCCAAATCCGGTGATTTTCTTAGAGAACGAAATGACCTATGGCCAGAGTTTTGATGTACCTGCGGGAGATGATTACCTCGTGCCGATTGGCAAGGCGGCGATCTTACGCGAAGGTACGGATGTGACGATTACGGCATTTTCATTGCATGTGAAATTTGCGCTGGAAGCTGCTGAGGAGCTGAGCAAGAAACATGGTATCAGCGCGGAGGTGATTGATCTTCGCACAATCCGCCCACTCGATAGCGCCACGATCTTGAACTCAGTACGTAAAACCCATCGGATTGTAACAGTGGAAGAAAGTTGGCCATTCGCTGGTATCGGTGCAGAAATTGCAGCGCAAGTGATGGAGCATGCGTTTGATGAGCTGGATGCGCCGGTGACGCGCGTTACGGGCAAAGACGTGCCTCTGCCGTATGCGGCAAACCTCGAGAAGCTCGCGCTTGCCCAGACGCAGGACATCGTGGATGCGGTGCGGGCGGTATGCACTAGTCGCGACGCCGCTGCCTAGAGCAACAATCCCACATTTCCGCCAATCGCTGCGATATTATCCGTGACCGTGCGCTCTGTGGCGAAACGTAAGAGATAATACGGCCCGCCGGCTTTCGGGCCTGTGCCAGACAAGCCTTCACCGCCAAACGGCTGAGTTCCCACTGTTGCTCCGATCATCGAACGGTTGATGTAGAAGTTACCGGCATGAATATTTTCCCGCATATACTGATGCCGTGCGGTGATGCGGCTATGGAGGCCTGAAGTTAAGCCAAATCCAGTGGAATTGATATCATAGACAACTTTCTCAAAATCTTTTGCCTTAAACCGAATAATGTGCAGCACCGGGCCAAAGACTTCATGGTCAAGCATATGGATATTCTCAATTTCAAACACATGCGGCGCGAGATACGAACCCATTTCTTCGAGCGCGGACGGTAATTGGCCTGTGGCAAGGAGTGTCGCGCGGTCCTTCATCTCATGAATATGGGAAAGTAATCCTTGTTTGGTTTTTTGATCGATCACCGGGCCAATGTCAGTGGTAATTTCCCAGGGATCACCAAGTCTTTGTTCGGTGAGCGCCCCTTGCAAGGTCGTGATGAATGCATCCGCGCACTCTTCCTGCACATAAGCGACACGCAGTGCCGAACAGCGTTGCCCTGCGCTATCAAAGGCCGAGAGCATCACATCGTCCACGGCTTGTTCAAGTAGCGCCGAGCTATCAATAATCATCGCATTTTGGCCACCGGTTTCTGCGATAAGCGGAATAATGGGACCATTGCGATTGGCTAAGGTTTGGTTGATATGCTGTGCCGTTTTGGTGGAGCCTGTGAAACAGACGCCCGCAATTCTTGGGTCCGCAATCAGGGCCTGGCCAATCTCGCCACCGCTTCCTGGCAGGAAATGCAGCACCTCTCCTGGCACGCCGGCTTCATGGAGCAATTTTACCATCCATGCAGCAATCAACGGTGTTTGCGCTGCAGGCTTCGCAATGACGGCATTGCCTGCCATAAGAGCTGCGGTGACTTGGCCGGTGAAAATCGCGAGCGGGAAATTCCACGGGCTGATACAAACAAATACACCGCGCCCATGTAGGTTCAATATATTCGTTTCTCCGGTAGGGCCTGGGAGTGGCATAGGAATGAAAAGCTCTCGGCCGCGTACAGCATAGTAACGGCAAAAATCAATCGCCTCGCGCACTTCACTCACCGCATTTTTAAGCGTCTTGCCTGCTTCGCGAATACATAAGGCGATAGCTTCATCACGTTTAGCTTCGAGTAAATCGCCTGCGCGTTCCAAGATTTCGGCACGATGCGCGCCACCTGCATGATCCCATGCAGAGTAGGAGGCGAGGCTCAAGCGAATCGCTTCATCGCACTGCGTGAGCGTGGCATTGACAACTTCGCCCATTGGTGCCCGTGTGTGCGACGGAGCATACAGCAGCTGTGCGGTGCCTTTGATTTCTTTCCCGCCGATGGTGGGATATGCCTTCCAGTAGCCACTCCGGTGTGGTGCCAAACGACTTCCAATATCTTGAAGCTCGGCAAGGCTTCCCATATCAACTCCGAGGGAATTTTTGCGCGTCCCGTAAATTTCAACAGGAAGCGGAAAATGGGAATGGATTTCCGTTTTAAGGGCAACAGGATTGTGCGTCAAGGATTCCGCAGAGATGCGCGGGTTCGAGAGATGTTTGACAAACGAGGTGTTGGCGCCATTTTCGAGCAATCTTCGGATGAGATAGGGCAGTAATTCTTTGTGCGAACCGATGGGGGCGTAAATCCGGCAGGGATAGTGATCGACCACGCTACCATAAAGCGCTTCGCCCATCCCATGTAAGCGCTGAAACTCTCCTTCTAACCCTACCTGGAGGGAATTCTGTTGGGAGTTCCCTATCCTCAAATCCTCACGTACGTTTGAGTACGCAACGTCTTTCGGATCGGGACTCCTCCCAACATAATCCTCCTCCAGGCGGGTTATGTTTCTTTTCTCTTTCAGATGCTGCATAACCGCTGCAATCGTATAGGCATTATGCGTCCCAAACTGAGGATAAATCGCATCCGGTGCGCTTAGCATTTTCAAAGCACAAGCCAAGTAAGCGATATCGGTATCTTCTTTGGTGGTATAGACAGGATAGCCATCTAAGCCCTCATTTTGTGCGAATTTGATTTCCGAATCCCAATACGCACCTTTCACCAGCCTCACCGGAATGCGGCGGTTGGTTGCACGTGCGGTGGCAATCAGTCCGTCCAGCACTTCTGGTGCACGAAGTTGGTAGGCCTGCACGGCAATGCCGATGCCCTCAAATCCTTGTAGGCATGGATCTTCCAGGAGCTCTTTTAAGAGTAGATGCGTAAGATCGAGGCGGAAGGATTCTTCGGCATCGATTGTGACCATAATCCCAGCCTGCATCGCTTCTTGTACGAGCATCTTCAGCCGAGGAAGCAGCTCACGGCGCAAACGGTCATACTGTGTTAACGTAAAACGCGGATGAAGGGCGGAGAGTTTGATTGAGATGCTATCGCGCGCCATTAATGGCAGGGGAGAATCTTTATAAAGCGTGCCGATGGTTTTGATCGCCTCGGAATAGAGGCTGACGAAATGTTCGGCATGGGCATGGGTGCGTGCGCCTTCGCCAAGCATATCGAAGGAGTAAAGATAACGCGGATCTTTTTCTGTAATCGCGCGTTCCAAATTTTGTGCCAAGACAAATTGCTCGCCCATCATTTCCATTGCATGGCGGAAGGCGGCGCGGATAACAGGTTCGCTGGCAGATGATACTATATTCTTCAAGAAAGCCGTGCCTTTTTTAAGCGTCGTCTTTTCTTCTGGTTTCAAAGAAGAAAGCAGGCTGCTTGCTAAGGTCAGTGCAGTATCCAGTGCTTGAGCAAGGTCGCGTGGATTACGAGAGCCATTATCGCTATCATTATATTTCCACTTGAGGCCAGAAAGTTTATCTCTTAACAGAAGGTCAACGGTGTAATCATCCGGAATACGAAGGAGTGCTTCGGCAAGGCACATGAGGCTTAAGCCTTCCGGTGTATCAAAGCCATGATGCTGCATGAAACGTTCAATGGCGCCTGGTGCGTGTTTCGGATCGCGCGCCGCTTCAATGAGTGTGATTGCGCGCTGCCGGGTTTCTTCTGCATTGCCGATAAATGTTTTCGCGTCTAATAGCAATTGATCTATAAAATGCACCACAGGGTCTTAATCCGTCCTTGAGTTTCCTTTATCCTCACAGTATATCAGAAATGTTACACAAATACTAAAAGCGCATCTGTGAGTTACTATAAAGCCCTTTACAGTAAGGGGTGGGTAACGCTATATATGGTAGAATAAGGCCTCTTCTGCACAAAACGTTGGGCATGCGCGTGAGATGGCAGGAAATATAAGGATAGGTAATGTTTAATAACCTGATCCAGCAGTTGGGCGCAGGCAAACTGGCTGCCATAGGTATTATGGCGCTTGTCTTGATGGCGGGCATTGCTTTTATCTCCACCCGCGTGGCGACTGCTCCACTTTCTCCGCTTTACAGCAATCTTTCCGTCGAAGATAGCGCAGAAATTGTCGATAAATTAGAGGCCGGCGGCATCCCTTACGAGCTCAGGGCAAATGGCACACAAATCATGATTCCAAGCGATCATGTGTTGCGCTGGCGCTTGAGCCTTGCGCAAGAAGGCCTTCCTTCCAGCGGGAATATCGTAGGCTATGAACTGTTCGATAAAAGTGAACCGCTGGGGACTTCAAGCTTTATCCATGACATCAACAAGCAGCGTGCTCTCGAAGGGGAGCTTGCGCGAACCATCACGGGCTTTTCACAAGTGGCCAAAGCGCGTATCCATTTAGTCGTGCCGAAACGTGAATTATTCTCGAAAGAAGGAAGTGAAACAACGGCGTCCGTTGTGCTTCAGCTGAAGGGGACGGGAGCGCTTGATGCCGGGGAATTAAATGCTATCACCCATTTGGTGGCGACTGCAGTACCAAATTTGAAGCCGGCTAAAATTACGATCGTTGATACCAAAGGCCAGACCCTGAAATTGGGCGCAGGCGATGAAAATGATCCGGGCTATATTGCCTCGACTTCCGACCAATACCGTGTGGAATTTGAAAAACGGATGAAGGGCACGATCGAAACACTGATCGAAAAAACCGTAGGCGGCGGACGGGTGCGCGCAGAAGTCTCGGCATTAATTGATTTTGACCGCATCGTGACCAATTCGGAAACGTATGATCCTGATGGTGCGGTGGTGCGCTCGATTCAGACAATCGAAGAGAAGGGCAACTCTTCGGATGCCAAGAAAAACTCCAATGTATCGGTCGCAAATAATTTGCCTGATGGTGCGGGTTCTGGCGGTGATATCTTGCGCAACAATGAAACCGAACGTACCGATGAAACCAGAAATTTTGAAGTCTCAAAAACCGTACAAAATCATGTGAAAGAAACCGGAACCGTCAAACGGTTATCGGTCGCGGTATTGGTGGATGGAATTTATACACCAGATCCTACCAGCGGCACGGTGCAATATACCCCGCGCTCTGATGAAGAGTTACAGAAAATCAAAACGCTTGTTGCCTCTGCCATTGGGTTTGATCAAGCGCGCGGCGATAGTATTGAAGTTGTGAATATGCAGTTTAGCAAGGGCTATGAAGGGCCAGAGCAAGAAGGGCCGTATGATTGGCTCAAGCGTGAGCTGGGCAGCATTCTGCAGACATTGATTATCGGTACGGTCGTAGTGCTGGTGATCATCCTCGTGATCAAGCCAATGGTAAGCCGTGCATTCGAACTCACGAAAGCTGAAGCCGAAGAAGCGGCACTGGCGGATGCCTTCTCTGGCGTTGACCCGATGGCCGAATTGATGGAGGAGGGCCTCCAGGATGAAGAAGAATCGATGATTGATATCGAGAAAGTCTCGGCTCGCGTGAAGAGTTCAACGATCCGTACCATCAACGATATTGTGGAGAACCATCCGCAGGAGACACTCACGATTATCCGCAATTGGCTTTATGAGGACGAAAAAGCTTAGCTCTATCCCGGCGGGTTTTTAAAGGTACGTATATGGTAAAAAACAAAAAAGAGAGTTTCAATTCGTTAAGCGGGTTAGAGAAAACCGCGATCATCATGTTGTCGGTTAAAGAAGAGAATTTGGCGAAGCTGTTCGCCTTGATGGATGATGAAGAGATCAAAGCCATATCCCATGCTATGTCTAATCTGGGATCGGTTAAGCCGGAGATTGTCGAGCAGTTGATTTTCGAGTTGGCCGGTGAGCTTTCCGACAGTGCCTCATTTGTAGGAAACATGGAAAACACCGAGCGGTTGCTTGGCAAGGTGCTTGGTCGTGAGCGTGTGGATACGATCATGGAAGAAATTCGTGGCCCAGCAGGACGCAATATTTGGGATAAATTGGGCAACGTGAACGAAGAGTTGCTCGCATCGTACCTGAAAAACGAATATCCACAGACCGTGGCATTGATTTTAACAAAAGTATCTCCCGGCCATGCGGCGCGGGTGTTAGCGGTGATGCCGGAAAGTTTTTCGTTTGAGGTTATCATGCGGATGCTTACTATGGATGCGGTGAAGAAAGAGGTGTTGATCGGTATCGAGCAAACACTCCGTGCCGAGTTTATCAGTAACCTCTCCAAAACGCAGAAACTCGATAGCAGCGAGCTTATGGCGGAAATCTTCAACAACTTCGATAGGGCCAACGAAGCGAAATTCATGGGGCTATTGGAAGAAAACAGCCCAGAAGCTGCAGAGAAAATCAAAGATCTTATGTTTACCTTTGATGACCTCATCAACGTGGATGGTGCAAGCATTCAGACGCTGCTACGCTTCATTGATAAGAGCAAATTGCCAATTGCCCTCAAAGGGACTAACGAAAATATCCGTAACCTTTTCCTCAATAATATGTCCACCCGGGCTTCTAAAATTCTGGTGGAAGATATGGAAGCGCTCGGGCCCGTACGTCTGCGCGATGTGGATGATGCACAAAGCGGTATTATCAATGTCGCCAAGGATCTCGCAGGCAAAGGTGAGATGGTGCTTGATGGCGGTGGAGGTGAAGATGAGCTCATCTATTAGGTTATTTGCTACTATGCTTGATATCTGTTGCTTTTTCTCTGCGGTTCGCTGCTCACGTACTTCTATGTACGCTCCGCTGCGATCCTCGATAAAAAACAACATCTATTCAAGCCTAGCGCAAATCACGTCTTTTATTCGTTGGTCTCAGTATTCTGTGGTCCAATAACCTATGGATGTCGTAAAGTTTACATATCCTGACCTTGCGCAACTTCAGGAACGGAAATTGGTTAAAGCGCGTGTGGCTCCTGGTCTTGCTGCAGGGAAAATAGCAAACGAGAGCAATCTCGACGCTGCAATACCGGAAGTCGTAGCACCTCCTCCTGAACCCACAATTACCGTCAAAGAACATGAGGCCGAGAAAGAGCGTGTGCGCGAAAGCGCGCGTGCTGAAGGCAAGGCGGCTGGGGAAAAAGAAGGCTATGAAAAGGGCCTCGAAGAGGGTCGTGGAGAAGTCAAAGCGCTGGATGAACGCATTATCGCACTGCTCGAGGGGATGGCTGTCCAGTACGATGGATTTGCACACCAAGTTACCGAGTATCAAACATCTTACACAAAAGAAAGTATCGTCCTTGCCAAAGAGATTGCACGCAAAGTGACGGTCGATACGTTATCGACTCATGCGGAAGGCATAATTGAGGCAACTTTAGCCAAAGCATTCAGCTTCTTAAGCGAAGTTCCCGAAATTACCATTTTTGTTAACCCCCGTTTAACGAATAATTTGCAGGATAGGGTACAGTCTTTGGGTAGGCAGGGACAAAAAAGTCCGGTACGAGCGCAAATTACGATCAAACCGGATGAATTCTTAGAAGAAGCGGATTGTCGAGTGGAATGGAGTAATGGAGTACTAGAACGTAAAACACAAACCGTTTGGGAGCGGATTGATGCGTTGTACCAGGATGTCATTAAGTCTGGCAATGCAAGCATGGCATCGCCTGCAGCGGAAGCACCGCAGGCAGAGACTCCAGGTGAAGTGCAAGAATAATTAGGTTGATTGAAGAATAATAAGAGGAAGGATTATGGTAGATGAACAACAAATCTCCACATTAGGTGATGCGCTCGGAGATAGCGGCTCGCAGGAGGGGGTAAATCTTGAAACGATCTATGATATACCGGTTGAGATTTCTGTGGTGCTTGGTCGGACGCACATGCCAGTAAGCCAGCTCTTAAAGCTTGGGCGTGGAGCGGTCGTGGCACTGGACCGGAAGGTGGGTGAGGCGATTGATATCTATGTCAATGAGCGCTTGGTGGCTCGAGGCGAAGTCGTCATTGTGGAAAACCGCATTGGCGTGACCATGACGGAAATTATTAAGCCAGACAAAAAATAGGTTTTTTTGATGATGAAAAGTCGGGTCGTTGATTTTAGCACCTTTATCGGTATAGCCGTTTGCTTGGCTATTTTGCTATGGGCCATGACATTGGGCGGGCACGACAAGCTTGCGGTTCTGATCAGCTTCATCGATGTTCCTGCGGTATTGATCGTATTAGTTGGGACATTGGCGGTAACGACGGCATGCTTTTCGATAGAAGAAGTGCTGGGAATGCGACAGCTCTTGGCGCGCACCATTGCCTACCGCTCAGAAAATCCTTCGGATAGTGCTAAATGCTCTCTAGCCCTTGCTGAGTTGGCGCGCAAACAAGGATTTTTACATCTTGAAAATGCGGAAACGCTTTGGAAGCATAATCCGATCCTCAAGAAAGGTGTGCGGATGATGATTGACGGGATTGTAGAGGATCAAGTCATGCGGTCGCTTAGCGAAGATGTCAATGCGATGGTGGATCGCCATACCAACGGTATTTTGATTTTACGCAAAGCCGCAGAAATTTCTCCGGCAATGGGATTGATTGGGACCTTGATCGGGCTTGTGCACATGCTTGGGAGCCTGGATGATCCATCCAGTATCGGGCCTGCGATGGCGATTGCGTTGCTGACGACATTTTACGGAGCGCTTATGTCCTTCGTTATTTATGTTCCGCTAGCGACAAAACTTGAGCGTAATACCCGGGCGGAAGTCAGTACCGCACGAATTTATTTAAGGACGATTGAATCCATTTTCCGGAAGGAAAATCCTCGTCAGCTGGAAATTGGTTTAAATAGCCTTATGCAACCGACCAAACGCATTCATTATTTCGATAAGAATGCTGCCAAGAACGAGGCGGAATAATGCGGTTACTCATCATCGGTGATTTGCGAGGACAGATCGGTGCCGCGACCAGCATTGCCCAAAAGCGTGGCGCAAAAGTAGTGCAAGCTCCAACGATCGAAGCAGCCTTGAATTTGCTGCGTTCCGGCAAAGGCGCAGATGTTATCATGATCGATGTGACCCAGGATGTGGGCGCATTGGTATCAGGGTTGGAAGCAGAGCATATTCATATTCCGGTGATTGGATGTGGGCTCAATGATAATCCGCAAGATGCTGTGCGTGCGATTAAAGCCGGTGCAAGAGAGTATCTTCCGCTGCCTCCCGATGAAGAACTGATTTCAAGCATTTTAGAAGCGATTACCGATGATTCGGTGGAGATGGTGGTGCAGTCGCCTTCCATGCGCAAGATGATCGAGCTTGCCGATAAAGTAGCGCCTTCTGAGGCGAGTATCCTGATTACGGGTGAATCCGGTACGGGTAAAGAAGTGATGGCGCGCTATATCCATAAAAAAAGCAAACGCGCGCAGAAAGATTTGATTGGGGTGAACTGTGCCGCGATTCCAGAAAACTTACTCGAATCGGAACTCTTCGGGCATGAGAAAGGCGCATTTACCGGGGCGGTTGCTCGCCGTATCGGGAAATTTGAAGAAGCCAACCAAGGCATCTTGCTGCTAGATGAAATCAGTGAAATGGATGTTAGACTTCAAGCAAAACTCTTACGTGCAATTCAGGAAAAAGAAATCGATCGGGTAGGGGGCTCTAAGCCAGTAAAACTCGATATCCGCATTATTGCAACAAGTAACCGAGATCTTCAGCAGGAAGTAAAAGCTGGACGGTTCCGGGAAGATTTATTTTTCCGTCTGAATATCATCAATCTCCAATTGCCCCCTCTTCGTGAGCGCAAAGAAGATATTGAGTCGTTTGCAAAGCATTTTATACGCAAATATTCTGAAATCAACGACGTGCCTGTGCGTCCGCTCTCGAAGGAAGCCTTTTTCGCGCTGCAAGAATACCCATGGCCGGGCAATGTGCGGGAGTTGGAAAATACGATACACCGTGCGGTGCTGCTTGCATCCGGAGACTCGATTGGTACAGAAGCAATTCTGCTAGAAGGTAGTTATACCGCGCAAGAAAATGCCGTAGCGGCGACGGGCACTTCCGGAAATATGGGGGGATTGGTCGGGCGTACCATGGAAAGTGTGGAACAGGACCTCATAATCCAAACCTTAGAGCATTGCTTTGGCAATCGCACTAAAGCCGCGACAATCCTTGGGATTTCCATCCGGACGCTGAGAAATAAACTCAAAGCCTACGAAGAAGAAAATACCCACTAATTACGAAGGTAGAACGAAAGTTGTTGTGATACTTTTCGCTCAATCTCATCAGCCTGATGCCGTAGTTTACTCACCTGACTGGGGGTTTTCATGGACTCGGTATCCAAAGTTTCATCGGGTCGTACACGAGTTCTCCATAAATCTATTCGGCTGCATCCTGCCGCGTCAAGTCCGATAATGATTGCTATTTCACGAGGTATGTATTCTTTCATGCCACGTATTGCAAGCGCCATTCCCACACGTTTATCCGCAGCTTCCTTTGCGTCTTCTTTTGTTCCAACATATGCTTTTGCAAAATGTTTGTCGGGGTAAGAAAAAACGCGGTTTTCTGCGTATGTAAAAATTTCTTTTTGGGAGGCTTTTATATCCTCAACAATCTGCGCGTGATCAGAAGTGCCAAATATTTTCTCAAGCTTATAATTATCAACATCTTTAAGCATCGTATTAAAAGGGCTAAATACTGCGTTATTGTCCATTCTTACCCCTTCAGGATCAAGTTCAATCGTATGGGCAAAGAGAAGGCGTGCGGTGTGAGAATGTACTGCGTGAAGAGCGATTGCTAGAACCTTATAACCATCCCATTGTAATGCGGCGAGCCGTTCTTTGGGAGGCATGGCGTTAAGAATAAGCTGCACTATTTCATAATAACCATTTTCTACCGCTTTTTGTAAAGCAGAAGAATTATCCCACTGTAATGCGAGAAGGCTATCTTCAGGCGGCATGTCATGAAGAAGGAGTTCGACTATTTCGCAATGGCCATTTTCTATAGCCGTTCGGAGTGCAGAACCATTGTCCCACTGTAATGCGGCGCGTTTATGTTTCAGGGGAAGGGCATTATAGAGGAGTTTTATCATCGTATAATGCCCGTTTGCTGCCGTATTTCGGACAATAGTATAATTATCCTGTACCAATATGGATATTTTGGGGAAAAAACGAAACGCTTCCCAAAAGAACCGCACTACCGCATCGTGTCCGTTTTCTGCGGCGGTACGGAGGGCTAAAAACTCCCCTGTCTGCCACGCGAGTAGTTTTTCTTTCGCAGGAAGAGCATGACAAAGAAATTTTACCAAATCCAATTTTCCGCCCTTACATGCTAAGTATAAGGGGCGGTAATCAAAAACCTGTAACGCTGTTAATTGTTGTGAAGGAGAGAGCGCGTTATAGATATACTCTACCATCGCCACATTTCCCTTCTCGACAGCGGTGTAAAAAGCATAGTGGTTATCCATTCCGAGAATTGCTGGGTAGTGTTTATGGAGAATGCGTACGCTTTCTAACTGTTCCTTCCGAACGCTTTCACATAATGCGACTTTCAAAGCCTTGGCCTTGTTGTTGTCGGAAAGGGAATGACATAAGGATTGGGTAAGTCGTATGTAACCCTTTCCTGCAGCCAAGCGTAATGCAAGAAAAGGGTCGCCAAATTTGTCTGCGTGGGCATGAATTTCTTGTTTGATGGGAAGGGGTGCTGCTTCCAAAATTTCCAACGCCAGGGCTTCGTTGTGGTTGGCGATAGCCTTAAAGAATGATGTTTTTCCCATGATAATTCCGTTGATTAATTAGTGCATTTCTACGGATATAGGTAGATCCCGTCAAGGCGAGAAAATCTCGTAGAGCTGCAACTATAAGAAGAGTTGGATTGAAGTAAAGTAGGAAAATGGGGATTGTTGGGGAGGAGATTTCAAAGAGTTTCAAATGCCTTGCACAACGTTGCCATATCCTCTGGGAGTGGTGCATCGAACTCCATCACCTCGTTCGTATCCGGATGGATGAAGGACATATGTGCGGCATGAAGCGCTTGGCGTCCGAATTGTGTCACAAGTGCATCGATTTCAGGAGGAAAGTGCTTGGAAATTTTTCGCACTCCGCTGCCGTAACTTGGATCTCCCATCAACCCATGACCGATATGGGTCATATGGACTCGGATCTGGTGCGTACGGCCGGTTTCTAAACGGCATTCAACCAGACTTATGGCGCCGTTTCCATAAACAGCTTCGGTATGATAATGCGTGATGGCCTGCTTGCCCCCCTCTCGGAGGACGGCCATTTTTTTACGGTTCTTGGTGGAGCGACCCAGCTGGGTTTCAATCCGTCCAGAATGGGGAATAATTTCTCCCCAACAGAGTGCTTTGTAATGACGTGAGAGAGTGCGGCTTGCCAGTTGTTTGGAGAGCGCATGGTGGGCTTTATCATTCTTTGCAACGACCAACAGGCCCGTCGTGTCTTTATCCAATCGATGCACGATGCCGGGGCGCTCAACTCCGCCAATTCCGGAGAGCTTGCCTTTACAGTGCGTAAGTAGGGCATTGGCAAGCGTATCTTGATGGTTCCCAGCGCCGGGATGGACGGTTAGGCCGGCCGGCTTATTGATCACCAGCAGCGCATCATCTTCATAGACGACATCAAGTGGGATATCCGCCGGACGCATATCGGTGGGCTCCATGGGAGGGACGGTGATGGTCAACGTATCACCAGGCCGGATTTTATCGGCGCCAGAGGTCAGTGCCAAGCCATTGCCGTAGCAGACATGTCCTCCCTCAATCAGAGCTTTAATTCGGGTGCGCGACAGCTCTGGGATGTGCAGCGCAATGTATTTATCCAACCGTTCCTTGCGGGCATTGATCGGAATGGAAAGGGTGTAAGATTTTTTACTATCCATAAAAGAACGAAAGATTACTATATTTTGCCATATACCGTTGTAGTTACCAGAGTTTTTGCTTGTACGCACTCTTATTATCGGTTATGTCTGAACAAGGACACTCCAGGAGGCGGGAGGGTTGGTGAAAGAGGGTATTTCATGGAAGACATGCTGGCAGGTTTAGGCAAGGAGTTTCAGGATGCGCGCGAGCAACATGGCTGGACCATTGATGAAATAGCCGACAGACTCCGTATCCGCAGGCTCTACCTTCTTGCCATTGAATCGGGCAATTTTGCTGAAATCCCTGGGACCTTCACCTATGTTACCGGCTTCTTGCGCACCTATGCGAATTTCCTCGAACTCGATGCCGAATCCCTAATTGGACGCTATAAAGAAGTTGCTGGCGACCGGATGGCCGAGCATGAATATAAATTCCCCAAAGAAAGCCTTCCTCCTTCGCGCCGTCCCTATGGGAAAATAGGGCTTGTGTTCGCGGTGGGTGTGATTGGTTATGGTCTATGGACAAATGCGGATACTGTAAAAACACTGTTTTCGAATAATACGAGCAATGTAGCGATTGGGCAGCAGATATCGTCACGCTATACCCAGTATTCAGAAAAAATTGAAAAGAAGGTGGGGCAGACTGCTGAATCGGTGAAAAAGACCGCAGAAGCGGCTTTGATCCCTGCTCCTAAAAAAATGCCTTTCCCTCCGCAGCCACCTACGGATGGGGATGCTGATGGATATATGCTGCCGGTAAACGAAGAGGAAGCCGCAGAACGTATGGGAGATACATTCATCATTCCGCAAACTCCGGAAGCAGAACCCGTTGCAGCGCAAGCACAAGCAGCTGCGCCGGATGCAACACAAACATCACCGGCACAAGGCCGAGACATGATTTCGGAAAATGTAGAGCCGGTGTTTAGACAAAATGCACCTGCTGCTCCTAAAGCGGTAGAAACGGCCGCTCCTGCTGAAGCCGCGCCCGTAGCAACGCCTCAACCTCAAGCGCAACCTGCCGCTGCCGCCGCAACACCTTTTGTACCTGAAGAGAAAAAAGAAACGCCTGCTGCTGCGGCCGCTGCTCCTGCTGTTGCATTGGAAGAAACAACCAAGCCTGCTGCTGCACTTGCTCCTGGAAAAGGTTCCCATATTGTATTGCTTGCACGCGAAGATACGTGGGTGAAAGTGGTGGATGAAAATAACCAACTGATTATCGAACGTCCGATGAAAACGGGCGATACGTACTTCCTGCCGGATAAGAAAAATCTTAAGATCACCACCGGCAACGCAGAATCCATCGAAGTGTTTGTCGATGGAGATACCCACGCCTTCTTAGGTACGCTTAAAGACCTGCAAAATGGTAAATCGGCTTCCGCCTCCGCTCGGTAGAGTGGAGCGCGTGCCAGATGATGAAATTTAGCTAATGTCGCTATTGTACGAAGATCTGTACTTCGTTGGTGGTATTGCTTCCTTCCGCATAGGAAAGCGATACGCGCTCTGAAGGCACTCCCACCTGCTCAAGATCTCCCATGACCCCTTTCGCATTGTTATGCGACATTGCCATGTTATCTTTATGCTGTTGGGCCGAAGAAGCAAACGGTACGACAGAGACGAGTTTGAAATTCACATTCGGTTTAATCTGATACGCATCTTTGATCGCCTTATAAAGGCCCTGCTGATAACGTGCATGGGGTTCATAAAAACGTATAGTCATGAGCGGTGTGCTCTCAAGGATTTTTACGGGAGAAAAAGAAGCGCCGAAAGGAGCGGCAGAGGCGATATTGGTAGGAGCATCCGTAGGGACCGAAGCCAAAGCAAGAGAAGGAGCTAACGCTAAAATCCCGATACCTTTATATACATTACCCCACATCCCCATAATATCCTCCATTGTTCGACATGTTACAACCATCTTGCCCCTCTATGCTATGATGAGGGTGTGCGCCCCGATATTCACACAAGAGAAGTTAACAAAAGGTAAACACACCCTCATCACCGAAAGATATTTGCAAGGTGCGCCCATGGCTTACCCCTTGAGAAAATAACGGCATGCTCTATAATTGCCCATCTAAATAGGTTTAAGACGGCAGAGAGCTCAATGAAGATTTTGTTTATCCATCCCAATATGCCAGGGCAGTACAAGCATCTTGCTCCTGCGTTTGCGAATGATCCTAACAATGAAGTGGTTTTCGTTACCAAGGAAGTGGTGCGCAATATCCCAAACGTTATTAAGGTCGAATATAAAATTGGGCGGGATTGCAGACGGGATATACATCGTTATCTGATCCCTGTAGAGCGGGCTATTTTCGCAGGTCAGGAAGTGTGGCGTGTGTGCAAGAAAATCAAAGAAGCCGGATTTGTCCCTGATGTAATTTGTGCACATCCAGGCTGGGGAGATACGTTTTTTATCCGTGAAGTCTATCCGCATGTCCCGATTTTAAGCTTCCTTGAATTCTATTACCGTCCGTTTGGTGCGGATTTACATTTTGATCCCGAAGAAGAAGTGCGGCCCGACAATATCGCACGCGTACGAATGAAAACGATGCCGCATTTGGTGAATCTGGACCAATGTGACTGGGGTATTACGCCAACCCATTGGCAGGCTTCCGTGCATCCGAAAGAATATATGCATAAAATGTCGGTACTCCACGATGGTGTGGACACGGATGTGTGTGTGCCTGGCAACCTCACAAACTTGAAGCTGCCTAATGGAATTGAAGTGCAAAAAACCGATGAAGTTATTACTCACATCGCACGAAATTTTGAGCCCTATCGCGGTTTCCCTACCTTTATGCAAGCGGCGGAGATTCTTTTACGCGAACGCCCGAATGCACGAATTCTGGTAATTGGAAATGATGGCGTAAGCTATGGTGCTGCGCCGAAAGGCGGGAAAACATATCGTCAAATATGGACAGAAAAGGTTTCGCTGGACACCTCACGCATTCATTTCCTGGGGCTGATGTCTTATCAGGAGATGTTAAACGTGCTGCAGATTTCATCAGCACATATTTATCTGACCATGCCGTTTGTGCTTTCCTGGTCGATGATGGAGGCTATGGCATGCGGATGTGCGATGGTGGGTTCGCGCACGAAGCCAGTGCAAGAATTGATTGAAGACGGGAAAAACGGCCTGCTTGCGGATTTCTATAAGCCAGAAGAAGTTGCCGCACGGGTGATCGAAATTCTTGATCATCCAGACCGTATGGCTGATATGCGCCGTGAGGCACGCAAAACGATCGTTGACCATTATGCGCTTAACAAAGTATTGCCGCTCCATATGCAGCTTATCACCGATTTAGCAGAGCGGAAACTTCCTCCGCCCGCAGCAAAAACGATTGCAGCTTTTAATCCGCTGCAGGATCCTTCGGTACTGTATAACTATGACCCACTCGCATTTCCGCTTTATCATAGGGCTTGATATTCATGACATCCAAAAATCAGAAAACCCCTATAAAACGTTTTGAAGCAACCGATAAAAAACGCGTATTGCAGGTAGGGTATGGTCTCCGCGAGAAGCGGCCACTCCATCAGATATTTAAAGGTCCGGAATGGGAAGTGATCCATCTGGACACGATTGCGGATACGTCGCCTAATATCCAAGGGGACATCACCTGGGCGAACGAAGTTCCAGATGAGAGTATGGATGCTGTGTGGCTTGTGGATAGTTTGAAATTTCTTTATCTGCATCAGGCCGCACTCGCACTCAAAGAATGTTTCCGCGTGCTAAAACCGAATGGTATTGCCTTTATGACGGTGCCGGATATTCAAAAAATCGCGGAATTTGTCCAAGACGGAAAACTGGCAGTACCGCTTTATAAGACGCCGGAAGGTGGCATCACTGCGCTTGATATGCTTTTTGGGCCCGTCAACATGATTGCTGCGGGTGCCCATGAGTGTACCCATAAAACAGGTTATACGGCGAGAACGCTTGCCGATAAAATTGGGCATGCAGGTTTCGGACGAATTAAGGTGAAGAAAGAGGGATTCCATTTATGGGCTTCAGCCTATAAAGTTCCGCTCGCAGAAGCAGGAAAAGTTCCTCTTCAGATCGATGAGCCTGACATTAATGATATGATCAGGTTGCGGGATGCACTGGATCAGGAGCCGCAGATTTGGAAGGGATTCTCAAGAAAAAAAGATAAAGAGTGATAGCCATGACCTATGACCGCGACAATATCTTTGCGCGCATTATCCGTGGGGAGATTCCGTGTGATCCGGTATATCAGGATGAATCCGTTCTGGCGCTCCGAGATATCGCACCGGCAGCGCCCGTGCATGTGCTTGTATTACCGAAGGGCGCCTATACCTCGTTTAACGATTTCGTGGTTTCTGCGGGGGCTGAGGCCGTTGGGGAATTCTTTGCGACCGTCCAGCATATTGCTACGGAAATTGTAGGATTGGAAGAAACAGGTTATCGCTTAATCATGAACCACGGCAAGCATGCCTCCCAAACCGTTCCGCATTTTCATGTGCATATCTTAGGCGGAAAGCCGCTGGGTGGATTGCTCGAAAGTGACGTTCTGGCACGATAACTTAAGCCGTGATCGGCGGTTTTTTATGCTGATAAAGCGCCCAGAGCTCTAACGATAATACCGACCCAATTACCAATAACCCGCCCATCATCTGGAAAAAGCTTAAGCTTTCGCCCAAGACCCAAATTCCGATCATTGTCGTAAGAATAGGGCTTAGCGTTACTACGAGCGATGCGCGCGCTCCACCGATGCGTCGAATGCCTTCGCTAAAACAAAAGGATGGAATAAATGTAGTTCCAATTCCAAAAAGCAGCGTATAGGCGGCTCCCATGGGGCTGGTGCTCCACAGGGAAAATGGCCAAATTATGATAACATGTGCGGCAATGGCAATCATGGCGCCATGGGCAGCATAAGTCATAAAGCGAAGGCTCCCGAGTTGCGGCGTAACCCGCTGGTTAAATAGGACATAAATCGCAAAGGCTGAAGCCGAACTTATCACCCAGAAAATACCTTCATGGTCGATCGTGATTTCGTGTTCCGCGCCGCCCGTGACGAGATAAATCCCCAGCAGAATGATGATCAGTGCGCATATTTGCGAGAGGGCAGGGCGTTTGCGATAGGCGATGGCATGAAATACCAGCACGAAGCCGGGGAAGGTATAGAGCAACACCCGCTCCAGGCTGGTATCAATCCGGGTAAGCGCATGTAAATCGGTGATGGGGGTGATATAAAATCCAATCACTCCTCCGATGAGCGAGATGATGATGGTGTTGCGCGTCACGGCAGGACGAAGTATGCCACGCTTTTGCTCATTTCGGAGCTGCAATGCAAGGATACTCCCAAACATTAGTGAGAGCACAATCGAGCGGAAAAAAAGCAGCTGTTCAATGGTGACGCCTTGGGCATAAGCCGATTTCGCAACCCATGGCTGGAGGCCAAACCCAATCGCTGCAATCAATGCAAAGCCGAGGCCTTTAGTGAAGCCTATAGTGTGAGTGGGTACGGGTGGACGGTGCATACCGACATGTCCGGAGGATTGGGGGAGAAAACTGGTGCCGCCAGAAAGAATAGAACTTTCGACCTCGTCATTACCAATGACGCGCTCTACCACTGAGCTATGGCGGCCCTTGAGGAAAAACTTCGGCCGAAACATGCCATATTGCGTAGATAAGCGCAAGCCCTTCTTACATATCACCAAAAAATTTGTACAATTCCACTTGGTTTACCCCTCGTAAATGTGTAGTATTCCTTATGCTCCCACAGGATGATAACAATAATACGCGTGATAGCGCCCTGGTTTTGGCCAAGAAAAAGGCCAAACAGGAAAGCCTTGAAAGTGCATTGCGTGCTAATCTCCAACGGAGAAAACAGGCGCAACGTGCGGAGCCTGATCGGGATCAGGCGAGTTCAGGCCAGGCAGAGGAGCCTTCCTGTAATAAGAATACGTAAAAGTACGGATACGGGTAGGTAAAGGAAGTGGCCTTTCTTTTTCAAGATATTCAAAAGCAACTTACGGTACTAACAGGGGCAGCACTGCTCAAGTTGCGGACGCTTGTGACGAACCGGAAGCTGATGGAGTTTGCCGAACATGAGCGTATGCATGGCCATCATAGTCAAGGACCTGCAGGGCAATCATTGGGAGAATCGCGTGCATCCGAAGGTGTTGGGGCATCCTCGGCGTTAGCCAAAACCAAATCGATGCGGGAATCACCGCTTGCGCGTTCCAAGAAAGTATCCGAAACTCATGTATCCCAGGTGCGGCACAAAAAAGCCGTCAGAGAAGCCGCATCCGGCCGTACTCGTACCGTGCGCGAACGCATCAAGCGGAACCGGCAGAAGAATCTGGATCTTTGGGGCGTTTCGGTTTAGCAGCTTTCTAAGCTGCATCTTCCGTGGCTGTATCGCTTTGTCCCGCGGCCTTTTTCGCCTGTTGCTCATCGAGGAGCTGGCGCGCTTTTGCGGAAAGCTGGATATGCAGTTCACGAAGATGTTTCGGGTCCGCTTCCGCCGGCGCATTCATCAAGAGATCCTGCGCCTGCTGGTTCATCGGGAAGGCAATCACTTCGCGGATGTTCGGCTCGTTCGCAAGCAGCATCACCATCCGGTCAATCCCAGGAGCCAAGCCACCATGCGGAGGTGCGCCATATTGGAATGCACGAATCATTCCGCCGAATTTCTCATCCACCACTTCTTTGCCATAGCCCACAATTTCGAACGCCTTATACATGGTTTCCGGCTTATGGTTCCGGATCGCGCCAGAGGAAAGCTCTACGCCATTGCAGACGATGTCATATTGGTATGCTTTGAGTGATAATAGGTATTCGCGGTCATCGCTTTTCGTAAGCGCCTCATAGCCGCCTTGTGGCATGGAGAAGGGATTATGACTGAAATCAATGCGCTTCTCGTCTTCGTTCCATTCGAAGAAGGGGAAATCCACCACCCAGCAGAATTTATAGCAATCCGGTTCAATCAAGCCCAGCTCTTCGCCGATATTGTTACGCATTTGGCCTGCGAGTTTCGCGGCTTCGGCCTCTGTTCCACAGGAGAAGAACACGGAATCTCCAGCCTTCAAACCAGCGAGTGCTTGGAGTTCTTTGAGTTTTTCTTCGCTTAGGAATTTCGCAATCGGGCCTTTAGCAGAGCCATCGGTATCGAAAATAATATAGGCCAGGCCTTTGGCGCCAAGTTCTTGCGCATAGGCGATTCTTTTATCAAAGAAGCTACGCGGCTGACTTGCAGTGCCCGGTGCTGGGATCGCACGGATCACGCTGCCTTGTTCAATCGCTTTAGTGAAAATTCCGAAGCCTGAACCCACAAATACGCTGGTCACTTCGGAAAGGATGATCGGGTTACGCAAATCCGGCTTGTCGCAGCCGTATTTCAGCATCGCATCAGCATAGGTGATACGTGGGAATGGAGCGCCCGTGATCTGCCAGTTGGGGTTAGAAAACTCTTTAAAAGTCCCATAGAGCACCGGCTCAATCGCGGCAAAGACGTCTTCTTGGGTCACAAAGGACATCTCAATATCGAGCTGATAGAATTCACCCGGAGAGCGATCCGCGCGCGCATCTTCATCGCGGAAGCACGGTGCTACTTGGAAATAACGGTCAAAACCCGATACCATCAAGAGCTGCTTAAATTGCTGCGGCGCTTGCGGGAGGGCGTAGAATTTGCCTGGATGTACACGGCTTGGTACCAGATAATCCCGTGCACCTTCCGGTGAACTTGCGGTTAAGATTGGGGTTTGGAATTCTTTGAATCCTTGTTCGATCATCCGACGACGAAGGCCTGCAATCACATTGGAGCGAAGGGCGATATTGCGCTGCATACTCTCCCGGCGAAGGTCAAGGAAGCGGTATTTGAGGCGCAAGTTCTCTGATGTATCGCGGTCGGCATTGACTTGGATCGGCAACACTTCAGACTCGGACTCCACATGGAAGCTTTCCACCACGAGTTCGATCTCACCCGTTGGAAGGTCTGCGTTTACTGTTTCTTTCGAGCGCGCAACCACTTTGCCGGTCACGGTGACAACGCTTTCATAGCGGATTTGGGTGGCTTTCTCAAAGAAGGCGGAATCATTCATGACCACGCACTGGGTAATGCCATAATGGTCCCGGATATCAATAAACAGGAGATTTCCATGGTCCCGCTTGCGGTGGATCCAGCCTGAAAGGCGGACTTCTTTTCCAACATCGCTGACACGAAGGGCAGTACAGGTATGGGTGCGGTAGGCGTGCATAGTTATCCTTAAATATTATGTGGAAATGGGCGGGGTTGCCGCTTTCACCTTGTGATACAACGCTGTCTGGTATATAGGATATAGGGCATGCCGTCAATTCCAAGCGAAAGGTTTACGTAACTCCTGTGCCAAAACAAACGCCCATCCCCTGTATTACGAATACAGCAGCCCTAACCGCCTTGTGCGATCGGTTGAAAAAGGCGGATTTCTTGGCAGTGGATACCGAATTTATCCGGGAAAAAACCTATTACCCAAGGCTTTGTCTGATTCAAGTGGCAGGCCCGGAAGAAGCCGTACTGATTGATCCTCTGGCTCCAGGGATGGACCTTTCTCCCTTATTTGCCCTGTTTAATAAATCTTCGGTGCTTAAAGTATTTCATGCGGCGTCGCAGGATCTGGAGATATTTTACCAGCTTTCTGGTACATTGCCTAAGCCCTTATTTGATACGCAAATTGCAGCGATGGTCTGCGGTTTTGGCGAGGCCGCAAGCTATGCGAAGCTGGCGGAAGTGCTTGCAGGCGTGGAAATTGATAAAACCAGCCGGTTTACCGATTGGTCACGTCGTCCGTTATCACGTGCGCAGCAGGAATATGCATTGTCAGACGTAGTCTATTTACGCGATGTCTATAAGGCACTGGCAGAGCAACTTAAGACCACCGATCGTGAAGCCTGGGTGAGCGAAGAGATGTTGGCATTGCGGGATACGGCAAATTATATTGCTGAGCCGTTTGAGATGTGGAAGAAAATCCGGACACGGAGCGCTGCGCCGAAGTTTTTGCATATGGTGCGTGAAGTGGCGGCATGGCGGGAAGAAAATGCGCAGGCACTCGATATTCCGCGTACGCATTTACTTAAAGACCAGACATTGCTTGAAATCGCAGCGTCGCATCCCGTTAATATAACGGAGCTTCGGAAAGTGCGGGGCATTTCCCGTCCTTTATCGCAAACCACGGTAGGGGAATCGCTGATTGAGCGTATGGTAAGTGCGAAGAATGCAGCTCCGGATCCTTCTATTTTTCCTAAGCGTAAAAAGGCATTAAAATCCAGTCATAGTTCTATGATGGAATTGTTGAAGGTATTGCTGAAGCTCAAAGCAGAAGAATATAAAGTGGCAGATAGGCTTATTGCTACCAACGATGACCTCACCGCGATGATTGAGGAACCGAAGGACCCGAACCCTGTAACGAACGGGTGGCGCAATGAGGTATTCGGTAAAGAAGCAATCGCACTGATTCAGGGTCGGGTTGCACTTAAAATTGAAGGAAATCGTACCGTAATTGTTACCACATAATGCTTGTGTTGAAGATCACGCTTGAGTCTCAAGAAAAGAGGGAATAGTGTGAGAGTATCCCGTAAGTGGTGTGGAGAGGTAAAAAATTTACACGTTAAATTAGTAAATCAGCCTATTCAGCCATTTTTCTTGCGATAATCGAATAAGACTTTTCTCCCAAAACACGGTAAAAAAGCAACCATGGATAAAAAGTGGTTCAAGGAACAATTTAAGCGTGTTGGGAAACCTCAAAGCGCATTAGCGAGTGAGCTCAATGTTGAGCCATCGGCTATTTCGCGCGCACTCAGCGGACTTCGCCGGTTTAAAGCGGATGAAGTGCCATATATTGCGAATTTCTTTGGTGTGACCAACGATGAAGTGATGGCGGCTATCCATGGCAAGGCCTCGGTTGTTGGCCTTCAAAAGAAAAAGACTTCCTCAGAAGCCCTGATTATAGGTAAAATCGATACCTCCTCTGGCGCGGTCGTAGAGTATTTTGATGCAGATGCGGAACAGCCCATTGATCAAGCCTACGCAATTGCCTTTAAATCTCCCAAAGAATATGAAAGCCATGAATTTATAGGGTTAACCATTGCAGGAAATAACCATCCTGCCTTTCCTGCGGGAACAGATCTTATTTTCGCGAGTACGGATGATACCGAGCTGCAAGATGGCAAAACCTATCTTTATGAAGTAGCCGTAGATGGTACAGTCTATCACTGTATCGGACGTGGCGTACAGAGTCCTAGCGGCGGTATTTCTTTGGTATTCGAAGGAAATGACCGTAGCTACCGGGAACATCCTGTGAGCCAGATGGTGTTTTCTTCTCCTTCGCTTGCGGTACATGAAAAAGCCACGGCTTCTTTCCAAACAGGGATGCCTTATGGCAAGCCAGCAGCAAAAGATGGGCGTCCTCTTATTCGGCTGCGTGGCATTCTCGTCAAATCCGTGAAGAACGAATAGGCTTTGGCCAATTCTCGACCATTTATCTTTCCTCATTCCACGATAAAGGGAACCTTAATCTTCGTTTGATACGATGAGAAGGTATTATAAGTTTTAGCACCCTTTGTTGAGTAGGCTATGGATGAGCTGATAACCGATTTTCTAACGGAAACTGTCGAAGGGTTGGCCAAGCTTGATAACGACCTTATCCTTTTAGAAAAAAGCCCACAAGACCAGCAATTGCTTGGGAATATTTTCCGGGTGATGCATACGATTAAAGGAACCTGTGGCTTCTTAGGTCTATCGCGCTTGGAAGTGGTTGCGCATGCAGGTGAGAATGTATTAGGGAAAATTCGCGATAAGGCACTGCATGCTTCGCCGAAGGCCATTACGCTTATTCTCGAAGTTGTGGATGCCATTAAATTTATTGTGGATGGACTCTCCGCCACAGGTAAAGAGCCGGAAGGGGAAGATAGCGAACTCATTGGGCGTGTGAATGCCCATGCAGAAGGAAAAGATCAGGCCGATACAGGGATGATCTCGTTAGCGCCTGCGGCTCCTGTTGTTGCAGCAGAATCAGAACATGCTGTCGCTGAGAGCAAGAAAAAAGAAGCAATAACTGCTGCCGCGGTTCCGGAAACAACGGCAATCCAGCCGCAACAGAGCTTGCGTGTGAATATCGATGTACTGGAGCAGCTAATGCAACAGGCAAGCGAATTGGTATTGACCCGGAACCAGCTACTGCAAATCGGACGGACCTCACAGGATTCAAGCTTCCATGTGCCACTGCAACGGCTAAACCACATCACTTCAGAACTTCAAGATGTGGTGATGAAAACCCGGATGCAGCCCGTGGGAAATGCCTGGGCAAAATTCCCCCGATTGGTACGTGATCTTTCCAATGAATTGCATAAAAATATCGAACTTGTCATGGCCGGCGAAGAAACGGAACTCGATCGTCAGCTTTTGGAATATATCAAAGATCCTCTGACCCACATGGTGAGAAATTCTGCGGATCATGGGATTGATACGCCAGAAGAACGTAAGGCCGCAGGAAAATCCGAAAAAGGAACGATCACGCTCGATGCGTATCATGAAAGCGGTCATATCGTCATTCGTATTGCGGATGATGGGCGAGGACTGAATGTAGAGAGGATCAAAGCAAAGATTCTTGAGAAAGGTTTAGCATCGCCGGAAGAGCTCGCGAGCATGTCGGCGAAACAGATACAATATTTCATCTTCCATGCAGGATTTTCAACGGCAGCAACCATCACCTCTGTATCGGGACGTGGTGTGGGCATGGATGTGGTGCGAACGAATATAGAAAAAATTGGCGGAAATATTGATATGCAATCCGTCCAAGGGAAAGGCACAACTTTCCTGATTAAGATACCCCTGACCTTGGCAATCATGCCCATCTTAATTGTGGAAGCTGGCGGTGAACGTTTCGGTATTCCACAATTAGGTGTGCTTGAAATGGTACGTACCGGACCGCATTCCGAACACCATATTGAAATGATCAACGGTGCGCAGGTCTTGCGGCTCCGAAACCGGCTTTTGCCGCTTATTTCATTGCGTGAAGCGCTTAAAATGGCACCGGCTCCGGAACTCACGACGGAGGAACTCGCAAAGAAGAAAGTGTATATCGTTGTGTGTCAGGTAGGAAATTCGTATTTTGGGATCGCTGTCGATAAAGTCTTCGATACGGAAGAAATCGTAGTAAAATCAGTTGCTCCCGTCCTTCGCCATATCAATGTCTATGCAGGTAGTACGATTCTTGGCGATGGAAGCGTGATCATGATCCTTGATATAAACGGGATTTCAGGGAAAGTTGGCAATATGGATATCGGCCAGCAAACCGGGCTAGCTGAGCAGCATGATGCCACAGAAGAAGCGCATGATTTTACTTTGCTTATGTTCCGTTCGGGAGAGGGTGCACCGAAGGTCGTACCTTTGGAAGTGGTATCGCGGTTGGAAAAAATTGACTTAAGTAAAATAGAGTTATCCGCAGGCATCCCTCTGCTGCAATATCGGGGTGGATTGATGCGGGTCGTATCGCTTGATGGTGAACCGCTTGATGTGAAGCCTGAGATACGCGAAATCATCGTCTTTGTGGATGAAGATAAAGTGATGGGCATGGTCGTCGATCAGATAGAAGATATCGTCACGTGCCACATGGATACACGCCTTTCATCAGGCAAAGAAGGGTTCCTGGGAAGCCCGGTTGTTCAGGGTGTGACGTGTGAGTTGATTGATGTGAGTTATCATTTCCAAAGGACGTTCCAAGACTGGGAAGTGGGTGGGCATAATGCGCCTACGCACAAAAATAAAATGGTTTTGTTGGTGGATGATAGTCCATTCTTCCGGAAATTTATTCCTCCGGTGCTAAAAAATGCGGGCTATGATGTGCTCACCGCTCCTGGGGCGGAAGAGGCGCTTGAAATATTAGCAGCGCAGACAGACAAATTATCCCTGATTATTACCGATATGAATATGCCCGGGATGACCGGCCCGCAGTTTATTGCGGTGTGTAAACAAGATGCACGTTTCAGTAATTTGCCGATTATTGCACTCTCAGCGCACAGTACCGAAGAAATGGGCTCGTCTATGGAAGAGTCGTTGCTTGAGCAATTAAGCGGTTATGTTTCCAAAACGAATCACGGCGGATTGCTTGATCTAGTAAATAGTACGGCAGGGGGAATACACTAATGGGAATGGCTACAAACACTACTTCCACGCCATCGTATATCCCTTCGTACACCGAAGGAGAAAGCCGACAATTTGTTACGCTATCCATCGATAACCAACTGTTTGGAGTTAATGTGGCAGAGGTGCAGGATGTCCTAAGTCCGCGACCCATTACCATGATTCCTTCCGCTCCGCCTGCTGTTGCGGGCGTATTAAACTTGCGCGGAAAAATCGTGACAGCGATTGATGTGAGGATACGTTTGGGGTTAAAGCCGGATGAAAAGGTGAAAGAATCACGCAGCATCGTGGTCGAGAAAGGTGGGGAGTTTTATAGCCTGCTTGTTGATAATGTAGGCGATGTATTTACCTTGCCGATCAAAGATTTTGTGCCCACTCCGGAAAATATACCCTCCCATTGGCGGGATATATTAACGGGTGTGTACAAGCTGGAAGATGGGTTGATGGTGGTGCTGAATATAGAGAATTTGTTACGGTTCTCGGATCATGTGCCGACGGATGATGCGATATCTCATGAAAAGGATAATGCATGAAACAGTGTCTGGTAGTCGATGATTCTAAAGTAGTTCGGAAGTTTGCACGGCATCTTCTAGAAGAGCTGGGTTTTAATGTGCGCGAAGCGGAAGATGGCGAGGTGGCGCTCAAAGCCTGCGCCGAATCAATGCCAGAAATGATGTTGCTCGATTGGAATATGCCCGTAAAAGATGGACTTGAGTGCTTGGAAGAGCTGCGCGCCATGACGAATGGCGGAAGCGTTGTGGTGATTTTTTGCACAACGCAAAACGATATGGCGCATATCCAAAATGCGATCATGACCGGTGCTAATGAATATATCATGAAACCGTTCGATAAAGAAATCCTGAAAGATAAGCTTATCCAGACAGGGTTGATAACGGATTCTGTGTAAAAGGGGAGGTACGTGGTAGAATATATCCCCACTTCTCCGAAGCCTCCACCTATCCGTGTAATGATTGTCGATGATTCGGCAGTTGCTCGTCAAATGGTTACACGCGTACTGCATACTGCAAATGATATCGAGATCGTGACGACTGCTAATAACGGTGAGGTGGCAATTGCGGCCTTAAGATCTCATGCCGTAGATGTGATTCTCCTGGATGTCGAAATGCCGGTTATGGATGGTATTACGGCACTGCCAAAGCTTCTTGAAATAGCTCCCCGAAGTAAAATAATCATGGTCTCAAGTCTCACGCGTGAGGGGGCAGAGGTGACCATAAAAGCACTCGGAAAAGGTGCGGTGGATTGTATGAGTAAGCCTTCTGCACAAAGCATGGCGAACAGTTTAGAATATTTTGGTCAGGAATTATTGAGGAAAATACGCGGAGTATCCACGACCGTAGTGGAACCTGTAGCGCCTCTTACTTCATCTCCCACCTTAGCGTCTACATCTACGTCTTCGATCGTGTTGCGCCCTCATAAATTCATTGCTCCTCCCAAAATATTGGCGATCGGTTCTTCTACGGGAGGTCCGTTAGCGCTTGCGGAACTTTTCCGGCAACTCCAAGGCATATTCACAGCGAATATTCCGATTGTCATCACACAGCATATGCCGGCTTTTTTTACGTCGGTGCTTGCACAACATTTGGCTCGAGTAAGCGATATGCCCTGCCATGAGGCAACTCAGGGGCAAATACTCGAACCCCGTAATATCTATATTGCACCAGGGGATTTTCATCTGACATTTGAAAAAGTCGGACAACAGGTGGCGGTACGTTTAACGCAGTCGGATCCTGTTAATTTCTGCCGTCCGGCGGTCGACCCGATGTATGAGAGCCTTATTGATGTGTATGGCGGAGAGAAAATTCTTGGACTTATCTTAACCGGCATGGGTCAGGATGGTCTGCACGGTGCAGAAAAGATTGTGGAGAAGGGCGGAAGTATCATCGCGCAGGATCAGAAAACCAGTGTAGTATGGGGAATGCCCGGCGTAGTGGCGACCAAAGGCCTGTGCAGTGCGGTATTGCCATTACCAGAAATCGGCGCCTATGTTGCCAAAATATGTGGGGGTCGCTCATGATGACGCCGCAAGATTTTACCTATGTGATCACGCTTGTGAAAGACCGTTCGGGGATTGCATTGACAGAAGGCAAAGAGTATCTCGTGGAATCCCGTCTGCTTCCTCTCGCGAGAAAACATGGAATGACAACAATTACGGAGTTGGTGGCCTACGTGAAAACGGCCAAAGATGAAGCTCTGACGCATGCGCTTGTTGAGGCGATGACAACCAATGAATCGTCCTTCTTTCGTGATACTAAACCGTTTGATCATTTGCGCAACTTAGTGCTGCCACACCTCATGGATACGTGCAAAAAGAAAGGAAAAATCCGGATATGGAGTGCGGCCTGCTCGACGGGACAAGAAGCTTATTCCATTGCAATGACGTTGCTTGAATTGCCTTCATGTAAAGACATCCCGATTGAAATTATCGGGACAGACATCAATACCCAGGTGGTAGAGAAAGCAGAAAAAGGCATTTATTCACAATTTGAAGTCCAACGTGGGCTGCCGATTACAATGCTGGTGAAATACTTTACTCAGGAACGAGAGACCTGGCAGGTGAAGGATAACCTGCGTGCGCTTGTGAAATTCAAACAGCAAAATTTACTGGGTGATCTTCGAAACCTTGGAAGGTTTGATATTATTTTCTGCCGAAATGTGCTGATTTATTTTGATGCGGCAACGAAAACCCAAGTGCTGCAGGGGCTAAAGAATTGCATGGAGCCGCATGCATTGCTGTATCTTGGCAGCACAGAAAGTATTATGGGATTGGCCGAAGATTGCTTAACGCAGTTTGATGCGAATGGGATTTATAAATTGAAATAATTTCCTACTTCTTTTTCTTCGTACTCGTCCGTGCAAGCAACGCATCTATTTCTCCTAATATGGCATCTTCTACCGCATGTTTGGTTGATTGAGGAGCTGTTGTGGGTTTTGCCATTTTGGCCTCTTTGCGCAATCTCTTTCGTTTGGCAAAGGGAAGGGCGAAATAACAAAATACGTTGCTCAAAACCAATGCCGCGCTGTAACAGATGGTTTTCAGTAAAAGATTTCCCCCAATAACCGAGCCCACGACAATCATGATGCGCTCATTGGAGAAATCACGTGTACCCTGGAACCATTCTTGCCAGTGGGTGAAGAGTGCGGATCCAACGGCTTGTGGAGATGTGAGGAAATCCGCGCGTAAATATCCGGTTCCCTCAAACAGCACAACTTGGAGGAATCCCGCGAGGTAAATCGTCAAGATCAACCCAAACAATCCCTTCGCAAAGAAGCGATAGATTCCATATGTAAATGGACCTAATTGGAGCCACGGGGAAAGATGCATTGAACCGTTCCTTCATTTTGGATGAAAAGAGGGATGTTACTTAAGATAGGTAGTCAGCACAAGGCCGAGTTAAAGAGTCGGTTTCTTGTGAGAAGAAAAACGGTTATCAGTAAAATCCACATTCTTGCCGGAATCTTCGGGCTTTGGGAGGTATGCATCAATCCCGCTCCCTTTTTTCCCCTGGAAATCCCCCAAGGTGGAACTTTGGGGTATTTCATTGATGGATGCCATCATAAAAAAGGGTTGTCCTTGCTGCTCCATGCTTTGTTCTATCGAGGTTTTGACGCGCTCACGCACTTTTTGGAGAATCTTTTCCCGCTGATCGGGCGGCAAAGCATCGAATTCTTCCTTCGTTAATCCTTCCTCCCCCAAAATCATCGCGAACATACGCTCTTCGGGGGTCATATTCATGAATTTGAGAAATTCTTCCACGGCACCATTGGTATTTTTTGCCGCATCTGTGTCCTCTTGTCCCATGCGTTGGGCATCGTATTGGGTAGTGGCAGAGGTGGTAGGGAAAGCGTTTTTCTGCTCCGTTTGCGTTTGGGCTGGAGTGGGAGTGGGGGTATAGAATTGATTTTTCGAGGTATTTTCGGCTTGAGGCTGTGATTTATCAGGCAGTGGAAAACTGCCAATATACATATGGGATGCATTAGGGCCAATGGTTGTCATAGGAATAGCTCCTATAGAAATTGCAAATCTTTGTAAAAGAAATGCAATTTCTATGCCATTTTTAGCATTCTCCATGGCTGCAAATGGTGCTCTGCTGTGTTCCGCTGCTCACGTACTCCTATGTACGCTCCACTGCGGTACTCGCACAACACCATTTTCGCGTCACGGAGAATGCTAAACTAGCATAGATCGGCTATAAAATAAACTTCGATAAATCGGTCTGTTTTGCGATATCGCCAACATATTTACGGACATAGGCAGCATCGATATTCACCGTCACACCGGTCATGTTGCTGGCCTCAAAGCTTACTTCTTCGAGCAGTTTTTCCAGTACCGTATGAAGCCGCCGCGCGCCGATGTTTTCAACACGTTTATTCACATCGGTCGCAATCGATGCAAGCTCGCGGATGCCTTCATCGGTGAAATTCAGCGTCACCTGTTCGGTGCCCATCAGTGCTGCATATTGCTTCGGCAGGCTTGCTTCTGGTTCTTTCAAGATACGTACCATATCGTCTTCTGTGAGCGCATTAAGCTCCACACGAATAGGCAATCGCCCTTGCAATTCAGGAAGAAGATCCGCAGGTTTCGCCATATGGAATGCACCAGACGCAATGAACAAAATATGATCGGTCTTCACTGTGCCATATTTAGTGGAAACGCACGTACCTTCCAAAAGCGGTAGCAGGTCACGCTGCACACCTTCACGGCTGACTTCGCCGCCTTTCACATCAGAACGCGCGCAAACTTTGTCGATCTCGTCGATAAATACAATCCCATCATTTTCCACCGCATTCACAGCGTCGCGCATAATGCGATCATCATCGATCAGCTTGTCGCTTTCTTCGGCAATCAAGATGTCATACGATGCAGCAACCGTCATCTTCCGAGCTTTGGTGCGAGCGCCGCTTAAGGCTTTGCCCAGCATATCCCCAATGCTGATAACCCCCATGGCGCTGCCAGGCATGCCGGGAATTTCAAACGAAGGCATTCCAGAACCCGTATCAGCAACATCAATCTCGATTTCTTTATCGTTTAAGGAGCCGTCAATCAGCATTTGGCGGAATTTTTCGCGCGTCTCTTTGCTGGAGCTTTCGCCTACCAATGCGTTAAGCACCCGCTCTTCCGCAGCACTGCGCGCGCGCTCGACTACTTCTTTCCTGAGCGAGGTGCGCACCATCGTCACGGCGACTTCCATGAGGTCGCGGATGATGGAATCGACATCCCGTCCCACATAGCCGACTTCGGTGAATTTAGTCGCTTCGATTTTCAAAAACGGAGCATTCGCAAGCTTCGCCAAACGGCGAGCAATTTCGGTTTTCCCGCACCCTGTGGGGCCTATCATTAGAATGTTTTTGGGAACGATTTCTTCGCGCATGGATTCATCAACTTTTTTGCGACGCCAACGGTTCCGCAGTGCGATGGAAACCGCTTTCTTCGCATCGGTCTGGCCTACGATAAAGCGGTCTAATTCCGCAACAATTTCTCTGGGGTTTAAGGTGGTCATAGGGATTACAATTTCTCCAGCACAATATTGCCATTCGTAAAGACACAAATATCCGCAGCGATCTTCATGGATTTGCGGACAATTGCCTCCGGATCCAAGCCCGAATCGGAAAGTGCCCGGGCAGCGGCTAGGGCATAATTCCCGCCCGATCCAATCGCGACGATCCCGTCTTCCGGCTCCAGCACATCGCCGGTTCCCGTGAGGATCAGGGAGACGTCCTTATCGACCACAATCATCATTGCTTCCAGGCGCCGAAGATATTTATCCGTCCGCCAGTCCTTGGCAAGCTCCACGCAGGCCCGAGTGAGTTGACCGGGATGCTTCTCAAGCTTGGCTTCCAGACGTTCGAATAACGTAAAAGCATCGGCGGTGGCACCCGCAAAGCCGGCCAGGATCGAGCCATTCCCGAGCTTTCGGATCTTATTGGCGCTCGATTTCATGACCGTATTGCCAAGGGAAACCTGCCCATCACCCGCAATGGCGACCTCTTTGCCGCGTCTTACCGAAAGGATGGTAGTGCCGTAAAAAAGCTGGGGATTTGTATGTTCCATAAGTGACTCCGGTGATTCTGTTACTCTTAACTTGGGGTGTCTTGCTTTAGGATTCAAGTGTTTTTGGAAAATTCTTTGCTAATGTAGCAATGAAACGCTTGAGAGATAAGCCATTTAGGCCTATATAGAGGGTACCTAATAAACAACCATTGGCAGCAGGATTATGGCCCGTACCGGTACCGTTACACGAAAAACCAAGGAAACCTCGATTACCGTCTCCATTAACCTGGACGGAGCCGGGGTCTATGAGGTCAACACCGGGATTGGGTTTCTGGATCATATGTTGGAGCAGCTCTCTCGCCACAGCCTGATGGATATTACGGTGAAAGCGGAAGGCGATCTGCATATCGATTATCACCACACGACCGAAGATACCGGCATTGCACTCGGTGAAGCTTTTGCACAAGCAATTGGCGATATGAAAGGCATCACGCGTTATGCGCATGCTTATATCCCGATGGATGAGACATTAAGCCGTGTGGCGCTCGATATTTCCAAGCGTCCGTACCTGATTTGGAAGGTGGAATTTACCCGCGATAAATTGGGTGAAATGGATACGGAATTGTTCAAAGAATGGTTCCAGGCCTTCGCACAAAGTGCAGGAATTACGCTGCATGTGGAAAATATTTATGGCCAGAACAATCACCATATTATTGAGTCTTGCTATAAAGGCTTGGCGCGCGCACTGAAATCCGCGATTGCCATTGACCCACGCCAGGCGCATCTGGTACCTTCGACCAAAGGAACCTTAGGCGGCACTTTGTAAATTTGACGAGTCTTGGCTGCAAATGTCATTTTGTCTGCGTTCCGATGCTCACGTACTTAAAGTACGCTCCGCTTCGGTATTCAACAAAACCCCATTTTCGGGGGCGGTCTAGCCAAATTTGAGCGACAAGAAGATTGTAGAGTAAATTATGTTTAACCGTAGCCATTTTTATCTCGTCTATGTCAATCCGAATGCCGATCGTGTGACGGATTCAGCTTTGTTCGTGCGGGATGGGTTTTCCTGGATGGCGGCGGTCCTCCATTTTTTCTGGCTGGGTTATCACCGCATATGGAAAGTGGCGGGGATCATCTTCCTGCTGTTTATGTTGCTCGGGATACTGGAAGCAAAAGATTTGATTTCTCCGGCCTTGTCTTATGCGATCCAAGTGAGTCTTTTTCTGTTTATTGGGTTCTCCGCGACCGATTGGTATGTGAGTGCGCTCGAAGACCGTGGCTATGTGCTGACCGATATTATCGCAGCGCATGACGAATTAGAAGCCAGCCAGCGCTTCTTTGGGCAATATACCCAAGCGAATAAATCGATTTCTACGTCCCTTAGCGCTCCTTTTTCCGTGCTCCCATGACAACATCAGTAGTGATTATTGATTACGGTTCGGGCAATTTGCGGTCTGCCGCAAAATCCTTAGAACGTGCCGCCGAAAAAACGGGACGAAATGTGGTTGTCTCTTCGGATCCTAAAGCGCTAGAGGCCGCATCGCATATCGTGCTCCCAGGCGTTGGTGCCTTTGCTGACTGCATGAAGGGTTTGCAGGCGCTTCCTGGGATGATCGATGGGCTGGAGCAGGAAGTGCGCCTCCGCCAAAAGCCGTTCTTAGGCATTTGTGTGGGCATGCAACTCTTGGCGACACGCGGGTTTGAGCATGGAACGCATGCAGGTTTGGGATGGATTCCGGGCGATGTCGTTGCATTAACTCCGAAAGATCCTTCGTTGAAAGTTCCGCATATGGGCTGGAATGCGTTAGCGCTGACCCAAACACATCCGGTGTTAAAAGACATTCATGATGGCGATCACGCGTATTTTGTTCACTCGTACCATCTGGAGTGCAAGGAGCCGGGCTATGTCGCGGCGACGGTCGAGTATGGAACGAATGTTACGGCGATGGTGATTCACGATAATATCATCGCAACGCAGTTTCACCCGGAAAAAAGTCAAAAAACCGGGCTTGCGTTGCTAACGAATTTTCTTACACTGTAACGGCGCTAAACACCCGATGAACAAAGCGCAAACCAAGAGAGCCCTATGACCCAAATAGTTGTTGAAAGCATCACGGAATTTAAAGGTACGGACCTTGAGGATATCTGCGATGCGACCGAAGCGACGATCCTTGATAATGAGCATAGTTTTTCCATCGGTTTCAATCGTGATGGGTTGCCAACGCGCGAGCAAATGGAAGCGTACTGGAAGGGAATTTTATTGGTTCCGGATCGGCAGTTGATTGTAGGAAGATTGGACGGGACAATTGCGTCTTCTATCCAGTTTGTGCGGCCTTCGGCAAAGCATGCTTCGTCATTTGCAGCGAGCGTGGAAAACCATTTCGTTGCACCCTGGGCACGCGGGCATAAGCTTGCCAAAGAATTGTTAAAAGTGGTGGAAGATAAAGCGTCTTCGCAAGGATTGTTGTTGCTGAAACTGAGTGTACGCGCACCGCAAGAAGCCGCTGTATCGCTCTATGAAGCGATGGGCTATCGCCGCTGGGGGACGCTGGATAAATACGAGAAGATCAACGGCATTATTCATGCGGGGCATTTTTATTGTAAAGACCTCTAGGGTTTGTAACCCTCTATCGCGCTAATTATTTTTGGTTTTATGTTATGATTATTTATCCTGCAATTGATTTAAAAGATGGCCAATGCGTGCGCTTAAAGAAAGGCGATATGGCGCAAGTGACCGTGTTCCATGAAGACCCTGCAGCACAAGCTAAAATCTTTGAGTCACAAGGCTTCCGCTGGATTCATATTGTGGATTTGAACGGTGCATTTGAAGGGAAGCCGGTGAATGCTGCGCCGGTAAAACGGATACTGGAAAATGTTTCCATTCCGATCCAATTAGGTGGGGGAATACGCGATATCGCAACGATTTCCGCATGGTTGGAAGCGGGCGTTTCGCGCGTGATTTTGGGTACTATTGCGCTGCGTGATCCTGAATTAGTTTTGCGCGCCTGTGAGCAATTCCCTGGGAAAATCGCGGTGGGTATTGATGCCCGCGATGGAATGGTGGCGGTGCAGGGCTGGGCAGAAGTTTCAGATATCAGTGTGATTGCGCTTGCGCAGAAATTTGAAAAAGCAGGCGTTGCTGCAATTATTTATACGGATATCAACCGCGATGGATTGCTCGGTGGGCCAGATCTTGCCGGTACGCGTGCACTCGCCGAAGCGATTAGCACGCCAGTGATTGCCTCCGGTGGGGTATCCTCACTTGCGGATATTGAAGCAATCAAGGCGCTCGAGCCCTATGGTGTGGAAGGTGTAATCACCGGACGCGCGCTGTATGATGGGCGGATTGATGTACAAAAAGCGCTGAAGGTCGCGTAACGCAATGCTAAAACCCCGTATCATCCCTTGCCTTGATGTGAAAGATGGCCGCGTGGTCAAGGGGGTCAATTTTGTTGATCTGATTGACGCAGGCGATCCGGTGGAGCAGGCGAAGCTCTACGATGCGCAAGGTGCGGATGAGCTTTGTTTCTTGGATATCACCGCTTCCAGCGATAACCGCGATACGCTTTATGATGTGGTCGCGCGCGTGGCGGAGCAATGCTTCATGCCGCTGACGGTAGGTGGCGGTGTGCGGGCGGTAGAAGATATTCGCAAACTCTTGCTTGCGGGCGCTGATAAAGTGTCGATTAATACGGCAGCGGTGCATAATCCCGATTTTGTTCGTGAGGCTTCGGAGAAATTTGGTGCGCAATGTATTGTGGTTGCGATTGATGCGAAAACGGTGGCGCCGGGGAAATATGAAATCTTCACCCATGGTGGGCGTAATCCTACCGGGCTTAATGCGGTGGAATGGGCAAGGCGGATGGTCGGAAATGGCGCAGGCGAAATTCTGCTCACCTCGATGGATCGTGACGGCACGAAACAGGGCTTTGATTTGCCGATGACTCGTGCGATTGCCGATGCCGTAAGCGTGCCGGTGATAGCCTCCGGTGGCGTGGGTGCGCTGTCGCATTTTGTTGATGGCGTGAAACAAGGCCATGCAAGTGCGCTGCTTGCCGCTTCGGTCTTCCATTTTGGTACTTTTTCGATTGGGCAAGTCAAAGCCACGATGCAAGAACACGGAATTCCCATGAGGATGCAATGACGGATGTACTGACACGTTTATATGCTACAATTGCTTCTCGAAAAGATGCATCACCGGAAAGCTCCTATACCGCGCAATTATTGTCACAAGGTACGAAAAAAATCGCCAAGAAGTTGGGGGAAGAAACCACGGAATTGGTGACGGCGGCACTGGTCGAAACTCCCAAAGAAATCGCAGCTGAAAGTGCCGATGTGCTCTATCACCTGCTTGTGCTTTTGGTTGATCGCGGTGTTACTCTTGAAGAGGTCATGAAGGTGCTTGAAGCACGCGAAGGGACGTCGGGGATTGAAGAGAAGAATAGCCGGAAGAAGTAGAGGCTTTATTTATCCCCGTACAACTCTTTCAACCGCTGCGGCCTTCCACTCCCATAATAATAGAGCTTATAGCGTGTTGGGTTTTTGGTCTGATAATCCTGATGCTCTTTTTCTGCGGGATAAAATGGAGAAGCTGCAAGAATTTTTGTCATAATGGGTTTGTTTAGCTGTTTTGCCAGCGCTTCTCTCGAAGCTTCCGCGGCTTTCTGTTGGTGTGTGTTTTTATAAAAAATGGCGGTATGGTATTGCGTGCCGCGATCCGCAAATTGCCCATTCGCATCCGTCGGATCAATGCTTTTCCAGAAGATGGTAAGGACTTGATCATAGCTAATGCGTTCCGGGTCAAAGACTACTTCCACCGCTTCGTAATGCCCGGTATTGCCCGAAGAGACTTGCTCATAAGTAGGATTGGGCACCGTACCGCCGATATAGCCGGATGTTGTTTTCACAATGCCTTCTACATCGTAAAACGCGCCTTGCGTGCACCAGAAGCATCCGCCAGCGAGGATCGTGGTTTCAAAATGTGTTGCAGGCTCTGACATTGTTTTATCCATCGCGTAGAGAGTTTCAGAAAATAAAAGAGAACATAGCAGCGCGAAAAATTGTACGATGCGCATGGGTTACTCCGATAATTCCTTGGAGCGCTCGCATGCCGCGCGAGTGGCATCACGCATCAGTTTTTTGAGTCCGGCTTCACCCATTAACACCTCTAATGCCGCAGCCGTAGTGCCATTCGGGCTTGTAACTTGTTCGCGCAAGGTTGATGCC